>NZ_JBALSS010000025.1:11607-45698 GCF_036967045.1 Bacillus sp. JJ1609 | reverse complement strand
TGTTCCAATGACCCTTATTGGAACATCCGATGCCACGGTTTATCTGCCTCCATTGTTCCAATGACCCTTATTGGAACATCCGGTGCCCCGGTTTCTCTCCCTCCATTGTTCCGAACTTGTATTTTAATTTCTATAACGAATCTAACGCCATAAAAAAAAACCGGACTTAATTGTCCGGTTTTTCAAAAGCTATTACTTTTTAGCCATGTCTGACTGGTCGATCCACTCTTGAAGCTTATCCTTCAAAGTGTTGAAGCCTTGTGCTGAATCATCCTGGTATTGAACTACAGCAGCTGGACGCTTAGCGCGTGGCTTCTTTGGTGCACGTTGAACTTGCTCAGGAGCTTCTTCAGTTGCACGGATAGATAATCCAATTTTTCCAGCAGCTTCATCAATTGACAAAACTTTCACTTTCACTTCGTCGCCAACTGTAAGGTGCTCGTTGATATCCTTAACATAACCATGTGTGATTTCTGAAATGTGCACTAGTCCTTGTGTATTTTCATCTAATGCAACGAAAGCGCCATATGGCTGGATTCCTGTAACTTTTCCTGTTAAAACACTGCCTACTTCAATTTTCTCTGACATCGAAACACTCCTAAATTTTGTTGTATTTTATCCTATTAATACGCAATAAAAAATTATATCATATTTTATAGTTTTTATCAAAAGGAAAAATATAATTCTTATTTAGGCGTTTCCAAATTTTTGTCAGACTACTGCAGCGGCATATACCTGACTTTCCAGATTCCATCTTCCTGAACCATTTGAAATACTGGAGCATCTGAACGTTCCTTGAAATGTAATTTGATACCGGTAATCTGGTCAGGATTTTCTTCAGAAAAATAGAGCGACGCATGGTCATATCCATTCAACATTTCGCTCAGGTCCAATCCCGCAGCCTGCTGTTGGTTTATATACTGCTCTTCAGACGGCATGGCATCATTCTTACTATATAATGCATACTTCGCAGCAAAATCCTTTTCCTTGTCGGCATGGAAGTAAAGCTGCATGATTTCGAACGGACCATAATTCCTGAGGATATTGTCATCCTTTTTTGCGGCAAATTCCTTGTAGGTTTCCTGCAGGTCATTTGTTAACGGCAAGATACTCTGAGTGAACATGATTTCAGATTTATCAGGGGTCCGAATGTTCAAGTATTTGGGATAGATCACAGCTCTCATGGAAAAATCGGCAGGCTTTATGAAATTATTTTTTTCAAGTTGTTCATAGAAAATTTTCATGGCCGCTCCTGTATCAGTGGTTGGAAAAGTTTCCATTACATATCTATATCCTTTTTTAACGTTTTCTTTCAATACATTTTGCTCATTGAATAGCGGTTTTTTTGGATGGCCCACTACAAAAAGGCCATATAGTGATTGAGCATCATTCCTCATCCATTGTTCAACCGTTCGATCCTGGACTACTTTAATACTTTTCTCAAATTTCACCAAAAGCTGACCCAAATCCTTATATGACACTACGTTTCCTTGCAGGTCCTGTATGCGGTTGCTGCTAAGCTCGAGATAATAGATAAAATCCGGATTCCCTTCTGGCTTCAGCCTTTCAGCAATACTGTCAAAATCAACATAGATTTCAATCTTTCCATCCGCTTCCCTGAAAACATATCCATTTTGGACGACACCTTCAGCAAGCTTTTTCAATCCTCGTGTTGAGATTCCTTCACCGCCAGAATTCAACTTTTCAACAACCTCTGCCGTGCTTCCCTGTTCCAATGCTTTATTGATTTCCCATTCATATAGAACAAAGGATTGCCTATAGGCCATCAAGTAGGAATCGAGCTGCACTAGAAGATGGTATTCATCTTCCCTTTCATAGCGATGATCATCGACTCCGTGTGACAGCTTTTCAATGATTTCTGACGGCATGGTGAAAGCTTCATTGATTTCTCTCTTAATTTGCGCTGTGACCTGCTTGAATTCATCTCGATCATAGGCTTTTGGGTTTTCAAGCATTTCAGTTTCGAGCTGGGTTATATTCACGAGGATATTTTGGTAAAATAGATCTTCATAGCCTGCTCCAAAACCCAATTTTTCTTTGGTGTAGGTCTGCCTTTCCGTGTAATAAGCTTGCAAAGCTGTTATTTTTCCCTTCACTTCTGATTCTGTCAGCTCACTTTTCGTTTCGTTGTTGTCGCCTGATGTCTGATGAACTCCTGGTTTTTCCGAAGTAGATATACCAATATCATCGATATACTGCATCATTAAAACACCAGCAATCATTCCTACTCCGATAAAACTTGCTGCATATGGCAGGTGAAACCACTTATTCTGAATTTTTCTCTTTTGGTCTTTTTTAATGGCTGCAAGGATTTCCGAACGGTTTTCCTCTTCCGGCATGTCGCTATATGCTTTTCTCAAGCTATCGAGACGCTTCTCCAATAATTGATCATCCATGGTTTTCACCCTCTCTCTTTTCAGCTAACGCGAGCAGCTTTTTCAAATGTTCCTTGCCTCTTAAAAGACGGGTTTTTACATTTGAAAGCGATATGCCTGTAATTTCCGCGATTTCGTCATAGCTTTTATCATGAAAATAAAACAGGACAATCGGAATCCGATATTTCTCATCAAGTTTTTGAATGCATTCATGCAAGGTTCTGTCTTCCTCAAAACGGAGGATGCTTTCTTCAGCGGTTTTCCCATTGAAGGTACGCTCTTTTCCGAATTTCAGCACCTTTTTAATCTGTCTTTTTTTATTGCGGGAAAAATCCCTTGTTACATTTAAAGTGATTTTATAAAGCCAGGTCGTGAACTTCGCCTGTGAAAATTGATCCAGGAAGCGAAAAACCCTGACAAACACTTCCTGTGTAATATCATCTATGTCGTCATAATTGTTTCCAAGCTGGAAGGCAAAGCGCTTGACGGTGGGAGTATAAACATCGATCAGCTCCGCAAAAGCCTGCATGTTTCTGTTCCGTGCCCGAAATACTAATTCCTCTTCATTCATTTGGATCCCCCAAACTGATTTCTCTCTTTTTCTTATCATAATATTGAGCTGTCTCAGCAAGAAACAATCTTAGCGAAACAACTTTACCTATAAAACGCCGGGTTTCCATTTTTGTTTCAAAAAAATAGTAAAAACCTAAATGAATGGGTAAAAACCTGAAAATACTATGATTTTAACTGTATAAATAGTAACATGGAAAAATAATTTTCTGTTTTGTCAGAAAACCTAAATTGAATTTCTTTTTTTATATGATTTTTAAAAGGAGTTTTTTTATGGACAAGCATGAACAATGGACCTCTAAGCTTGGTTTTATCCTTGCGGCTGCTGGGTCGGCAATAGGCCTCGGGGCAATCTGGAAGTTTCCTTATATGGCGGGTACAAACGGGGGCGGCATTTTTCTGATCCTTTTCCTGCTCATGACTATATTTATCGGAGCACCGATTTTATTGGCTGAATTCATCATTGGCCGGAACACTCAGAAAGACGCGGTTATGTCTTATAAACATCTCGCTCCCAAAAGCGCATGGCCGCTGCTTGGCTACGGCGGTGTCATCGCATCCTTCATCATCCTTTCATTCTATAGTGTTGTTGGGGGATGGATCCTTTCTTACCTTGGACGAAGCTTGACTGGATCATTATCCGGCCTGACTCAGGCTGAATATGGTTCCACCTTCGAAAAAATCATTGCTAATCCTGTTGAGGCAGTGACCGTGCAATTCCTTTTCATACTGCTTACCATCTGGGTTGTGCAGGGCGCAGGGCGGTGTTCAGCAGGGGATTGAAAAGGCCAGCAAATATATGATGCCGGCGCTATTTATCATTTTCATAGTCCTGGTGATTCGTTCACTCACGCTCGAAGGAGCAATGGAGGGTGTTGAGTTCTTTTTGAAGCCTGATTGGTCTGCAGTCACTGCTGAAACCGTGCTGCTGGCACTAGGCCAGTCCTTTTTCTCCTTAAGTGTCGGCCTTTCTGTGATGGTCACCTACGCTTCGTATTTATCTAGAGGTGAAAGCCTGACGAAATCTGCATTCTCTGTCGTTGGCTTGAACATTTTCATCTCGCTGCTCGCTGGACTGGTCATTTTCCCTGCAGTATTTGCACTTGGATTTGAACCAGAGGCTGGTCCTGGATTAGTATTCGTTGTCTTGCCGGCTGTATTTGAGCAAATTGCATTCGGTGGACTATTTTTAACGATCTTTTTAGTCTTGCTTCTGTTTGCTACATTGACATCCGCCTTTTCCATTTTAGAAATCATCGTTGCCGTTCTTTCGAGGGGCAATGTGGAGAAGAGGAAGAAATTTGCCTGGATCGCAGGGATGCTGGTATTTGCTGCAGGAATACCCAATGCCCTTTCCTTTGGCGTTTTATCAGACGTGAAATTTTTCCGAATGACCTTCTTTGATCTAGCTGATTTCATTACGAGCAATATCGGCTTGCCGCTTGGCGCATTTTTCATTGCGATTTTCGCAGGTTATGTGCTTCCGCGGAAATTGGTAAGGCAGGAGCTTGAAACAGGAGCGGGAAAAAATCGGTTGATATTTAACATTTGGTATATCGCAATCCGCTACATCGTTCCTGTTGGTATTGGCATTGTCTTTTTACAGTCTATAGGCATATTGTAAAGTTAAGAAAAAGTTCACATTGCAGACGAAAAATTCAACCTTTTTCTGATAAACTTATAATAAGAGATATTTTCTGGAGGTGAGGATCGATGAATACGATTGGCCAGAATATCAAAAATTGCCGCATGCGAAAAGGGATGTCCCAAGAGGAGCTTGCTTTAAAATCACGGGTTGGCGCGCAGACAATCGAACGATACGAAAATGGTGAGCAAATACCTAATTTGCAGACAGTTTTAAAGATCTCGACTGTACTGGATGTCCCGGCTTCCGAGCTGATGGGGCAGCAAATCTACGTTACCGCTCCATCAGAAGCTGATCCAACAACAAGCAGTATGTAAAAGTGGCTATCTTCTAAAATTAATGAACTCTACGGATTAAGGAGCAGAAATTCTCGCTCCTTATTTTTTTATATTAAGTTACAGAAATAAATAAAATTTTACATGTATATCATTCTGCCAAACTGGTTATCCTTATCGTATAAGGCTTTCTAGTATTCCCCCCTTTTTTGATGGACTTCCATAATTGGAAGTCCATCTTTTTTTTGTTTTCTGTCTTTTTTCAAGTTATGAGTGTGAACTTTGAATTCACGGGGAAAATAAATGGCATACCTTACATATTCCGTAAATAATGTCAGGAGTGAAAGCCGCAATGGAAGATGTTACGTTCGCCAGGAATAAAACCATTAACGGAATCGATTTGTATTACGAACATTATGTACACCCGGCATCCGATGAAACACTCGTGCTGCTCCATGGTTTTCTTTCCTCTACTTTCAGCTTCAGGCATTTGATTCCGCTGCTAAAAGAGGATTATAACGTCATTTCCGTTGATCTCCCACCATTCGGGAAAAGCGGCAAAGTTTCCAGTTATAAATATTCGTACCATAACATGGCTACAACCGTCGTAGATTTAATGAATTCACTTGGAATCAGGGAGTTTAATGTAGTCGGCCATTCAATGGGCGGTCAAATTGCTTTAAACATTCTTTTGCTCTATCCGGAGTATGCAAAAAAGGGAATATTGCTTTGCAGTTCAGGCTATTTGAAAAGAGCGAAGCTTCCCCTTGTCCTGACAAGCTATATTCCTTATTTTCACCTTTATGTAAAATTCCATCTCGCGAAGTCTGGTGTGAAACAAAACCTGAAAAATGTTGTGTATGACCATTCCATGATTAATGATGAAATGCTCTACGGCTACTTGTCCCCTTTTTTAGAAGATGACATTTTCAAAGCATTGACGATGATGATTAGGCATCGGGAGGGCGACTTGACTTCTGAGGAGCTAAAAAAAATCGATGCACCTTGCCTGATGATCTGGGGTGAACACGATAAGGTTGTCCCTGTCAGTGTCGGAAGAAAATTAAAGAAGGATTTAAAGAATTCCAAATTGGTGATTTTGAAGGAAACAGGCCATCTCGTACCGGAAGAACGGCCGGAGGATGTCCACAGGCTGATCAATCAATTTATTGACGCAGAGGAAAGAGTCGAAGCTACAGCAAACGGCAGCCGTTGATGGCTGCCGTTTCCTGAGTTTACAATGAGCACACATCCTCATTTTTAATTGAAAGCAAAGTGTTAGCGATTAAACGGCATTCCTGGTATGGCAATAGCTGTTCAAAGGAAAATTCGAAAACAGACTGAATTCTCTTTGCAACTTTATCAGCATCGTCAAAATCGTGGACCGCCTGGAGGATATCCGCAATTTCCGGATCAAATTCCCCTTCCCCAACGTTAAAAGGATCCCATTTATTCAAAACATCTATTAATTTATAGCTAAGTTCTCTAGATTCCAATTCAATCACCTGATTTATTTTTAAAAGTATTTTATCATAAACGTAGAGATAGATAAATTATTCAGGAAAAGGCGGTGCGTACATAGTGGAGAAGATTGATTTTGACAAAGTGGTTGATCGCAGCAGGTCTAGTTCAGTGAAATGGGATTCAACTGAAAATGTGTTTGGAACGGCGGATGTGCTGCCGATGTGGGTCGCCGATATGGACTTCCAGCCTCCCAAGGCAGTTTGTGACGCTCTTAAAGACAGGATTGACCATGGGGTTTTCGGATATACCTTTGTACCTTTTACGGTTACTGAAGCCCTTCAGCTTTGGTTGAAAAATCGCCATGGCTGGGAGATTGAAAAATCATCGGTTCTATATAGCGAGGGTGTCGTGCCTTCCATCAGTACAGCGATTCGAGCTTTCACTGAAAAAGGCGACAAGGTCTTGGTTCATTCTCCTGTATATACACCCTTTTTCAATATGGTAAAAAATAATGACAGGACGCTTGTCACTTCAAACTTAATTTATGAAAATAACTGCTATGAATTGGATTTCGAGGATTTTGAAGCAAAGTTGAAAGATGGAGTTAAATTGTTCATTCTGTGCAATCCCCATAATCCTGGCGGCAGGGTCTGGACAAGGCTTGAGCTCGAAAAACTCGGCGACTTATGCGTAAAGCATGAGTGTCTGATCGTTTCAGATGAAATCCATTCCGATCTTGTTTTCAAGCCGAATGTCCATACACCAATCGCTTCGCTAAAAGAAGAGTTCATGAATATTACAGCAACTTTTGTCGCACCGAGCAAAACATTTAACTTGGCAGGACTTCAAGCTTCAGCAGCCATTATCCAGAATAAGGAACTAAAAACCAAATTCAAGGAAATCCAGCAGCAGCAAGGATTTTTCACCTTGAATGCGTTTGCCGTTGCAGGAATGGAAGCCGCCTATCGCGGTGGAGAGGAATGGCTTGACCAGCTGCTGGACTATTTGCACGAGAATATGGAGATTGCTACGGAGTTTATGAAAGAAAATCTGCCAGCGCTTAAACCTATGCAGGCAGATGCTACCTACCTGCTGTGGATTGACTGCAGAGAGCTTGGTTTAAGTGATGATGAAATAAAAGAGAAACTGCTCTACAAAGGGAAACTCGCACTTGAGCCAGGAACGAAATACGGAGAAGGCGGAGAAGGCTTCGTCAGGATGAACCTGGCATGCCCGCGCGAAACCTTGCTCGAAGGTCTCGGAAGATTGAAAACAGCGTTTAGCTAAGACAAGTGATCACAAGAAATAAAGAAGGAGCCGGACCTGTTAGGTCTTGGCTCCTTCTTTATGCATTTAGGCACTTATCTCAAGTGCTTCATAATATGGCTGAAGTGAATAATGTATGATTGTGTCCATGAATGGATGAAGTGTTTGAGGGATTAGCATTCTTGCGTAGTCCCATGCATTATTTTCGATATTCAAGGCTATGCCTGTTCTCGTGTATTCATTGTTACATTCATCCATCTGCTCAATTAAATCAGCCAGCTGACTGTCCTCTGCATGGCCAATTTCATGGGCAAAGACAACAGCGAGGTAATCCTCGAAATGATCTAATGAAGAAAAGATTTGCAAGCACTGGGCCTTGATCTCTTCTATGTATAAAGTGATGGTATGACTATCAAAATTATATTTTCCGCCCGCAAACCGGTCTCCTGGAAAATATGATTCAAGTTCAACCTTAACACTGCTTCCCGATTGGATAAGAATTTGATCGACAATACTAGTTATCTGTAACTCCTTCAATTTAAACCCCTACTCATTTCAAGATATAAATTTTATTATAAACCTTTCCTAAAATAATGAAAACATGACTTTTACCCCGTTTTTAAAACGATTAAACCAGCTCACTTAAAAGCGAATTTCCCATCACAGTTTAACGCGTCACAGCACTGGGGGTCTGACCCCCAGTGCTGTGACGCGTTAAATCACTTTCAAAAAAAGAACAGCTGAGTATAATCAGCTGTTCTTCTTTTGTTCTTCTATTTGCTTCATGACGGTCTGCTCATATTCCTTTGCTTTCTGTGCTTCTTTTTTGGAAATCTTAATGATAAACCTCATTGTCAGGATCGCTCCGATCAGGAAAACGAATGAGGTAATAGCTGCGGGAATATATTCAGTTTTATCCTCTGGAAAATATAAAAACAATGAGATGACAAACCAGTGATTCATTCTCAACTTCCTTTCTTACTCGGAAACACTCACCCACACATTATAGCAAGGTTTAGTATTTCGTCCAACCTGATGCTGATGGCTATTTCAGTACATTAATTTTTTCAATGACAACGTCTTTTTCAGGCTTGTCTTGCGCTCCAACTGGGGTAGCGGCAATTTTATCGACAATATCCATTCCTTCGACAACCTGCCCAAAGACTGTATGCTTGCCATCAAGATGCGGAGTTCCGCCATTTTCATAAGCCTTGATTACTTTTTCCGGATAGCCAGCTTGTTTCATTTGTTCTGGCAGGCTAGGATCGAGCTCCTTATTCTGAACGATAAAAAACTGGCTTCCATTTGTATTAGGTCCCGAATTCGCCATCGATAACGCTCCGCGGATATTGAAAAGCTCTCTTGAAAACTCATCCTCGAACGGTCCGCCGTAAATACTTTCACCGCCCATACCTGTTCCTTCCGGGTCACCGCCCTGAATCATGAATCCATCGATAACACGGTGGAAGGTAACTCCCTCATAGTAGCCTTCTTCACTGTGCTTGATGAAATTTTCCACCGTTTTAGGTGCCTTTTCCGGGAAAAGCTTGATTTTGATGTTGCCCAAGCTGGTTACCATTTCAACAAGTCTTTCGTTCTCCTGGACTTCCTTAATCGTTTGTGGATAAACGATATTTTCATCCTCTTGCTGCTGATCAGCTTGTCCACCATTATCCTTCGTTTCTTCCTTCACTTTCTCTGCTTCTTGCTTCTCGTCTGCAGTACCGCATCCCGCAAGAACAAACATGATTGCTATTAAAACAGCTAATATTTTTTTAGTCATCATATGTATCCCTCCTATAAACACTTTAAAGGATTGCAAAAGGTTTTGCACTTTGTTTTTTGCTATAAATCTTGCATAATGAAAGAAAGGTGGTGTAGGCGACTGTTTAACTCCGACAAAGAAGCGTTTTTTGTTTATGAAGGCGGAGTTGAAGTTTCCAATGTATCTAGGAGGCGAAACTAGACAAGCGTCTCGAGGAGTTAGAAGCCACACGCCAGACATTAAAAAGGCAATACGTACTGTCAAATCCTGAACTGATTAGGACATTCATCACATAATCTGTTTTTCGAAAGGAGAAAACTATGACCGAACTGAATATTGGCGATAAAGTGACCGCGATTTATAAAACTGGTAAGTACATAGGCGAGATTACAGAGCGCCGTCCCCTGCACTATCTTGTCCGTGTTTTGGCTGTAGCTAAACATCCGATGCAAGGCGATCTTCATAACCCAAAGGATGCTGAAGTGGGCTTTTTCCATGAAAGAAAGGCACTGTCATACCGGGAACAGGCTAATATTCCTGAAAAAATGGTTAAGCCGTTCGAAGGTGAGATTCCTGACTATCTTGATTCATTGAAACAAGCAGCCAGTAAATTGCGAGCAGAACTAGAGAATGACAATTCTCCATGGGCACAGCAAAGCATGCGGAATTTGGAGTCGCTTGAAAAAGATTACTTTAAATAGAACCTTGCCGAGTAATATATCCACCATAAGAACGCCAAAAGCCAGATTGTTTTTTCCAATCTGGCTTTTTTATGCAAACTTGTTCAACAGCTTGGAGAAATCGACCATATCCCCGATTGTGGTAGGCTCGGGCCTGCGCAGATATTGTTTGTCTTTCTCTACAAGTTTATAAATATGATAGGTTGTCAAAGCATCATCGAGAGCTCGGTGGTGTTTTCCAGTGCCTTCCCTGCCATATTCTTGTACAGCCTTCCAAAGTCCAGTCTGATTCTGGTCTCCAAAGAAACGTTTATATTCCATAGAGAGATCAATTTGCTTGCCCGGGAGTGGAAATGAGACGGAAGCCTGCAGGCAATTATGCTGCAATACCTTCATGTCCATATTGCCCCAGGTGACAACCTGGCAGTTTTTGCTTCCACCCATACACTTTAATTTCTCCGCCAAATCATGGAACGAGATTCCTGAATTCACCTGTTCCTGGGAAATGTTCAGAAACGACCTGCATCTCTCAGTTAACGTCGTAAAACGGGTGGGCCTTACATATGATGAGAACTGTTCAACCACCTTGCTGTTTTCAACCAAAACGGCGCCAGCCTCAATGATTTCCTGGTAAAAGCCCCGCCTCCTGCTGTTTCTGTCAGGCATCGTAAATTCAAAATCGATAAATAATGTCCTTTCATTTTCGCTCATGCTTCCCCAACTTTCTGAAAAGCCAGTAGTTGTATGTAACCAGTATATGCTTTTCTGTCGATTATTTTTTCTATTATATCACGAATCTGAATAAATTTTTTAATTTTTCTGCATTTTTATAGTGTCTAATTTTAATTTGTGTTTATTTTATTGCAGAATAAAGAATTCCCATGAATAATTCCGTGTATTTCCTATGGCAACATTGGTTCCGCTCTTAATTATGCGGAATTAAATCCGATATAAACCGTGTCTTACATGCATTAGTAATTTCACAAGATTATTCCTCAGCGAAAGAAAGGAACTAACGTGCGAATCCTAACAGGCTATTTATTGACAATGCTTTTAATACCGGCGTTTATCACGGTCGTCACTTTAACTTTTAACGAAGCAGGAAAAGCTGAAAGCTTCAATGATATTCTTGAAGAAAAGGTCAATTTGAACCAGACAAAACTTTCTCAGACAAGCTTGATCCTTGCAGGCAATGGCGAGGTCGTAACAGAACTTAACCAGCCGATGAAAAGACGTTATGTGTCATCAAATGAAATTCCTGATTTCATAAAAGCTCTTTTCATTGTTTCAGAGGACCAACACTTCTACAAGCATCCTGGATTTGACCTGCCTGCAATTGGCCGTGCGCTTGCAATCAACATTCACTCAGATGGAATCGAGCAGGGTGCAAGCACGATTACCCAGCAGCTGGCCAGAAACCAGTACCTGAATCATTATCAATCCTATAACCGTAAACTCAGTGAAGTTCTATATGCTTACCAGCTGGAAAAAACATTTTCAAAAACGGAAATCCTCGAGCAGTATCTTAATGCAATCTATTTTCAGAATAACGCTTACGGAATCCAGGCAGCTGCGGATTTTTATTTTAAAAAGAAGCCGGCAGACCTTAGTAAGGCTGAACAAGCGTTTCTGGCAGCCATCCCTAATAATCCTTCCTTTTATGATCCTTTAAAGCACTTTGATCGGACAAAGAAACGGCAGGAGCTTCTGTTAGATCAGCTAGTCCAGAGTGGTCACCTTCATTTTGACGAAGCAGAAAAGCTTAAAACCGAGGGGATTGTTTTAAAAATTATACCAAGGAAAAATTCATATCCGGATTACACTTCATATGTTTTAAGCGAACTAAGGGAATTGGTATTTGAACATGAAAAATTAGGAAGTGATCAAGAATTAAATGCAAGAGTCGATGAATTGTTGAGGTCAGGCGTCTCAATCCACACAGGACTTGATCCAGAGCTGCAAAAGCGGGCAAAGAAGTCAGTGGCGGAGCACCTTCCCTACAAAGGTATTGAAGGCGCTGCTGCAGTGGTGAATCATGAATCGAACCTCGTAGTTGCTTTGGCAGGAGGCAAGAACTATCGAACGGGTGACTTCAACCGAGCCTATCAAGCTTTTCGACAGCCTGGGTCTTCAATTAAGCCTTTGCTTGTATATGCTCCCTACTTTGAGAGAACAGGAACCAGTATCACTGAGAACGTAGATGCTGGAGCAATTTGTATCAAAGGATATTGTCCGAAAAATTACGGAGGAGCGAAATATGGGAAGGTATCACTAGAACAGGCATTTACCCATTCCTATAACACACCTGCCGTCAGGCTGCTTCTGCAAGTTGGGGTGGATGAGGCTTTCAATGATTTATCACCTTTTCATTTTGAAAAAGTGACGTCCCGGGATCGAGTGCCGGCTTCTGCAGTCGGTGGTTTCACAACTGGCATGAGTCCATTAGAAATGACCGAGGCCTATACTGTTTTTAGCAATGAAGGACGATTTTTCAAGCCAAGAGCGATTATGAAGGTGACTGACCGCAATGGCCAGCTTCTTTATAAATGGAACGATCAGCCGGTGAAGATTTGGAGCCCGAAAACAGCAGAGACCGTAAACGAGTTGATGATAAAAACGGTTTCATCAGGTACAGCCAGGAAAGCGGCGATTGCCGGTCAGACGGCGGGCGGCAAAACAGGAACCACCAATGATTTCAAGGATTTATGGTTCATCGGCTTCAGCGGACAGCTGACTGCAGGAGTATGGGTTGGCAAAGACACGCCAGAAAGCATGGAAGCTATTCATGGCAATTCACCACAGCTGTTGATTTGGCGGGATATTATGAAGTAATTATTACTCATGGAAGAACCGGGCCACTCGGTCCCGGTTCTTTTGGGGGAAATTTCTGGTTCGCAAGACCATGATAGGATTTGGCAAGATTAATACACTTTTCCGCAAGATTTTTTAATCCACTTCGCAAAAAAAGCATACCCTTTCGCAAGATTACCTTATCAAAATAACTGATTCGTAAATTCAATCCCTCTCTAAATCGGCAAACTCGCCATTATGCTGTTATACACTTTTACTGCGAGATAAACGATTCCAAGCAACATGGTACTCCAAAGGATGATGTGGAAGAAGACTGTTCCTATTACCCCAGCTATTGATAAATTAGGGCTTATTTTATAGACAAAATAGATAAAATAAATCAATGTTGCCACAGCAAAAATAACGCCAATCCCTATGAAGCTGTAAATGCTGAAAAGGGAAAGCACTCCGGCTGCAAAATAGACAGTTGCACCACTGCGAATCAGTTTAAGGCTTTCACCTTCATGATCCTTTGAAAAAAATAGCAGGCTTACCTCATTGATCGTATCGGCAATAAGCTTCATGGCTGCAAAAACCATAAAGTACAGGACCATTAGCAGTGCCAGAAGCGAAAGTTTGATTCCTGTTTCCGAAAAAAATTCCAGCATGCCTTCATAAATCCCGGCATTTTTCAGAAGTGCCACAAGCTCCATTTCTGTGCGGACTGAGAGCGACAAACTGAACAAAACAATGGCGAGCAGCGGAAAATAGCTTGTTAAATACGGATTTTTCATGATAGCATCTTCACTCGATTCTTTCTTATTCCTACTTGGATATTATGAAAGAAAAGAATGCTTCCGGCAACAAAAAGAAAAAGCCCCTTATTCAAGGAACTTAAAACTTTTGAAACTTTATTCATCTTCATCCGTATTAAATGGTTGAAGCTACTTAGGTACAATCCTGACGTATTCCCTCGAGCCAAATGGTACATATGTTTTTGCTGTTTCGACCTCGTCCATATCTGTATGCTGAATCCGCAGTACACCACGTTCTGCACCAGTACCTTGTTTTGACAACTCCTTGTCTTCCCGGTTATCCAGGATTAAGAATCCCGTAAACAAACTAAGGAATATAACAACGCATATAACAAGTTTTCGGGCCATGGTGATCCCCCCTATTCACTGTTAGTATGCAAACAGTTCAGCATTTTTATTCAGCCATTTTTGGCGAGTCCTTGATTCATCAATGGTCATGGCATGCATATGCATCATTTTTACGATATAATTTTCATATCCGATATGCGGGAGCATGAACCTGGTAAAATTGACAAAAAATATAATGTTAATGCTTGAATCAAAAAATTAAATTTGGAATTATAAGGAGGTATTATCTTTTGTCATTACTTCACCTTGCAGTTTTATCGCCGCTTTTACTCGCGGTCTTAATTCCATTTTTACATAAGCACTTCCGTAACATACATACAGGGTGGTTCCTTTTGCCGCTGCCCGCCGTGCTTTTTGTATATTTCCTTCAATTTATAAGTGTGACAAGAAATGGGGATACAGTTATTGAATCCTTTCCGTGGATTTCCTCGCTGGGTGTTGATTTCGCCCTTAAAATTGATGGTTTAGGGTTACTTTTTGCGCTGCTAATCACGGGGATTGGAGCACTGGTCGTCTTATATTCGATCTACTACCTTTCACCTGAAAAAGAAAAGCTCAATACATTCTACATATATTTGCTTTTATTCATGGGAGCCATGCTCGGTGTTGTCTTATCGGATAACCTGATCGTCCTTTATTCTTTCTGGGAATTGACTAGCTTTTCTTCCTTCCTGTTGATTGGCTACTGGAACCATAAAGAACGCTCAAGATATGGCGCACAAAAATCAATGCTAATCACAGTTTTTGGCGGCTTATCGATGCTCGGGGGCATTCTGCTGCTTCATATCATCACAGGCACTTTCAGTATTTCTGAGACGATTGCTATGTCTAATGAAGTGGTTAATCATCCTTTGTTCACAGCAACCTTGATACTGTTCTTGTTAGGGGCATTCACAAAGTCTGCTCAGTTCCCATTTCACATCTGGCTTCCAGATGCGATGGAAGCGCCTACTCCAGTCAGTGCGTATTTGCACTCAGCGACGATGGTTAAGGCAGGGATTTATCTTGTCGCCCGAATGACGCCTGTTTTCGCGCATTCAGGCGTATGGGTCTGGCTCGTGGCTGGAATTGGAGTGATTACATTATTCTGGGGTTCTTTTTCAGCCGTAAAGCAAACTGATTTAAAAGCAATTCTTGCATTTTCGACAGTCAGCCAGCTTGGTATGATCATGTCATTGCTTGGTGTTGGCGCTGCGGCCCTTCACTATGGCACGATTAAGGATGGATATTATATTGTCGCTGTCACAGCTGCTGTTTTCCATTTAATCAATCATGCCACTTTCAAGGGCAGTCTGTTTATGGTTACGGGGATCATTGACCACGAAACTGGGACAAGAGATATCCGCAAGCTTGGCGGCCTGATGAATTTCATGCCAATTACTTTCACTCTCGCAATCATTGGAACATTTTCAATGGCAGGTATCCCGCCATTCAATGGTTTCTTGAGTAAAGAGATGTTTTTCACCGGTATGCTTAGAGTTGCGAAAATGGACATATTCAGCCTGGATACATGGGGAATCCTTTTCCCGGTTATTGCCTGGACGGCGAGTGTGTTCACATTCCTGTACAGCATGATGTATGTATTTAAGACATTCACCGGAAAATACCAGCCTGAGAAGCTGGAAAAGAAACCGCATGAAGCGCCGATCGGGATGCTGATTTCTCCCGTTATCCTTGCTTCACTTGTCATCATTTTCGGGATCTTCCCAAATGTACTTTCACATACCATTATTTCACCTGCTTTGGGTTCGATTTTCCCGTCATTGCTGGAAAACGGGGAAGGATTTGATGTCCATATATCTCACTGGCATGGTCCAACACCTGAATTATTTATGACTATAGGTGTCATTATTCTTGGATTTTTGCTTTTCAAAACACTTCCAAAATGGTCAGGTATCTATCGGATTTTCCCTGATCGACTTACGTTGAACCATATTTATGACCGCGGCCTGGAGCTCATCCAGATAGTGTCACGAAACATTACCAAGACGTATATGAATGGTTTTATCCGGACATATCTGGTTTACATTTTTTCATTCTTTATCTTTATCCTGGCCACAACTTTGGTTTACAAGAATGCGTTTAAACTCGATTTTAGCAATGTCGCGCCAATCAGATTTTTAGAAGTGATCCTCGTATTGATTGTGGCTGTTTCCTCCATCACCATTCTGTTCGCTAAATCAAGGCTGACTTCGATCATCCTTCTTGGAGCTGTCGGATATACAGTTGCGCTTTTCTTTGTCATTTTCCGTGCACCAGATTTAGCGCTGACACAGCTTGTGATTGAAACAGTTTCCGTTGCCCTTTTCCTCTTGGCCTTTTACCATTTGCCAAAACTCGGAAAAAACGAGGAGCGAATCCGCTTCAAGCTGGGAAATGCTATAGTCTCAATTGGAGTTGGTGCACTCGTCACTCTTATCGCTTTATCAGCACACAGCAATAAAATGTTCAATTCAATTTCAGAGTATTATATTGAGAACACTTATAAAAAAGCCGGCGGCGAAAACATGGTTAATGTCATTCTCGTTGATTTCCGCGGCTTTGATACGATGTTCGAGATTACGGTGCTTGGCATTGCCGCTCTTGGTATTTTTGCCATGATCAAACTTCGGCTGACAAGGGGGAAAGAATAGGGATGAAAACAAATGATATTATCCTGCAGACAGTTACTAAATTCACCTTGTTCGTCATCATCCTGTTTTCAATCCACCTGTTCTTTGCCGGTCACTACTATCCGGGCGGAGGTTTTATCGGCGGATTGATGACATCGGGAGCCATTGTGCTTTTGCTGCTTGCCTTCGATATTAAAACAGTGAAGGCAATCCTGCCGTTCGATTACATCAAGGTCATCGCAGTTGGCCTCCTTTTTTCCATTGGAACTGGAGCAGGCGGTTTAATCATGGACATGCCTTTTCTGACGCATGCCTTTACTTATGTTGATCTGCCACTCCTTGGCAAAACCTCTTTGCATACAGCGGTATTGTTTGACACTGGCGTGTTCCTAGTCGTCATTGGTGTGACAATGACCATTATTCAAACGATTGGAGAGAGCGAATAATGGAAATTTTAATGGCTTTTCTAATTGGTATCCTGTTTATGACAGCAACCTATCTCATGCTTTCTAAAAGCTTGCTCAGGATCATTATCGGTACAGGTCTGCTAAGCCATGGCGCTCACTTATTGATTTTAACGATGGGCAGCTTAAAGAGGGGTGCTGCTCCCCTTCTTGGCGAGCATGCAGAAGCTTATGTCGATCCACTTCCTCAGGCTTTGATCCTGACAGCAATCGTCATTAGTTTTGGGGTAACATCCTTCTTCCTGGTTTTGGCCTACAGAGCCTATCAGGAGCTTGGAACTGATAATATGGATCGTTTGAGAGGAAAGGAAGGACATGAATAACCTAATCATCTTACCCATTTTAATTCCCTTGATTACAGGGGTTCTACTAATCTTTTTCACAAAAAATGTACTGGCACAGCGGTGGATTTCGGCAATAAGCTCTTTCTCCGTGATTATCGCTGCCTCCATGCTCGCAAACCATGTTTATAAAAATGGGATCCAGACAATGGATGTCAGCAACTGGGAGGCCCCATACGGGATCACGCTCGTATCGGATATGCTATCAGCGCTTCTTGTGCTGACGACCAGCATAATTGCATTTGCCAGCGTGATTTACTCTTTCAAGTCAATCGGTTTCGAGCGGGAAAAATTTTATTACTATCCTGTTGTCAACTTCCTGCTAGTGGGCGTGAACGGCGCCTTTACTACAGGTGATATTTTCAACCTGTTTGTATTTTTTGAAGTCATGCTTATGTCTTCATATGTCCTGCTTGTTTTGGGCGGAACAAAAATTCAGCTCCGCGAATCCATCAAATACATACTCGTGAATGTCATCTCCTCAGCGCTATTTGTCATCGCTGTCGCGTATCTTTATTCAGTAGTAGGTACGCTCAACATGGCGCATATTTCCGTGAGGATCAGCGAGCTTGGCAATATGGGGATTATTACTGTCATAGCAGTCTTGTTCTTGATCGTTTTTGGCTTGAAGGGGGCCATCTTCCCGTTATATTTCTGGCTCCCAGGCTCTTACTACGCTCCTCCAGCCCCAGTAATGGCTTTATTCGGCGCACTGCTGACCAAAGTTGGAGTTTACTCGATCACAAGGACATACTCGCTATTCTTTTACCATGATGCTGGATACACACATCAATTGCTGCAAATTCTGGCGATCCTGACGATCATCGCTGGAGTGATCGGCGCAATCGCTTATTCAGACATTAAGAAAATCATTATCTATAATATTATTGTCGCGGTTGGCGTCATCTTGTATGGTGTATCCGTACTGACACAGGAATCATTAACTGGCTCTATCTTTTACCTGATCCACGACATGAACATCAAAGCCGCCCTATTCCTGCTTATTGGGATTATCATCCGGATCACAGGGACGAGCGACCTTGACAAAATCAGCGGATTGCTGCATAGATATCCGCGGCTTGGCTGGACATTTTTCATCGCAGCACTGGCACTTGCAGGCATTCCCCCGCTAAGCGGGTTCGCAGGGAAACTGATGATTGTACGTTCCGGCTTTGAAGCAGGCAGTTATTTTGGGGCCTTCGTTGTCCTTATGTCGAGCCTTTTCGTTTTGTTTTCGGTAATGAAGATTTTCATTAAAGGCTTCTGGGGTTCTGAGAGGGCATATAAATCTGAGCAAAATGCTCCTGTTGGATGGCTGCTCGTCGCTCCAGCGCTCTTAACAGCCTTCGCTGTTCTGTACGGAATTGGAACAGATGCAATTTATCCGGTAATTTCAATGGCTGCTGAAACACTTTCTAATCCGGAAATCTACATCGATGCAGTTTTAAAGGAGTAATGAGCTATGGCTTTTCAAATCTTGCTGAATTTCATTCTGGCATTTGTATGGATGTTTCTGAAGACATCGTACTCCCCAGCCACTTTTTTCGTCGGGTATTTCTTTGGCCTGCTCATCATTTATATATTCCGCCGCTTTTTCAATTCACGTTTTTACTTGTTAAGGTTCTTGGCTGTAATAAATCTGATCTATATTTTCACGAGGGAATTAATCCTTTCTAATATTGCCGTCCTTAAGGTAATCCTGAAACCTAAGCTTGATATAAAGCCTGGAATTTTTGCATACCCAACGGAATTGAAACAAGACTGGGAGATTACCGTGCTCGCAAATCTCATCACGCTAACTCCAGGTACCCTGGTCGTAGATGTCTCTCCTGATAATAAAATCCTGTATGTACACGCTATGGATATTGATGATGCGGAGGATTCAATCAAAGGGATCAGAGATACGTTTGAAAAATCGATCATGGAGGTGAGCAGATGATGTTTAACATGATTATGTGGGTTTCAGTGGCATTCATATCCCTCGCAATGATCGGCCTAATCTATCGCGTGATAAAAGGACCTACTATCGCTGATAGGGTGGTCGCCCTAGACGCAATCGGAATCAGCCTTGTGTCCCTTATTGCACTCGTCTCTATCCTGCTTGAAACAAGTGCCTTTTTGGACATCATCCTGCTGATCGGTATACTTGCTTTTATCGGGACAGTCGCCTTTTCAAAATATCTTGAGAAGGGAGTAATCATGGAATATGACAGAAATGGAAATAGCTAAATTTTTTGCTGCATTGTTCATCCTAGTGGGGGCATTTCTCAGCCTTGTTACGGCGTTCGGCTTGATCAGGCTTCCAGACGTTTATACGCGAAACCATGCTGCTTCAAAAAGTGCTACTATGGGGGTCATGCTTGTGCTGCTGGGGACCTTCCTGTATTTTTGGTTTATCGAGGATCATTTTAATTCGAGATTATTACTGGGCATCGGATTTATTTTCCTTACTTCCCCGGTTGCTGGCCACTTAATCAGCCGCGCAGCTTATAACTCAGGCATCAAGCTATCTGATAAAACGGTACAGGATGACCTAGCTAAAGCAAGAAAATCTATGCCGGAAATGAATCAGTCGAAATAATTTTTTAAAGCCATCAGGTTTAACTCCCTGGTGGCTTTGTTAATTGCCAGATTGTTCAATTATTATTCATACCTTTCAAAGATCACGTGAAGTATAGTAAGGATGAGGAGACTTTTCTTCAGGAGCCATACAGTGAATTTAAGCATTTTTCATTTTGAAAGGATGGGAGTTTTATGGCTCATGGCAGAATTGCCATAATTGGCGGCGGAATTAGCGGATTATGCTCAGCAGTGGCGTTGCAGAAAAAAGGAATCGGCGCTGAAGTTTATGAAAAGGCAAAAGATTTCAGCGGCCCTGATACTGGCATTGTTTTGAGCGGCAATGCGATAAGATCATTTTACATTATGGGATTAGGCGGACAGATGATTGCAAACGGAGTGACATCCGATCAATGTATGGTTAAATCCCATTCAGGCGAAATCATTGCAAATTTCGATTATCACTCTCCCTCTCATATCCCAAATTACCTTTTCATGAAGCGCTCCACACTTATGAAGATTTTAACAGAAGCACTTCTCCCTGGTTCCCTCCGCATGAATAAGGAATTAATTGACCTTGAACAGATTGACCAAACGATCAAACTGAACTTCAAGGATGGTTCCACTGCAGAAGCAGAATATCTTATTGGCAGTGACGGGACTGATTCCCCGATTCGGAAAAAAGTAATTCCAGAAAGCAAATTTTCCTTATCGGGATCTGTGTGCTGGCGCGGCTTCATAGATAACCCACGCTTCAGCGAAATTCCATATACCGAAACCTGGGGACCAAGAGGCCGATTCGGAATCACTCCAATGCCTGGCAATCGCTTATACTGGTATGCATTTAAAAAATCCGAGTCAAGCACAACGAATATGTCTAAGTGGACTCCAATCGATTTATTGTTCAACTTTTTCTATTATCACGATCCTATCCAGCAAATCCTGGAAAATACCCCTCCGGAAAATATCATTTTTGATGAACTATCTGTCCTCCAACCCTTGGAACACTTTTATTCTGACAACATCCTCCTTGTTGGGGATTCTGCACATGCTTCAATGCCAAATATCGGACAGGGTGCTTCACAGGCTATTGAGGAAGCCGCCTATCTTTCAAAATGGATCAGTACAGAAGAGTCGATCGAAAAGGCATTCGAGAAGTACGAATTGAACCGGCTTGCACGGATGAAGCTAGTCAAACATGAAACGAAAGTATACGGGCTGGCAGCAAAAGTTGACTTCCCTATACTTTGTTCCATCCGCAATAAATTACTGCAGCTGGCTCCAGCAGGATATCATAATGAAAAACTAAGAAAAGTGGTTGAAATTAATCTTGAAATATAAAAAGATCAGCCGCTGAGGCTGATCGAACTTATTTTTTACGTTTGATTACGGCAATGGTACACCTTGATACGCAAATGAGATTTTCGTTTTCATCAGTGATTTTAATATCCCAGACCATGGTGGTTTTCCCTTGATGCAGGACAGTGCCAACCGCTGTAACGAAACCATCCTTTTTAGCACGGATATGGTTGGCGTTAATTTCAAGGCCAACAACGACTTCGTTTACCTTGTCTACTAATTCAAAGGCCCCAACACTTGCGACCGTTTCTGCCAAGGCTACAGATGCCCCTCCGTGAAGCAATCCAAATGGCTGTCTGGTACGTTCATCCACCGGCATAGTAGCCGTAACCTTTCCTTTTTGCAGCTCAGTAATTTCGATACCTAGTGACCCTAAAAGCGTTTGATTTAATTCCATGTTATCTACCTCCTTAGATTTGGAAATTGAATTGCAAGGATTGCTGGAGAAACTAAAACTGTCCTTAAGGACGCATCCTGAATTATGAGGTGAATCGAATGAATCGAATTCGCGAAGGTATGATCCCCACAGTACTCGGGACTGCTGTCACTGCCGCAGGTTATGCTATGAAACAAAACCGTAAAATCGATAAAATGATTTCCAACACTGTCTTCGGTTTTGGTTTAGCCCATATTGTCCTAGGAGCTATTGATTTAGTCGAACACCGAAATGAATTTTAATAAGAAAAGCGGAGGCGACTGCACAACTCCGAAAAGCGCTGGAGGGCCTGACAGTGAAGTCGGTTTTTGACTTCATTGGCAGGACCGAAGCGTCTCGAGGAGTTAGGAGCCGCAGCTGGACAATAAGAAAAGAGCAAACGCCTTGGTCAGCCCCGACAAGCGCTGGTCGACTAAAACCGCCACGTCCTGTGGCAAAGTGAATTTCATTTGAGAAAGGCGGCTATTTTTGCTGCCTTTCCTGATATATGCCACTTTCCGTGCCAAGAGCACTCTCTATTCCTGCATTCTTCATTTTTTTCCTTCTAAAAACAATGATCCCAGCTGCCACCGCTGCCGCTAAAATTACCAGGAGCCACATTTCTTTATTATATTTCATGATCGCATCCATTTTATCCCCGAATAAAAATCCTATCATATAAACGGTTAATACCCAGATAAACGCACCACTATAAGCAAAAACAGCAAATGTTTTAAATGGAAGCCTGCTGAATCCATAAAGCAAAGGAATCAAATTCCTTGCACCAGGTACAAAGCAGCTAAGGAATAATGAAAAAGCATGATATTTATCCATCATCTTCATCGAGGATTCGATTGTATCCGCAAACCGCTTCCTTTTTTCCAGGAAGCGCAATAGCCTTCTTCCTATTATCCTCCCAACCAGATAGATGCTGGTAAAGGCAGTCGAAATACCCAAGTAGGAAACCAGGAACGCAAGGTATGGATCAAGGGAGCCCATGGACGAAGCGAGTCCTACGGTCATCAAAAGGACTTCATTGGGTACTGGGATGATAAAAATGCCGAACCAAAGCCATAAAAACAATCCCATATAGCCGTTCTCTTCGATAATATTGATCACCAGATCCAAATCCATGTGGCACCGTCCCATTCATTCTATTTAAATTATAGAAGTATATATGTATTACATTTCTATTTTCTTCATACATTCCCTCTTTTTTTAATTCTCAAGCGCTTTTAGCTTTTTTTCGCATCATACCCACAGATTGAATTTCATACATTGAAAGGGATGACAAAAAGGTCCTTACACTATTCTGATTAAAAGAAAGGGGAAGTAAATGCATTATTTATTTTATTGTAATGCCGGACGAGATGAATTGAGCCCCATTCCCGACTTCCGCCCCTATCCCGAAGTAACTACAGCCCTATTTAAGACTTCCGCCACAAAAGCAATCATGCTAATGGAGGATGCCAACCTGGTTATGAAGAAAATCACCTCTTCCTCTTCATTTTCAAATGACTTAATGGCTGCTGCCCAACAATCAAATCAGGCTGAGGTTGAACACCTTGTCGACTCTGCGGGGATCAAGAAAAAGCCGAAAATAACCTATAACCCTGACGGGATCACGATGACCTTTCAAGACCATGTCGGAGACAAAGAATGCTGCCACATCATTCTAAAGTTAAGATGGGAATGAAAAGAATATTCAACACTGAGGGCATTCGACTCCTCCGAAAATGCAAACGCATTTCCATCGTGCGTGGGTAGATTCGAGGAAACTGTTCATTGTTCAGCGGGTTCAGCGGAAAAGGCCGGCGAGTTGTTATGGAGGAGGTCCGAGAACAACTCAAAGAGGAAAAAGGCCGACGAGTTGTTATGAGAGGGCGTCCGAGAACAACTCAAAGAGAAAAAAGGCTGGCGAGTTGTTATGAGAAAATGTCCGAGAACAACTCAAAGGAAAAAATGGCCGGCGAGTTTATGATAGGAGGATCACCTGACGCCCCATGAAGAATTTATTTATGAAAAAGCCGCTTTTTCATAATTCTTCTGCGGAAAGCGAGTGCCTGGAGCGGAAATCAACAGTCCAGTTTAACACAGCCGAACAGGAAAAAGCCGCCGTTGTCCAGAACGGCGGCAAAGCAATTTTCACTTTTAGTAGTAAGGATATCCGTATCCATATGGCGAGTAGTATGGGTATCCATAAGGATAATACGGTCGCGGATATAACAGCGCGCTGCCCAAAAGACCACCAACCACTCCTCCTAAAAACGGTCCTCCGAAAAAGAAACGGCGTCTTCCAAATCCTCCGCCATAATACGGTCTTCTTCTATTCATGAAGCCACCTCCCTAATATATTTGCCTACAATACTTCATATGCCATAAACAGGGCGGTTGAGTGGGCGATTGTCCATATCACGACAAGTATTATAGATAAGGGGTAAATCCATGTTTTACAGGGTTATAATAAGGTTGTCTAACCAATAAGGAAAGACCTATTTTTTAGTCCCAGGATAGTCGCTCTTCTTTCCAAGGATCCCCATACATATGGTAGCCGTTCTTCTCCCAAAAACCCGGCTTGTTTTCATTAGTAAATTCAATCCCCCTAAGCCATTTGGCGCTCTTCCAGAAATACAGATGAGGGATTACAGCCCTTAATGGGTAGCCATGCTCTGGTGTAAGCTGTTCTCCATTGTGGGTATGTGCAAGCAGACTTGTATCCTTAACAAAATCCTCAATGGGCAGGTTTGTTGTCCACCCTTCCTCTGCATGCAGGATCACAAATTTCGCACTGTCTTTAGGTTTTGCCAGGCTGACCAGTTCCTGTGTCGGGATGCCTTCCCAGATATTATCGAGCTTGGACCAGCCTGTGACACAATGAATATCATTACCCGATGTTTTTTGCGGCAGCTTCATTAGATCATTAAAAGTGAGTACTGTTTCCTGAATCACATGCCCCCAAATCCTTAATGTCCAGTTATCAAGATTTTTATAGTTGGGGATATTCCCATAATGAAGCACGGGAAACGCAGTCGTGACATTCTGGTTTGGCGGGACTCTGTCAGATGGAGCGGTTTTCCGCGGCTTACCAAAATACATGATAATCACCTCATTTATGGCTTGATTTTATCTTTCAACCGCTTTATTACTTGTTGAATTGTCTTTTACTTGTTGAATTGTCTTTTACTTGTTGAATCGTCTTTTACTTGTTGAATCGCTTTAATTATTTTTGGGGTTAGTCTATTAACTTGTTGAATTCATTTTATCACTTGTTGAATTGGTTTAATAACTTGTTGGGTTGGTTTAAAAAATTGCTAACTTGTTGGATTGAGTTCAATGTTAATTTAGATCACTTTAGAAGCTAAATATTTTTTCTGCCACTATATATAAAAGACCCTAAAGCATTCGCCTCAGGGTCTTAATTCACGGTTTTATTTAATTGGTTCGAATCTCTCAACAAGCAATGCAAGTGTACGTGCCATTACGCCGGTTGCGCCTGCTGGACCCAGGTCGTGGTCCTTGGCAGTTGTTGCTGTTCCGGCAATATCAAGGTGTACCCATGGAGTGCCTTCAGCGAATTCGCCGACAAATGCACCGCCCATGATCATATGGCCTTCTGCACCTGGAGAATTGTTAAGGTCAGCGATTTTGCTGCTTCTGACTCTCTCCAGGTCTCTTTCGAATATTGGCAGACGCCAGATTTGCTCTCCTGCTTCATATGAAGCTTCGAGAACTTGTTCAAACAAAGCTTCATTGTTCGTCAGCGCGCCTGAAGTGTGGAGTCCTAAAGCAGTGATAACTCCTCCTGTCAGTGTTGCGATGTCTACAAGATAGTTCGCTCCATGATGCTTGGCATATGTCATTGCATCTGCAAGTACAAGACGTCCTTCTGCATCGGTGTTCAATACTTCGATCGTTTTGCCGCTCATTGAAGTAATAACATCATCCGGCTTGAACGCTGTTCCGCTGATCATATTGTCTGTTGATGGAATGACCGCAACTACGTTCTGCTCAGGCTTTAACTCACCGATGATCTCCATTGCTCCCAGGACCGCTGCAGCGCCGCCCATATCCGATTTCATACCCACGATTCCTGCCTTAGTCTTAATTGAATACCCGCCTGTGTCAAAGGTGATTCCCTTTCCGACTAATCCGATTACGTCTGTCCATTCTTCTTTGCCCTGATACTTCAAGACAATCATTTTTGGCGGTTCTGTGGACCCTTGGTTAACAGCAAGTAGCGCACCCATGCCAAGTTTTTCCATTTCTTCTTTTTCTAAAATCTCTACTTCAAACTCATATTTCTCCGCAAGCTTTTTAGCATATTCTGCCATGTCTGTTGCAGTCAGAAGATTGCCTGGTGTATTAACAAGAGTTCGTGCTGAATTCGTTGCCTTACCAAACGCGTATCCAACCTCAAGAGCGGCTTCTACCTCTCCCTCTTCATCCGCACTGTAAACTGTTAGGTTCTCAATGCGTTTTTCAGGCTCATTTGATTTCTGCTTGTAGCCTTCAAATGCGTAAGTCGCCATCGCAAATGCTTCACCTAATGCGTGGGCTGCATCGTTAAGTTCAACCGCATCGGATGTAAAAGTATCAAGCAATACAGCTGCTTCCGTCCACTTTTCTGCTTTGGATGTCTTGAATAGGCGTCCAAAGGCTTCTCTCAATGTTTCAAAATCCAGTTCTTTTTCATGTCCAAGGCCGACAAAGTATAGCTTTTTTGCACCTGTTTTACCGAAAGTATGTATCTTTGAAACTGCTTTTTTCTTGGATGAAATCTCTCCATTTTTCACGAGTTCAGTAAGCTGCCCTTCAAAAAGCTGATCTGCTTCAGCATTGACTCCTTCAAATCCAGACGGTTTATTAAATAAGCCGATTACCAGGCAGTCATGGCTGTTCGTTAAATTAAATTCATTTTTCACGTTAAACAAATTGCTTCACCTCCGTATTTATAGTTTTATTATAACGAAAACTTAAAAATATTTCGACTTCCTAATCGATACCTAAAGCTGGTTTATATAAATAATGGACCCAAATTAAATATCGCGTTGTAACCCTCTTCTTGTTACTCTTCCAATTCATCCTCCAGATACAAATATAAAACTGGCAGCACCGGAAGATCTCTAACCTGTTCATAGGGCACCCTGTCTATATTTTGCGGAAAAATAGTTAGGCACGCTTCGATGAAAGGATAAATTTTTTCGAGGTCCATTCCCCAGTGAACAGGGCGGTAGGACTGTAAATAATCATGAGCTGCCTGCATCATCAGGCGGGCCCCTTTTACATTTCCGTAACTATAATGGTAGATCGCCACACTCATTTGCAGCAGGCCTTTTAAAAAAAGATTGCCTTTGTCGGTCATCCACATATCTTCAAGCAAGTCATGGCAGGTATAGTAGTCCCCTTCGTTGAATTTAATAAAGAACTCGTAGTATTCATCCGGGTATTCCGTCAAAATGCTCACCCCAATTCGCACCAGTTAAAACTATATTATCAAAACTGTGATATTACTGTAATGAATCAATCTTTCTTGGGTATTACTTAATAAAAGCACTTTTAATCTTTCCTGCTGATTTCCGCACAAGGGCTCGGTTAACACGGGCGGTTCTGGAGCCTTCTCAGCTCGCTTTTTACGCAGGAGGCGAACAATAATCCTTAAATAAACATCACACACATAGTCTATAAAAAGAAACATTTTAGGGGGTACAGCTATGGAATTATTAACAAATTTCCCATTGTGGGCTTCACTTGCGGCTATTCTTTTCGCACAGTTTATCAAAGTACCCATCCAATATATTGCGACAAGAAGACTTGACTGGTCATTGCTGACAAGTACAGGGGGAATGCCAAGCTCACATTCAGCCGCCGTGACGGCTCTATCTACTGGTGTTGCCCTCGAAACAGGGATGGATTCGGCCGTTTTCGCTGTTTCAGCCGTATTTGCGATCATCACGATGTTCGATGCATCGGGCGTCCGCCGACAGGCTGGCGAGCAAGCGATTGTACTGAACCAGCTTGTTGCTGACTTCTCAAGATTTGCAGAAGAGGCGAAGGGCTGGCAGAATAAGCCGGAAAAAGAAAAACAAAAGGAATTAAAAGAATTGCTTGGCCACAAGCCGATCGAAGTATTTTTCGGCGGACTAAGCGGCATTGGCTTAGCCCTGCTATTGCATTACCTATTATTATAAGAGTGGGAGTATAAATTCGATACAGTTCTAAGAGGCAGGTGAACACATTGAGAGTTATATCGTTATGCCCAAGCAACACTGAAATCATGGAATTTCTCGGTTTGACTGATCTTCTGGTCGGAGTAGATGATTTTTCTGATTGGCCTGAATCTATAAAAGCAATTCCAAAGCTCGGGCCTGACCTATCAATTGACCTTGACCAAGTGGAGGAATTGAAGCCAGACCTTGTTCTAGCTTCACTCAGTGTCCCAGGAATGGAAAAAAATATTGATGGCTTAAAAGCCCGTGGCATTCCTCATATCATTTTGAACCCGCAATCGCTTCAAGATATAGAGAATGACTTACTCTTGACTGCAAATGCCTTAAACATGCCTGAACGAGGGAAAGAAACGGCTCAACGTTTCCGGAGCAGGCTTGAAGCTATAAAGCAAAAAGGAGCAAAAACATCCTCAAAGCCAAAGCTTTATTGGGAGTGGTGGCCAAAGCCCGTTTTCACGCCTGGCAGGATTAATTGGCTGACAGAATTATCAGAAGCTGCCGGGGCTGAGAACATTTTTAAAGATGTCGAACTGGCAAGTGTCCAAACAGACTGGGATGATGTCAGGTCACGTAAGCCAGATTACATTTGCATAGCATGGGTAGGTGTGAGAAGGCAAAAGGTAAAAAAGGAATTAATTATCGGCCGACCGGGCTGGAATGAGATGGCCGCAGTCAAACAGGACCGCATCTTGATCCTGGAGGAAGAACTTTATTGCCGGCCTTCCCCAAGACTGCTCGACGGTCTTGAAAAATTGCATAGCCTGATCCATGACTGAAAAACAATAAAAAGGCAAACTCCGTCCGGAATTTGCCTTATCTTTTATTAGGATTTCTTGCCGCTGATATATTGCTGGCGAAATACCTGCATCGATTCATTTTCATTTAGCGCTTTTAGGTCATCCTCAGTCAATTTCCCATCGCCTATTTCAATCACATAGACATCCAGTGTCTTTTTGCCCCACTGTTCATAAACATCACTTACAGTGTCATAATATAGATCAACCTTATTCCCTTTAATTGCTCCGCCCTTATCAGCGACAACACCAAAACCGTATCCCGGAATAAAAAGAATCGTTCCAATCGGGAATACAGTTAAATCAGCTGCGACGGTTGAATATAAATCACGTTTTACTTTTACACCTGAGTATGTAATTCCATATTCCGGGTGTCCAGGGTTTTTCCCGGTGGATTCAATTCCTGCTGTATAACCTGTAGCTATAATTGACTTTTTAGGATATTGAGACCAATTAAGCGATTGTTCAAGTGTTGGCGGTGCACCCGCAACTTTTTCACTTGATGAAATCTTGGTTTTAAAATCTGAAATCTTTTTCAAAAATTTAAATGCTAGTCCAACTGATTTCTTTTTATGTTCAAATTGTGAGGTGTCATCTTGGTGTGTTCCTTCGCTGTCAAATATGTATGTAGCAAATGTTGCTGCTTCTACGCCTGAGATCGAATGGAACGTTGATGTTATGGCAGCAAAAAATAAAACTGCCATCGCTGAGCGTCTGGCCCAATTTTTTAAAATATTCATATAATTTTTCACTCCTCCCAAATCTATTAATTTCCCATCGCAACAAGAAATATTCCAAAAGGAGCAAAAAAGTGTCAATATACCTATTTACACTTCCAGTAAAAGTAAAATAATACTTTAAACTTAAAGATAGTTTTCTCCCTTTCCTATTTTTTTATGTACAAAAAAAACCTTCCTACTAATGTGAAGGTTTTTGTTTGGAACTTTAGTTTTTTAAGCCAGAGGGTCTGCAACCGCTTTTCTTAAAACATTTGATATCCTTTTTTCCTCAATAGCTTGATTACGACTCCAGCAAGGACCGCTCCGGCCAGTCCACTGCTTAAAATCAGGATATCTGCTAAAGCAAGACTAGAAATTCTTTGCCCAAGGTCAGTAAAAGCTTTTCCGCTATTTGTGAAATACTCGATAAACCGGACTTGATCAATGATAAATATAGCGATTAATGGATATATGATAGCCATGATCCAAGACATTCTCAACAACATATTTAGCAAGAAACCAATCCCAAAAAACAATACAAAAAACAATAACATCGAAATGATGAGTGTTACGATCGTCAACATCTAAATCCCCCCATTACACATCATTTCTAGTTTACTGTTTGTCCTATTTTGAGTCAATGAAATGGTTACTTCGAAAGATTAATTCACGACTTTTACTTTTAATAAGACTGTGTTAAAGGGCAATGTTGATTTATAGCACCTGTTGATTAGAGCGGAAGTTACTCGACTCCTCCAAAAATGCTAACGCATTTCCATCGTGCGTGGGCAGATTCGAGGAAGCTTATCAGAGTCCTGCGGGTTCAGCGGCCAAGGTGAGACCTAGGTCAAATGATACAATCAATTGACCCCGCATTAGCAAAGCGACGAGGAGTCGCCCCTACAAGAATTTGTCCTTGAAAAAGCTGGCTCTTGAGCTTTTTCCTAATTCTTCCGCGGAAAGCGAATGCCTGGAGCGGAATCAAGTGTTAAGTTAACAGAGCCTTTAATAATATAATCTTAATTCTCAAAAAGAACGTAAAAAGAAAAAACCCCGCATTTGCGAAGGTCCAAGATGTAATGCTTTATTTTTTTGATTTCCCTGACCCGCTGCAGCAAGAACAAGTTTCAGAACCGCCAAGTAGTAATTGGAAATATCCTTTACCTGAGCAATATGGACATTCTTTTGAGTCATGTGTATGCATTTTCATTTGTTAACCTCTCCTTTTATATTATTGAATTTTCTGATAATATATCAGACATTCATTGTATTTGAAAAGGTTCAAAAATGACCAAAAAAGTAGATTGAAAACGGATACATCATCGATTTTCTTTGATTATCTGTCACTTCCTTAAAATTTCAGAAAATTATAAAAATAAGCGATATTCAGTGTAATTAAATTGCTGTCCAGGATCAATCCCATCTATTCCTGTCTTAACTTGTTGCTGATGTTTTTCCAAAAGAAACTTTAATAATATTGATGTGTCAGGATCAGCGTCCAATTCGACAGGAAGCATAAATTTCGCTTCATATAACTCTGTTTCCTGGGCTTTTACTTTCAGCGATCCCGATGGGCTAAGGAGGAAGACCAGCATATTATCACTAATGGAATCTCTGATCACCCCTGTTCGGAGACCGAGCAGACCCTTAACCTTACATCGAATACCTGTTTCTTCCAGCACCTCCCTGATTACTGCACTGTCTGCTGTCTCGCCTTCTTCCACAAAGCCTGCTGGAAGTGACCAGCTGCCTTTAAGGCCGCCGTACCGTTTTTTGACTACAAGCCATCTTTCGTCTTCATCGATAACCAGTCCAGCTACCCCAAGCCAAACATTCTCACGCTTACCCATGACAATCTTCCCTTCCCCGCATAAACCTTTAATCTCTCTATTTTAACAAAAGCTTAGATTCGAGTGGTTTCAGTGTTTTTCTTACTCACGAAAAAAACAGGCCCTGTAAAGAAGCCTGTTTTAAAAGTTAATTATAGGATGTTAAACTTTCCTTTTTTAAGTACTAATGAAGGTCCGCCAATCATGTAAAGTGAACGGTTGTCGATTATTTTCTTCATGATAGAAGCCTTAGTGCCGACCATTTTCTTGCCGAAAGCTACGCCAATTGCGTCGTCTTCACCAAGTGAACATACTGTACCTTTAATGTCAGGTGTAAATGTTTCTAATTCTGATTTACCACGAACAAGTGCAGCGATATTTCTAGCACATACTTCACCTTGCTGCATAGCAATCTGTGCAGTTGGCGGGTATGGACGATTGATTTCTTCATTGATGATCAACGAGCAATCACCCACGATGAATACATTCTCCGAGCCAGGAATTAGCAGGTCAGGCTGGACCTTAACACGTCCGCGCATTGCTTCGATTCCAGATTTTTCAATGATAGAGCTTCCACGTACACCAGCAGCCCATACAACCGTTCCAGCTTTGATTTCTTCGACTTCCTCTTCACCTTTTGCAACGATGATGCCCTCTGGAGTTGCTTCTTTTATTGCCGTTCCGATGCGGAACTCTACGCCTTTTTTCTCAAGCTGAGAAACAGCATAGTTAACAAGCTCAGGGTCAAAACCAGGAAGCACCATTGGAGCAGCTTCTACACACAGGATTTTAACTTTGTGGAAATCCACATCATATTCGCGGCAAAGCTCAGGAACACGGTTCGTCAATTCACCTAGGAATTCGATTCCAGTGAACCCAGCGCCGCCAACAACGATTGTCAAACGGTCGTCTTTTTTCTCTGCTTCAGTATTGTAAGTAGCGAACTGATACTCAATGTGTTCACGAATCTGTCTTGCTGCGTTCACATTAACGATAGAGAAAGCATACTCCTTCAAGCCTTTAATACCAAAAGTTTCAGTTTCAGCACCTAAGGCAATGACAAGATAATCGTAAATGATATCGCCGTTTTCAAGAATTACACGCTTTTCATCCATTTTGATTTCTTCAACTGTGCTCTGGATGAATTCAACCTTGTGACGGTCAATCACATCACGAATGTCGTATCTAACTCTGTCATGATGCAAAGTTCCTGCTGAAGCCTCATGCAGCCAAGTAGTTTCATAATGGTAATCATTTTTATTAACTAAGACGATATCTGCTTCATTTACTCCAACAGCTTTTTGCAAACGGGTAGCTGTCATTAATCCCCCGTATCCAGCTCCTAAAATTACGATCTTTGGCTTTCTCAAAGTGATCACTTCCACCTTTTTAATATATTTTTGGTCGAATGGCTCATCTCTATTTGCCGCCATCTTTTTCACGGAAAAGTTTGTGATATTATTCACTAAAAAGTTCAAAAAAATGTCCTGAAAATGTCACAAAATCTTAACATTCTCGTCTACAATATATGATATTCTTTTTACCTCGTATTTTCAAGCTATAAACTAAACTTGGAAATATTCAGAAAACAGAACTTTTTCCCTATTTTTTGTTATAAAATGATTAAATATATTGTTCCTAATTGAATCTTCTATTATGATAATGAGTTTTAATTTTCTATTTATGGTATTATAAAAATTGGAGCAATTTTACTACATAGTGAGGGGGATATGGAGTGAAAGAAGATCAAAAAGTTTATGACATCACGATTATTGGCGGGGGGCCTGCTGGTCTATTCACTGCTTTCTACGGCGGAATGAGACAAGCATCTGTTAAGATTATTGAAAGTTTGCCACAATTAGGCGGGCAATTATCAGCACTGTATCCAGAGAAATACATATATGATGTTGCCGGTTTTCCAAAAGTCCGTGCTCAGGAGCTTATTAATAACCTGAAGGATCAAATGGCTAAATTTGAGCCAGCAACTGCATTGGAGCAATCAGTTGAAAAGCTTGAAAAGCTGGAAGATGGCACATTTAAGTTAACGACTGACAAAGAAACACATTATACGAAGACTGTGATCATCACAGCCGGAAATGGTGCTTTTCAGCCGCGCAGACTTGAACTCGAGAGCGCTGCACAATATGAAGGCAAGAACCTGCACTATTTTATCGATGATTTGAATCAATTCGCTGGCCAAAAAGTGGCTGTACTAGGCGGAGGAGATTCTGCAGTAGACTGGGCATTAATGCTAGAGCCAATCGCTGAACAGGTTACAATTGTACACCGCAGAGACAAATTCCGTGCTCATGAACATAGTGTCGAAAATCTTCAAAACTCTAAGGTGGATATCAAGACACCTTATATTCCTACCGAGCTTATTGGTGATGGAAATAAAATCAGCCAGATTGTTCTTCAGGATGCAAACGGCGAAGACACAGTAAATGTGGATGTTGACGCAGTGATCTGCAACTTTGGTTTCGTTTCTTCTCTTGGACCAATTAAAGAGTGGGGATTAGAAATCGAAAAGAACTCGATTCTGGTTAACTCAAAAATGGAAACGAATATCCCTGGCATCTACGCTGCTGGCGACATTTGCACATACGAAGGAAAAGTGAAATTGATTGCGACCGGTTTTGGCGAAGCACCAACAGCTGTCAACAACGCAAAATCATTCATTGATCCTAAGGCTAAAACTCAGCCGCTTCATAGTTCATCGATGTTTAAATAGAAAAGCGCAAGCGCCTTGGTCAGCCCC
>NZ_JBALSS010000025.1:4064-11573 GCF_036967045.1 Bacillus sp. JJ1609 | reverse complement strand
CGAGGGGCTAGGCGCTGGAGCTAGACAATTTTCGAAGTGAAATTTATGCTTTCTTATTAAATAATTTCTACACAAAAAGCAAGGTCCGCAGACCTTGCTTTTTTCTTTTAACATTCTTCAGGCGTGCCTTCACGAGTAGCTGTCTTGAAGCTTGAACCGCAGCCACATGAAGCGATCGCATTCGGGTTGTCGATCGTGAAACCACCGCCCATCAATGATTGCTTATAGCTGATTTTCGTACCCATCAGGACAGGCGCACTTTCCTTATCGACAAGGATGCGGATGCCATGCTGCTCTAATTCGATGTCCCCTTCTTCCACTTCATGAGCAAAACCCATTCCGTATGAAAGACCGCTGCAGCCCCCGCCTTTTACAGACACACGCAGATAAGCGTCCTCTGTTTCATTTTGTTTCATCATATCTTTAACCTGCAATGCAGCTTCTTCTGTAAGAATCACAATGTTTTCCATAAAATAAAACCTCCTTGATCCCTTCTTTATTATAGTATATACAGTGTTTTTCCAATCCTCAACCAATCAAGCTGAAAAAAGAATTATAGGATTATTTTTACAAGATTTATCCCCGTTCGCTTAGTTTAACTGGTATAATGTACCTAAGTTTCCCACCAAAATAATAGGTAATTCGGCAGGTGATGGCGTTGGCACAGTTAGAACCGTTATATGATAAAAAGTATAAATGCACCATGTGTGAACAGCCTTTTACGACCAAAAAGGTGCGTTCCCGATTCGTGAAAGTCCTCAGCTATGACACTGATTTCGCCCCCCTGTATTCATTAGAATCCGTGAATCCTAATTTATACTATGTTAATGTCTGTCCAACTTGCGGCTTTTCTTTTACCGATGAGTTTAGCACCTATTACCCTCCAGGCTCTAAAAAAGTCATTACCGATAAAATCTGCAGCCAATGGGTGCCCCATGACTTCAGCAGAGAGCGTACAATCCAGGAGGCAATTAATACCTTCAAACTGGGCGCCTATTGTTCAACATTAAAAAAAGAAAAGCATATTGTTACAGCAGGGCTATATATAAGGCTTGCCTGGCTTTACCGTGTACTGTCAAATGAAGAACAAGAAATGCGCTTTCTGAAACTAGCTCTTGCTCATTACACTGAATCGTTCAGTACTGGTGACTACAGCGGGACCCAGGTGTCCGAATTGAGGCTGATGTATCTGATTGCCGAGCTTTCAAGGAGCACAGGCAACAGTCAGGATGCTGTCAGATTTTTCTCCAGGGTGATTGAGAAACAAAGACAGTCAGTTGAACCGCAAATCATCCAAATGGCGAAGGATCGATGGCAGGAGATGCGGGAAGAACAAAAAGTATATTAAACGAATCGATTTATGTGGAAGGTCTAAGCAGAAACATAAAAAACAGGCTGGCATTGGAGTTCCATGCCAGCCTGTTTATATTAAAACATTGGGTTTTCGTCCAAATATTGATAGATATTTTCAACCAGTTCCTCGGGTGTTTCCCCTGTGACAGGGTCTCCATTAACTAGCGCAAACATGGCTTGCGCGCATTTCCCGCAGTAACCGAGGCAGCCATATTCGATTACGTCAAGATCCGGATCTCTCTCCAGCTCCGCCCTCGCTCTTTGCGCTCCGCTCGCGAGGTTGCTTATGCAAAATTCAATGATAGGCTTTATCATTTTTTTCACCTCTCTACTAATTTTTAATCGTACCTTTTTTCGGAGAAATCGTCAATTTCTCTGGCTCTAATCGTTCCATAAAATTGTTGTTATTTTGTCACAATTTCGTTATACTTTTTATGGTGTTTAATCGAAGCAGAAAAATATAGTAAAATAATTTAAAATGTATCCGTTTACGGTTTTTTAAAACGAGCTGGAAAAACTTCATTAACTGTCTTTTGAAGAGTTAAAAAGGGGAAATTCACATGAAAAATCTCGTTATACTAGGCGGCGGCTATGGCGGCATGCGTGTCCTGCAAAAATTGCTGCCGAATGACCTGCCAGAAGATGTAACTATCACATTGATTGACCGTGTTCCTTACCATTGTTTAAAAACCGAATATTACGCTCTGGCTGCTGGTACGATTTCCGACCAGCATATAAGAGTAGCGTTTCCTGAGCATCCCCGCCTTAAGGTTAAATATGCGGAAGTTACTGCCATAAACATTGAGGATAAAAAGGTTGAACTCAAGAATGGCGAGGCTGTTGATTTTGACGATTTGATCATTGGCTTAGGGTGTGAGGATAAGTATCACAATGTTCCGGGTGCAGATATCTTCACATACAGCATCCAATCAATTGAGAAGTCACGTTCTACCTACCAGGCACTCAACAATTTGCCAGCAGGTTCAACAGTCGCGATTGTCGGAGCAGGCTTAAGCGGAGTTGAGCTTGCGAGTGAATTAAGCGAAAGCCGCAAGGACCTGAAAATTAAGCTCTTTGACCGTGGAAACCATATCCTATCAGCCTTCTCTGAAAGACTGAGCACATATGTGGAAAACTGGTTTGATAATCACAATGTTGAGATTATCAACAATGCTAATATTACTGAAGTACAAGAAAATGTATTATACAACCATGATGAACCGATTGTCTGCGATGCGATTGTTTGGACTGCGGGCATTCAGGCTAACAGGCTTGTTAGGGAAATGAATGTTGAAAAAGACGGGATGGGCAGAGCCCTGTTGACTCCTCAGCACAATATCCCCGGCAATGAACATGTCTATGTCGTCGGAGATTGCGCGAGCTTGCCTCACGCCCCAAGCGCACAGCTTGCGGAAGGCCAGGCAGAGCAAATCGTCCAGGTTCTCCAGAAGCGCTGGAAAGGCGAACAGCCGCCCGAATCTTTCCCAGTGATCAAGCTGAAAGGTGTCATAGGCTCACTTGGAAAGAAACACGGCTTTGGACTCGTTGCAGAACGCCCGATCACAGGACGCGTCGCACGATTGCTGAAGTCAGGCATTCTTTGGATGTACAAGTACCATAATGGATGATGATAAAACCCGGGCACATGTGCCCGGGTTTTCATTTTGAAAACTGGAAAAAATCATTCGTTTTTTCCAGTTCGCCAAAAAAGTTGTGAACTTCGCCAATATAATAAAACCCCGTCACTAAATTGATAGACTCTCCCAATCAAATTACCTAATCCCATCATTTAAAATAAATTTTTCATAATAAGATAGATAAACGCATATAAAAAAGCACCCCATTTTGGAATGCTTATCTCTTTTAAGCCGGAACATACCCATATTTCTCGAGCTCCGCGTAAATCGTCTTCAATTTTGGGTTGCCTTCGCCGACAATCTTGCCTTCAAGCAGGACTACAGGATAAAACATATCCTCTTCAATTACTCTTTCAGCAAATTCTTTCTTGTCTTGCTCTGCTGGAGGATTGTATATATCAACATAAGTGATCTTAAATGGCTGGTCCGTATATTTGCGGCTGATCGCAGCTTCAAGCCACTCATATGTCTCTTTTGATGATGGCATGTTGACGCAGCTCGGGCACAGTACTGCCGCTCCGTAAACGACAATTTCGACCTGTTTTTGCTCCATTATCAATTACCCCCTGGTATTTTCTTTTATTTTACTATAGGATGGTATGGTTGCATAAGGAAAAAACAGTTGTTTAGTGGATTTTCAGTTTATTCAATAGATTTTTCTGGCTGATGTGATTATAATAAGTATTATGAAAGGAGTCGATTTGCATGACTGAACAACAAATGTTTGAGCAAGTACAGGAAGTATTAGATAAATTGCGCCCATTCCTTCTTCGTGATGGAGGAGACTGTGAACTAGTTGACATCGAGGACGGTATTGTAAAACTTCGCCTGCTTGGTGCATGCGGCAGCTGCCCGAGTTCCACAATCACACTAAAGGCTGGAATTGAACGCGCCCTTCTTGAAGAAGTACCTGGAGTAGTAGAGGTTGAGCAGGTATTCTAATGACCATAAATACAAAGCGGTTTTGCCATCGCCGGCAAAACCGCTTTTTTTGTTATTTTTTTAAAAAATTTGACACCCATCCTTATCAATCTTAAGCCGGTGAATCTCAAATCCGGAAAGTTCATTTTGCAGGGACTCAGCTAACGCCTCGCCCTTCCCAGGTTCCGCGAGGCAAAGCAGCGAAGGGCCAGCACCGCTCAACGCAATACCAAACGCCCCAGATTCGGCCGCCTTTTCCTGTACATCCTCATAAAAAGGGATGAGATCTTTCCTATATGGCTGATGGAACAGGTCAGCAGCCATCATTTTTCCGGCAAGCTCCCATTGCTGTGTCATCAATGCCGCAAGCAGCTGGTTTGAGATCGCACTTGCTTGTACGGCGCGTTTAAATTCAACCACTCCTGGCAGCACATCGCGTGAAGCTTCCGTCAGCAGTTCTTGGTGTGGGACAACGAGAACTGGATCAAAATCAATGCCATCCAATCTCGTTAGGTTCACTTCATCGCCAACCTCGCTGCCAACGACAAACCCGCCAAACAGGCAAGCCCCTGCATTATCGGGGTGTCCCTCCATCTTTGTCGCAATCCGCAATTTCTCCTGGCGGCTCAGCTGCAGACCGCAAAACAAATCGGCCAGCTCAATACCCGCCACAATCGCTGCTGCACTTGACCCCAGGCCCCTGGCAAGCGGAATATCACTTTTAATTGAAACCTTCAAAGCAGGCATTTTCTGCTTGTACATCTTGGCGGTATTGATTGCAATCTGCGAAATATAATTTTGTTCATCTCTGGGAAAATTCTTTAAAGCACCTGATAACGCTGTAATTTCCCAGCTGTCACTCCTCTCTGCTTGCAAAACCAAATACAAGCTTAAAGCGACACCAACTGAATCAAAACCAGGGCCAAGGTTAGCTGAGCTCGCAGGCACTTTTACAGTAACAACTTGCTTTTTAATAGAGGAAGAACTTCCTCCAGCTGTTGGCTCTTCCACTTCATTCATTGGCGGACAACTCCCCTGATATGCTCGCTGACAAGCTGTTCATCATTAGGCAGTACCACTGGTGAAATCATGCTACTTTCGATTGCAGTTGCAGGATCCTTTAACCCATTGCCTGTCAAAACAGCTACGATTCTGGAGCCTCGGGAAATCTCGCCTCTCTGTAAAAGCTTATGAATGCCAGCAAGTGATGCGCAAGAGGCCGGCTCGGCAAAAATCCCTTCAGCAGAAGCTAGTTTACTGTATGCCTGCAGAATCTCGTCATCAGTGACGAAGTCAATTTCGCCTTTCGAATCCTGCTTGGCATTGACTGCTAAATCCCAGCTCGCTGGATTTCCAATCCGGATTGCCGTCGCAATTGTTTCCGGCTGGTCAATTGGACTGCCTTTGACAATTGCGGCTGCACCCTCTGCTTCAAATCCAAACATACGAGGAAGGCCCGTGCCTTTCATAGAATGATATTCTTTGAACCCTTTCCAATACGCGCTGATATTTCCCGCGTTGCCAACAGGGATTGCCAAAATATCTGGTGCCTCCCCTAGCTGGTCGCAGATTTCAAACGCAGCTGTTTTCTGTCCTTCAAGGCGGTATGGATTCACCGAATTCACAAGAGTGACCGGTTCTGTCGCGCTGATGGCTCTCACCATCCTTAATGCTTCATCAAAATTCCCCTCAATGGAAATGATGCTCGCTCCATACATCACTGCCTGGGCAAGCTTACCCATGGCAATTTTACCTTCGGGAATGACAATGATGCACTGCAAGCCTGCTCTTGCTGCATAAGCAGCCGCAGAGGCAGACGTATTGCCAGTGGATGCGCAAATGACGGTCCTGCTGCCTTCCTCCTTTGCTTTGGCGACCGCCATAACCATCCCTCGATCTTTAAAAGAACCCGTTGGATTGGCTCCCTCCACTTTCGCGAACAGGTCAATCCCCCACTCCTCTGAGAGCCGATCCAGCCTGATTAATGGTGTGTTCCCTTCATTTAGCGTTAGTAAAGGGGTGTTCTCATTGACTGGCAGGAACTCTTTGTATTCACTCAGCAGACCGCGCCACCTCATGCACTGACACTCCCCTCGACTCTGTAGGAACTTTTGATTTCTTTAACAACAGGCAAATCACGAAGTTGCATTAAAATATCTTCATAGTTTCTTAGAGAAGCCTTGTGTGTTACCACAACAATTTCTGCTAATTCCTTTTCTTTTAAAGGCATCTGAAGAATCTTTTCAAAGCTTACATTGTAGTTGGAAAATAGAGATGTAATTTCCGCGAATACACCAACTTCATCATGTACATGCAGGCGGAGGAAATACTTTGAATGCACCTCGCCATCGTCCTTAAGCTGCTTTTGATATTGCGGTGTGACAGAAGTGCATCCATTGACGCCTAGACGCATGTTCTTGACTACTCCCACAAGGTCTGAAACAACAGCCGTCGCTGTGGGCAGGCTTCCTGCACCGGGACCATAGAACATCGTCTCACCTACAGCCTCGCCATATACATAGACAGCATTGTATTCATTATGGACCGAAGCTAGCGGGTGTGAATTTGGCAAAAGAGCTGGCTGGACACTTACCTCTACCTTATCATCCTCGCGATGGGCAATCCCAAGCAGCTTCATTGTATAACCAAGCTGCTTTCCATATTGAAGGTCTTCTTCAGTGATCTCAGTTATCCCTTTAACTTTGACGTCATCAAGGTCGATTTTCATTGAGAATCCTAACGACGCCATAATCGCCATCTTCCTGGCTGCATCCAGGCCCTCTACGTCCGAAGCCGGATTTGCTTCTGCATATCCAAGCCTCTGGGCATCCTTTAACACCGTTTCATAGGCAAGGCCTTCCTGGCTCATCTTTGTTAAAATATAGTTAGTCGTACCATTAACGATTCCCATCATCTTTGTAATACGGTCTGATACAAGGCCTTCTGCAAGGCTCCTTAAAATCGGGATCCCTCCAGCAACACTCGCTTCAAAAAATAGGTCACACCCGTTTTCATGTGCAACAGTCAATAGCTCTGAACCATAAACTGCCATCAAGTCCTTATTCGCTGTCACAACATGTTTTTTCATTCTTAATGCCTCAAGTAAATGTTCACGCGTATTTTCGATGCCACCCATTACCTCAATCACTACATCAATTTCCGGGTCATCGATAATGTCAGCTGGATCCACCGTCAAGAGAGAAGAATCGACCTTCACTGTTCTTTCCTTTACTGGGTCCTGTACGAGGATTTTTTTCACCTTCACCGGACAGCCGACCTGATGCATCAGTTTATCCTGATGGTTCTCAATAATTTTCACTACCCCCGAGCCAACTGTGCCTAATCCTAGAAGTCCAATTGAGATTACCTGCATTTTTTCTTCCCCTCTCCTACTGTCCGCTATAAAAGAACAACTGTTTATATATAGTAGACATTATAATTTCCTTAACCTGCTTTTACAAGGAGTTTTTAGAGAGCCAATCCTATGTAAACGCTTAATCATATGCGGCTCTAGGCAGAAAAATTTTGAATTTTTAAATAAGAGGTCCCTGTTAAACAAGGCTGTTGATTTTCGTTCCAGGCGCTTCGCTTTCCGCGG
>NZ_JBALSS010000025.1:0-3976 GCF_036967045.1 Bacillus sp. JJ1609 | reverse complement strand
ACAGGGTTTAAAAATCAACCTTCAGCTTTAACAGAGCCAAACAAAAAGAGCCTTCCCTGTTTAAAGGAAAAGCTCTTTTGCTCTTAACGAAGCACTTCTTTATTCACGATCGTCTTTGGTCTGTCTCCAGATAACACTGCGTTAACATTTGTGCAGCAAAGCTTGATCATGGCAGTTCTGGTTTCCGTACTCGCGCTGCCAATGTGCGGCAATGCAACCACGTTTGGCAGCTTCAGCAGCTGATGATCTGCGGAAATTGGTTCCTTCACGAAAACATCGAGACCGGCTGCTGCAATCTCACCATCAACAAGCGCTTCATATAATGCCTGCTCGTCCACAACCGGGCCGCGCCCCACATTAATAAAAATGGCGCTTTTTTTCATTTTAGTAAAAACATCTGCTGTAAATAAATTTCTAGTTTCAGCAGTAAGCGGTGCCAGGGATACAACATAATTCGCCTTGGATACAAGTTCTTCAAATGAACTGTATTGAGCACCGAATTCCATTTCAGCATCCATTTTTCTGGAGCGGTTATGGTACAGGATCTCCATACCAAACCCTTTTGCCCTGCGAGCTACAGCTTCGCCGATTTTCCCCATGCCGACAATCCCAATTGTCTTTGAGTGGATATCATGTCCGGCAAGCAGATATGGGCTCCAGCCCTCCCACTGCCCAGCCTTCACATACTCAGCAGCTTCCACAACTCGTCTTGCAGTGGCCATCAATAAAGCAAAAGTCAGGTCCGCAGTTGTTTCTGTTAAGACATCCGGTGTATTGCTGACGAGGATTCCACACTTTGTTGCTGCCCCAAGATCGATATTATCATAGCCTACGGCCAGATTGGCGACAATTTTAAGGTTATTCCCAGCTGTAAGCAGCTCTGCGTCCACCTTATCAGAAAGCATCGTAATCAAGGCGCTGGCCTTTTTTGCTTCCTCTAATAAAACTTCTCTGGATACAGGAATATCTTCATGATCCCACATTTTTACGTCAAAAAGATGGGTAATTTCGGCAATCGTATCTTCAGGGAGTTTTCGGGTGATATACACATATGGTTTCATGAACAGTCTCCTTCATGTAAGCGTTTAATATAATAGAATAATTTTATTCTACCACATTTCGCTTCCATTTCAGGCATTAAATTTCGCTTACCGTAATAACCAATCAACGCCCGGAAGTTTAGCTGCTTTGACAGGTGCCTCGCAAAGCTGATAAAAATTGCTTAAAAACTTTTCATGATCGCTGCTTTGTTTTAAATACTTTGCCAATTGATCTTCTAGCTGGTTTCTCGACTGTTCTGATTTGGTTATATAATAATTTTCAACTGCTTCAAAATAATGAAGCGGAAACAGCAATCGTGCGTAAAGAAGCCTCCAGGAAAAAGGGGATAATACTGTCATGCTTTGATATTCAGACAGAAAGTTTTTAATATCAGGCTGGCTGGTCTGAATATTTGTAAAATAACGCTCTCTTACCCATTCAGCTAAATCCCGGCTTGCATGGTCAAATACCCAGTCAAATGGGTTTTTAACAAAATAAGTTCCCCTCCAGACTGTATTGGTAAAACGCTCATGGCAGACTGTACCATGATCAATCTTAGTCGGCTTATCATCAATTTCGGTATCAGTAAGATATTGAATCGCATTTTCGGCCAATCCCATGTAATAAGGATATGATTCGAGAAACATCCGTTCAAAATCGCTTTCCGGTTCATTGTAAAGCTTGCCGTTCCACACCTGCTCCATCTGGTCCAGCCTTTTTTCCCAAAGCTGTTTCCACTGCCCAACCCTGTTGAGGCTTTCGACTTTGAAAGGAATCTGCCTGCCCCTGAAATGAAACTTTGCTAACTTCCTGCCTGTTTTCATCCCATCAGGTATAGGTGACGCACGGTTTTGCAACACACAATATTTACTGCCCTGCCAATCACAGATTTGCCTGCCTTCCTTGTCAGCCAGCAACTTTGAGACATTGCGGTCCCCTAAATTTTGCATATGCTCAGCAATTTTAGCAAGCTCGTTTAATTCTTGCTCTTTTAATCCATTTGCAGCCATAATTAAATAAAGCCCTTCATTTTGCTTATATCCATGATATCTTCCAAGTGATACTTCTGAATCCGCAGAAATCCCATATACTTCTTTTAACATCCTTTGAAGCATTTTTGCCACCTCATTTCAAGACCACTCTCTAACAAATATATGTCAGTCATTTGAAAACTTGTGTGAACAATGAAATGAATAAGTGGTATCATTCTGGAAATGATTTAAAGGAGCGAATACCTATCACCAAAAGGATTACACAGAATAATTTAGGATAAATAGGTAATTAGAGGCTGCAATCAAAACAAGAAAGGTGATGCAGATGTTAGAAAAGAAACGCGCTATCCATATGACAGAGGAAACAGCACGAAAATGGCTTCATGAACGTGGTGTTGAAATACAGGATATTGCTGAGCTTGTATTTTACCTTCAGGAAAAATATCACCCTAATCTGCAAATGGAGGACTGTATTGCAAACGTCGAACGGGTTCTTTCAAAGCGGGAGGTTCAGAATGCCATCCTGACTGGAATCCAGCTTGATATTCTTGCTGAGGAAAAGAAGCTTGGAGAACCGCTTCAATCGATTATCGATACAGATGAAAGTCTTTATGGAATAGATGAAATACTCGCATTCTCAATTGTTAACATATACGGTTCCATCGGTTTTACTAACTATGGGTACATTGATAAGCAAAAACCAGGTATTTTGGAAAGGTTAAATGATAAATCCTCTGGGAAGTGCCACACATTCCTTGACGATCTTGTCGGTGCTGTCGCCGCAGCTGCTTCAAGCCGTCTGGCACATAGGGCAGCGAATATTGAGTAAGCAACTGTTCTTAGGAGCATATTGATGGCCGAAATCCCAGCGTCTCCGATGAGGGCGATTGAAACACGAACTAAAAAAAGTGTACTAATATAAGCTTGGGAAAACAATACAGAAAGGGACTTGCAGCATGTTAGCCGCAAGTCCCTTTTTTCATACTTCCCATTCATCTAGTGAATCAACTGTATAGGTTGGCATTTCCTGATAGCCTTTAAGGAGCTCTCTTGTTGTCACTCCTGTATGCACCAGGAGTGTATCCATGCCTGCTCTCATTCCTGCTAGGATATCCGTATCGTAGTAATCGCCCACCATCAGTGTATCTTCTTTGTTGGTGCCCAGTACCTTTAAGGCCTGTTCCATGATGACAGACTCTGGTTTGCCGATGAAGATCGGCTCCGTTTGGGTTGAAACGGCAATAACTGATGTCAATGAACCATTACCTGGCAGCAAGCCGCGCTCTGTTGGGATGGCGATATCCCCATTTGTAGAGATGAAAGTTGCGCCGTTGCGGACTGCGAGACAGCCAACCGCAAGCTTTTCATATGTAATTCCACGGTCAATGCCTGAAACAACGAAATCAGCGTCTTCCCCTGCGAATTGCAGGCCTTTTTCCTCAATCGCGGTTTGAATGCCCTCTTCGCCGATTACATAAACTGTCGCATCTGGCTTTTGTTCATAGATATAGTTGGCAGTTGCCTGGCTAGTTGTAAAAACTTGCTCCTCAGTCGTAGGTATATCAAAGCTCCTTAGCTTTTCAGCAACCTGCGCCGGTGTGCGAGAGGAATTATTCGTTACGAATAAATAAGGAATCTCTTCCTCAATCAGCCTTTTTACAAAATCAGAAGCTGCCTCTATTCTCTCGGAACCCCTGTACATGGTTCCATCTAAATCGATCAGATAACCTTTATATTTTTTCAACGTGATCACTCCTAACATTATCGTACCCGAAATCCTATTTTATAAAAGCATTGGCATAAGTGCAAAGAACGAAGCCTGTTACTAAAGTTAAATCTTAAATTTAAGCCGGCCCAATAAATTCAACCAGCTGTTGTTCTCGTGACCTTCACCATAACAACTCGTTGTAATTTTTCCTTTTTGAGTTGTTCTCGTAACCTTC
>NZ_JBALSS010000024.1:175947-281671 GCF_036967045.1 Bacillus sp. JJ1609 | reverse complement strand
TTCAAAGACCGAATTCTTCTTAGGCGTCAGGTGAGCCTCCTCGTCGCTTTGCTCCTGCGGGGTGAAATGGTCCTTCTTGAGGACCATTTCTACCTGGGTCTCCCCTTGGCCGCTGATCCGGCAGGACACTGAACAGCATCCTCGAATCTGCCCACGCACGATGGAAATGCGTTAGCATTTTCGGAGGAGTCGAGTGCTCTCCGCTCCAATCATCAAGTGTTAAAAATCAAAATTGACCTTTAACACAGCCACACAGCCTTTCATTTTAAAGAAACATAAGACAAATTAATCCAGCCAGGTCACCTGCTGGACAATCTATTTATAGTTTTTTTATAAAAGGTAAACATAACTCTATTTAGGTTTATTTACCCCAAAAAAGGGTATATAATATAGATTTTATGTTTAATAAGTCGAAATTGGCTAGAATAAATAATAACTCATTTTGCAATAAACTTAAGCATGGTTTTCAAAATTCCCCTTCCACTAGACACCTACTTCCATATTCTTACCTAGATTTTGGTGAATGGTTCTCTTAAAATGCCAATGCCACAGACCTCTTTACCTACTTGCATTGTTTGAGAGTCGCCTCAATGAGAAAAGTTAAATAATAAGTTAAAATGAAAACGTTATCAATACAATAATATTTTTACTGCTATTACTATCTTTCACCTGAGAAAATTCAGAACTTCCTCTAAAAAATCATTATTCTCTTATCAAAAATAGTGAACTTTCCTTCAACATAATTCGCGTAATTGGAAGATTTAGTACATTAAAGCGCTACCAATTGTCAGTGTTTGTCGATATTATAATTTTATTAAGGTTTATTGTCGAAACATTAAAAAAATGTTTACAAGGATTTCGCGTTGATAACTAGAATACTACTGAAAAAGGTTGTTTTTTTACATAACAAAGGCAGGTGGAGAGATTTGGTGATCAATCCAACAGAGTTTGAATTGCATCTATTCCATGAAGGAACTTTGTATCAGAGCTACAATTTATTTGGTGCGCATGTAATTAAAAGAGAAGATGATACATATACTCGATTTTGTGTGTGGGCTCCGAGGGCGGCTGCAGTAAAGCTGGCGGGCGACTTTAATCAATGGGATGGAAATGGGTTCGAATTTCATAAAGTTAATAATGAGGGTGTGTGGCAGCTTGTCCTGGAGGGCGATCTTAGTGGCAGAGTGTATAAATATGAGATCACAACAGCAGCAGGAGAGAGAATCTTAAAGGCTGACCCATATGCGTTTTTTTCTGAAGTAAGACCTAATACGGCATCTGTTGTCTATCCCCTGGATGGTTATAAATGGAATGATCATAAATGGCTGCAGAAGCGGGAGAGGAAGAGCAGCCTGGATGAACCTATTTATATCTATGAGTTGCATGCAGGCTCCTGGAAAAAGGCAGCAGATGGCTCATTCCTTACATACCGTGAACTGGCAGATGAGCTGATTCCTTATATTTTAACGCATGGATACACACATATTGAATTATTGCCGCTAACTGAGCATCCGCTCGATATCTCTTGGGGCTATCAATCTACCGGTTATTTTTCTGTTACCAGCAGATATGGTACCCCGCATGATTTTATGTATTTCGTTGATGTATGCCATCAAAACGGAATCGGAGTTATCCTTGACTGGATTCCAGGACATTTTTGCAAGGATGCGCATGGATTGTACCAGTTTGATGGCAGCTATGTTTTTGAATATCAATCTGAAAATGACCGTGAAAATCGTGTCTGGGGAACGGCCAATTTTGACTTGGGAAAAACAGAGGTCCAGAGCTTCCTGATTTCAAGTGCTTTATTCTGGCTTGAGAAATATCATATTGATGGCTTTAGGGTTGATGCTGTGGCCAATATCATATACTGGCCAAATTCAGTTCAAGCTGCTAATCCCAACGGAGTGGCGTTTTTAAAGAAGCTGAATAAGGCTGTAAAGGATTATGAGCCTGCCGCCTTGATGATTGCTGAGGATTCAACTGATTGGCCTCAGGTGACAGCTCCTGTGGAGTATGGAGGCCTTGGTTTTACCTATAAATGGAACATGGGATGGATGAATGACACACTAAAGTATATGGAGACAGAATCGCATGAAAGGAAGCATATACATGATAAAGTAACTTTTTCTCTCCTGTATGCCTTTTCTGAGAACTTTGTTCTTCCCTTTTCACATGATGAGGTTGTCCATGGTAAAAAGTCATTGCTTGATAAAATGCCAGGGGATTACTGGCAAAAATTCGCACAGCTCAGATTATTACTTGGCTTCATGGCTGCCCATCCTGGGAAAAAGCTGACCTTTATGGGGACAGAGTTTGGACAGTTCTCCGAATGGAAGGATCAAGAGCAGCTCGACTGGAACCTGCTCGATTATGAATTGCATCAAAAGGTGAATGTTTATGTGAAAGAACTAATGAAGCTGTACAAACGTTCAAAGCCATTATATGAAGTGGATCATAGCTATGAAGGGTTTGAATGGATCGATGCTGATAACAATGAACAGTCGATATTTTCCTTTATTCGAAAAGGAAAGAACCCGGAAGAAATCCTTGTGATTGTCTGCAATTTTACTGAAAAAGTATACAGCGATTACAAGATCGGCGTCCCAAGGCCAGGTGAGTACCGCGAAATATTGAACAGCGATGCCCAACCATTTGGGGGTTCTGGTTTTATCAATAAAAAGGTGATTGAAGCGAAAGAAATAGCCTTCCATGGAAGGCCATATTCTATAGAAATGAATATTTCTCCATTCGGAATTACGATTTTACGTCCTGTTATCAAAAGAAAGGGGAGAAACAATCATGCAAAAGAAGAAATGCGTAGCAATGCTGTTGGCAGGAGGAAAAGGAAGCCGTCTGCACTCATTGACTAAGAACCTAGCTAAACCAGCTGTCCCTTTTGGCGGCAAATATCGGATCATTGATTTTCCTCTAAGCAACTGCACCAATTCAGGCATCTATACTGTCGGTGTCTTGACACAGTATCAGCCGCTTTTGCTCAATTCTTATATAGGAATCGGAAGTGCCTGGGACCTTGACAGAAAGGATGGCGGTGTAACCGTGCTGCCGCCATATGCGGAAACATCAGAGGTTAAATGGTATTCAGGTACTGCAAGCGCCATCTATCAAAATTTGAACTATCTCTATCAATATGACCCTGAATATGTGCTGATTCTTTCTGGCGACCATATTTATAAAATGAATTATGAACTGATGCTTGATTACCATATCGAAAAGGGTGCAGATGCTACCATTTCTGTAATCGAGGTACCGTGGGAGGAAACAAATCGTTTTGGCATCATGAACACCGATTCTGAGTTAAAAATTACTGAATTTGAAGAAAAACCTGAACATGCGAAAAATAATCTTGCTTCAATGGGTATTTATATTTTTAAATGGAGCCTTTTAAGGGAATATCTGATAAGGGATGATCAAAATCCTGATTCAAGCCATGACTTTGGCAAGGACATCATTCCTTTAATGTTAAAAGAAGAAAAGAAACTTTTTGCCTATCCATTTAAAGGCTATTGGAAAGATGTAGGAACTGTTCAAAGTCTGTGGGAAGCGAATATGGATTTATTGGACCGGAACTGCGAATTGAACCTGTTTGATCAGTCATGGCGAATCTATTCTGTAAACCCTAACCAGCCTCCGCAATATATTTGTCCAGAAGGTGAAGTGACGGACTCTCTTGTCAATGAGGGCTGCAAGATTGAAGGGGAAGTATCCAAGTCGGTGGTCTTTCAGGGTGTGACAGTAAGGAAGGGTGCTCTAGTAAAGGAATCGGTGATTATGCCAGATGCTGTGATTGGAATTAATTGCAGGATTGAAAAAGCCATTGTATCCCCGGGAGTTCACGTGCCTGACGGAACAATTATTGGACCAGGACTTGATAGCAATGAAATCACTTTAGTATCGGAAGAGACAATCGGAGAATTGCAGTCTAATTGATCCGATTACGGGAGGAAAGAGAAATGAACAAACAATTATTGGGAGTAATAGACGCAACAACAGTTCACGACGATCTCCATGAACTAGCTCTCCACCGATCTGTTGCAGCCATACCATTTGGCGGTCGATATCGTCTGATCGATTTCATTCTGTCCAATATGGTGAATTCAGGTATCCATAGCGTGGCGATTTTTCCGAAATTTCAATACAGGTCGCTGATGGACCATTTGGAATCAGGCAAGAACTGGGATTTAAACCGCAAAAGGGATGGCTTGTTTTTCTTCCCTACACCTAATCTGGATCAGCCCTATCATCCAGGAATAGGGTCGCTTGACCATTTTGCGGACAATATCCACTTTTTCGAACGCAGCACCCAGGAATATGCTTTAATATCAAATTCCTATACTGTTTTTAATATGGATTTTCAGCCGTTGCTTGACTGGCATCTAAAATCAGGCTGTGATATTACTGAGGTGCAGAAGGACGGAGCATCGCTTGGTATATACCTCATTAAAAAGACCCTGCTGATGGATTTGATTACTACCCGCAATGAAACAGGCTATTCGACTATGAGAGATGTGGTAACAGATATCGAGAGCCAGTTTAAGCTTTGCTATTATCAATGTGATGGTTATGCACTAATGGTAGATACAATTGAGAAGTATTATACTGCCAGCATGGATTTGTTGAACCCTGAAGTATGGAAGCAGCTATTTCCTAAAGAGCGGCCAATATTAACAAAGGTCAAGGATGAGCCTCCTACCCGCTATGAAAAAGAGGCATCCGTCCGGAATTCAATGGTAGCAAACGGCGGGCTGATTGAAGGGACCGTGGAGAACAGCATCATCGCAAGGGGAGTCAAAATTGGGAAAAATACAGTTATCCGTAACTGTATCATCATGCAAAAAACGCAAATTAAGGAGAACTGTACTTTGGAATCTGTTATCGTCGATAAAGATGTACGCATTGAAGCAGGTACTGTCATTACAGCGCCAGAAGGTTCACCAGCTGTCATCCGCAAGGGTACGGTTCAGGGAGTGAGGACTGGGTCGTGAAAGTATTGTTTGCAGTATCGGAGTGTGTCCCATTCATCAAGTCTGGCGGTTTGGCAGATGTTGCCGGATCTCTGCCAAAGGAATTAAAAAAGCTGGGGGCAGATGTAAGGGTGATTTTGCCAAAGTACGGGATGATTCCGGAAAAATTCCGCGCTGAAATGAGGCAAGTGAAAGAGTATAGCGTGCAGGTAGGCTGGCGCTCCCAATATTGTGGAATTGAAACTCTAGTATATGAGGGAGTTACCTTTTACTTTGTTGACAATGAATACTACTTCAAGCGGGATTCGCTTTATGGCCATTATGATGATGGTGAACGTTTTTCCTTTTTTAATCGCGCTGTGCTCGATTTTATCGCTGAAGTTGAATTTTACCCTGATGTCATTCATTGCCATGACTGGCACACCGGGATGATCCCATTTTTACTAAGGACAGAATACTATAAGAAGCCTGGCTATGGATTAATCCGTTCTGTATTCACGATTCATAACCTTCAGTTCCAGGGCATTTTCCCACGTGAAATTCTCGGTGACTTGCTGCACATTGACAGCCGTTATTTCAATGAAGAGCAGCTCGAGTTTTTCGGCAATGCCAATTTTATGAAGGCGGCCTTGATTTCAGCTGACCATATTACAACTGTCAGCCCGACTTACAGGGATGAAATTCAGACAGCGTATTATGGAGAAAAGCTTGATGGAATTCTGAGAAAGAGACGTGAAGACCTGACAGGGATTTTGAATGGAATTGATCATGATTTGTATGATCCAAAAACATATGCTGGGCTTGCCAGCAAATTCAGTCCGGAATTATATGAAATGCGAGTCGAAAATAAGCTCGAGATCCAGCGGTTTTTTGGACTTCCGCAAAGCACGGAGATCCCAGTTGCAGCGATGATAACCCGATTAACCAAACAGAAGGGCCTTGACCTTGTCACGGGAGTCTTTCATGAAATCATGGCGACTGGTTTACAGCTAGTTGTCCTCGGTACAGGGGACCCGGAATTTGAACAATTCTTCAGGGATATGTCAGCGCAGTACCCTGAACAGTGCAGGGCATATATTGGTTTTGATGAAAATTTGGCTCATCAGATCTATGGTGGAGCTGATTTGTTCCTCATGCCTTCAAGATTTGAACCATGCGGGCTAAGCCAAATGATTGCGATGCGTTATGGAGCAGTTCCTCTAGTCCGGGAAACAGGCGGACTGAACGACACTGTCCAGCCATATAATGAGTTTAATGGTGGGGGTAATGGATTTACATTCAAAAATTTCAATGCCCATGACATGCTGTTTACAATTGAAAAAGCATTATCTCTCTACCGCCAGGAAGATAGATGGGAAAGCCTGGCCAGGAATGCCATGGAAACAGATTACAGCTGGGCTCAATCTGCCAAACAATACAATGAGTTGTATTCTGATCTCATCTCAAGGAGTGAATCGCATGTTTTCTAGTGTTCCCAAATTCAAATCTGCTTTCTTGAAAAAACTCGAGATGATGTTTGGTACCAGTTTCGAAGAAAGCACGAGCCGGGAGCAGTTCCAGACTCTCGGGCATATGATCAGGGAGCATGTGAGCGCAGACTGGATAAAGACGAATGAATTGTACCGCGCTGGAGCTAAGAAGCAAGTATACTACTTGTCGATTGAATTCTTGCTTGGCCGGCTGCTGCGGCATAATCTTATAAATTTAGGTGTCGAGAAAGTGGTATGCGAAGGACTCGAAGAACTGGGAATCAATCTCGACCAGTTGGAAGAAATAGAAGCGGATGCCGGGCTTGGCAATGGCGGACTTGGCCGTCTTGCTGCTTGCTTTCTCGATTCACTTGCGTCACTGGATTTGCCAGGCCACGGCTGTGGGATCCGTTATAAACACGGGTTGTTCGAGCAAAAAATTGTTGATGGGTATCAAGTGGAGCTTCCTGAACAATGGCTGCGTCACGGACATGTATGGGAAGTGCGCAAGGCAGACGATGCGGTTGAAATCCCCTTTTGGGGTGAAGTCGAGAGCCGGATGGAAAATGGTCGCCTAGTGTTCAGGCATCTGAACGCAGAGACGGTCATGGCCGTCCCATACGACCTGCCTGTCATCGGGTACCAGACTGAAACAGTCAACACATTGAGGCTATGGAATGCGGAACCATCTAGGTTTCCGGCTAATGCTGATATATTCAAATATAAGAAGGACACAGAATCCGTTTCAGAGTTTTTATATCCTGATGACACACATGATGAAGGCAAGATCCTTCGCCTTAAGCAGCAATATTTCCTTGTCGCTGCGAGCCTAAAGGCAATCGTGCAATCTTTTAAAAAGAAGAATAAGAGCTTGCTAGAGTTCCATGACTATGTCAGCATCCATATTAATGATACTCACCCGGCGATCGCTGTTCCTGAATTGATGAGGATATTGATGGATGAGGAAGGGCTCGGCTGGGATGATGCATGGCATATTACCGTCGAAACACTTTCATACACAAATCATACGACACTGGCAGAGGCGCTCGAAAAATGGCCAATCAGGATTTTCAGACCGCTGCTTCCTCGTATATTTATGATTGTCGAAGAGATAAACGAGCGTTTTTGCAAACAAGTATGGGAACGATACCCTGGTGATTGGGATAGGGTGGAAAGCATGGCGATCATCGCCCATGGTGAGGTCAGGATGGCCCCATTAGCGATTGTTGGCAGCCATAGCATCAATGGTGTGGCAATGCTCCATACAGAAATTTTGAAAAATCGTGAAATGAATTTATATTATCAGTTTTATCCTGAGCGCTTCAATAACAAGACGAATGGAATCACTCATCGCCGCTGGCTATTGAAAGCCAATCCGGAATTATCTGGGTTGATTTCGGATTCAATTGGACCTGAATGGATTTCAGCACCTCAACAGCTTGAGGAGTTAATGAGGTTTAGAGAAGATTCTGCATTTCTTGACAAAATGCATGCTATTAAACAGGCAAACAAACTGAGACTGGCAAACAGAATCTTTGATAAAACTGGTTTGAAAATTGATACTGAATCGATTTTTGATGTTCAGGTAAAAAGGCTGCATGCTTATAAGCGCCAGCTGTTGAATGTCCTCCACATCATGTACCTGTATAATGCTCTTAAGGAGGATCCAGAAGCTTTACTGTATCCGCGAACATTCATTTTTGGAGCAAAAGCTTCACCAGGCTACTATTTTGCTAAAAAGGTCATAAAATTGATTAATAGTGTTGCCAACAAGGTAAATGACGATCCGGCTGTAAATGAGAAGCTAAAGGTTGTCTTCCTCGAAAACTATCGGGTGTCTTTGGCAGAAGAAATCTTCCCTGCTGCGGATATCAGCGAGCAGATTTCAACAGCAAGCAAGGAAGCTTCCGGAACGGGTAACATGAAATTCATGATGAACGGCGCAATGACGCTTGGTACCCTTGATGGTGCCAATGTGGAAATCACAGACTTGGTTGGCAGGGATAATATCTTCCTGTTTGGCTTGACCGCTGAAGAAGTGCTAGATTACCAAAACAATGGCGGTTACCATTCACTTGAATATTACCATCATGACAAGCGAATCCGTGAAGTGGCGGATCAGCTGGTCAATGGATTTTTCCCGGATACAGAGAATCATTTTACCGAGATCTACGATTCATTGCTTGGTCACAATGATCAATATTTTGTACTGCGAGATTTTGATTCTTATGCATCTGCCCATCAGGAGGTCAGCCGAAAATATTTAGACCGCAATGCCTGGCTGCAGATGAGCCTCGTTAATATTGCAAAGTCTGGATTTTTCTCCAGCGACAGGACCATTTCCGAATATGCGGACCAGATTTGGAAAATAAAGTCTGCTTTAAAGGTGTAATCTGAATTAGTTTCTCAATGAAATAAAAGACTAAATACCATAAGAAGTGACGTGTGAATTAGCACACGTCACTTTCTTTATTTATAAGTTATTTCACTTCTACTTTTCTTCCTTCGCGCGCAGAATTCCTAACAGCATCTAATACCTTTTGAGTTGAATATCCGTCTTCAAAATCGGCAAGATAGGGGTGTTTCTTTCCGGAAACCAGGGTTGCATGGAGTGCATCTAAAGCCCTTTGGAAGCCATTATAGTACCTTGCTGCAACCTGAGGCATGCTTGAAGGTGCTTCTATATCAGGTACTAATTCAACTTCTTCAAAAAGGGTATCTCCAGCTGATAGCAGAACCTTTTTGTCGTCGAGCATAACAAGTGTGCCTTCCGTACCGAATAGTTCAAGTCGCCATGTGTTTTCAGTTTGGAGTGCCGCGGAAATTAGCTCAACCGTTACAGTAGTTCCATTTTCCAGAGTGCCAATGATCTGGAATGCATCATCAGCTGTCCTCAGTTCTTTATTTCCGTTATTATCGGTCTGTATAGGAATATGGATTGGCAACTGGCCAAACACTTCTTTAAATGTACTGTCCAACCACCATTGGAGAGAATCAATCATATGGGAGCCAAGTGCACCAAGCATTCCTCCACCATTTTCTTCCTGTCCCAGCCAGCCTCGAGGTTTTGAAATAAGTGCTGTATAATTAGCGAAGGAGCACAGGTAGCGGACATGCAATACCTTCCCAAGTCTGCCGCTTTCTAAGATTTCTTTTACCTTTGTTCGTGCCGGCAGGAAGCGGAATTCATGGTTGATAAGCCCACATTTTCCTGCATGATCTCTTTCTGCAATCATTTCTTTCGTTTCTTCCGTATCCAAAGCCATGGGCTTTTCACAAACTACGTGAACGCCCTTACCGTAAGCAGCAACTGCCATTTCCTTATGTAAATTTACTGCAGAAGCAACAACTACTAAATCTAGAGTTTCCTGTTCGAGCATCTGCTGCCAGTCAGTATATACTTTATCTATTCCACTGACATTCCGTGCCTCTCCGATATTGCCCCTTGATACACTTGAAATTGCCACAACATGGAATCCCTCATGGTGATTCATCATAGGAGCATGAACCTTGGCACCAAAACCTGTCCCAATTATACCTACTTTAAATTTTTCCAAAATTACCAGCCCCTTGTTGGTGAATAGTTTAATTTTAATTCCAGCAGGGGATAATTGTAAATTTTTTAGTCTGTTATTGTGTATTTAGGGGAAATCATATCGAAAAGGCTCAGATTATAAACCTGAGCCTTTTTGTGCCGTATTATTTTGATGGGTTTTCATCTTCTTTTTTATTATCTTCTATATAGCTATCTTCCTCTTTGTAAGGGATATCTCCAAGCTGCGACTCCATGCCGGCCTCATCGAGCATATCTTCATACTCTTCCTCCGTTTCACTTTTGAAGACCTGTCGATCGCTGCCATCCATATCTGTGGCGCTGAAAGTCTCATAATCTTCAGTGAAACCTCCTTCTTTCTCGTTATCAATGTACAGTTTATTATAGTCCTTATGATCGCCTGTAAAATCTGCCGGGGTTTCAGAAGTACCGAATTCCGCAACATCATTAAAGCTGTTTCTATTATCAGCCATTTCTTCGTTTTGTCTGCGATCGAAGTCTGTGTTGTGAGTCTGTTCGAGAATATCCTCTTCGGAAGGCCTGTCAGTGGACAAGTTTTGTTCCTGTGAATGCTCTACGCAGTATAATGTATAAGGGACTGCTTCAAGTCGTTCAAACGGAATTTCTTTTCCGCATTCTGCACACTTTCCATAAGTGCCCTCATCAATCGCTTTCAGGGCATTATCGATTTTTTCAATCTGAGCTTCATGGTGCTCATCCATTGCAAAGTTCTTCGTGCGTTCAAATAATTCTGTCCCACTGTCAGCCGGATGGTTATCGTAGGAAGATAATTCACCTGTTGCTTCGCGCTGGCTCCCATCCAGATAGCCGTCCTCGCTGTTTCCTTCAATTTGGGTATTCAACATTTCTTTTTCATCTATAAGTGTTTGTTTTAATCCGTTAAGTTGTTCATTTGTCAGCATATTTACACATCCTTAGGTTTCATTTGTATGAAATGATTCATACGTACTAAATACCCGCTTGGACTTTTAAGAAACATAGAAAAAGCTTCCGCCAAAGGCAGAAGCTTCTCATGTCTTATACTAACCCGATGAATATCCCGATAGACAACAGGAATCCAAAAATTGTGTTTGTCTGTGCAGTTGCTGCCATTGCCGGCATCATTTGCAATGGATTTGATTTACCAATGAAACCTTTTGTAGCCTTAATTGCTTTAGGAATGCTGAGGGCAACCAGTGCAAGCCATGGTGAAACAACTCCCGCAATAATCAGCCCGATAACCCAGCCATAAGAAACGATGAACATTCCCGCAAGCAGCCTGATTGCTCCTTTTCGACCAAGGAGGATTGCCAATGTCTTGCGGCCAAATTCCTTGTCACCATCAAGGTCACGGATATTATTTGCTAGAAGGATTGCTCCCACAAGCAGGAAGCTTGGCACTGAGACGAGTACACTTGTTTCTGTTATCGTACCCGTCTGAATGTAAAACGAAATCAGAATGATCAGCACACCCATGAAAAAGCCTGCGACAAGCTCACCAAATGGTGTATAAGCAATTGGCAGCGGGCCGCCAGTGTAGAGATATCCAGCAGCAAGAGAGATGACCCCGACAGCAGCAACCCACCAGCTGCTGTTCATGCAGATATATACACCAAGAAGGACTGAGATTCCGTAAAGGCTGAAAGCCAGATTTAAAACTGTTTTAGGCTTAATGCCGTGGCGGACAATCGCTCCACCAATCCCAATTGAATTCTCGTTATCAAGCCCACGTACATAATCGTAATATTCATTGAACATATTGGTAGCGGCCTGGATCAGCAAGCTCGCAATCAGCATTGCCAGAAACAATCCCCAATGGATACCGTTTGTTTCTATAGCTAAAGCAGTGCCCAGTAAAACGGGGGCAAATGCAGCTGTAAGTGTATGGGGGCGTGTAAGCTGCCACCAAACTCTCCAGTCAGAGCCAGTCACTGATGGTGAAGAACTAGGCTGTAGCTGTGGTTGCATATCTAATTCTCTCCCTTAATATCAATATATCAAACCTAATTATTTTATCTAAATGAGCCAAATTTGTCAAAAAGGTATTTAACATCTAGGCAAAATTGCCTTACAATAATAAGTGTAGATTTTCACATATGCACTGTCAATTAGTATTTTCGTGTTTTATATGGAAGATTTTGTTGGAGACACTGCTTTGTTGGTTTTAATATTGGAAGGCTTGGATAAATAGTCGGTATAATTGAAAAGTTAATGATGTTATGAAAGAAAAGATGTCACAACGATCGGGAGCAGGAAAACAACAATCTTTGTTGTGAAAACCTTTTGAAAAATGTGTTTAATATATAATAAGGAAAACACTAGTTTTGTGCAGTTTGACATTATTGACATACTTATTTATGAGGTGTATCTTAAAATAAGCTTTTAAACGTGTGATAACAGATGAGAGGCTGTTATTGGGGGGATTTTTTTGGTTGCCATTCAAGAAACGGAACTAAGACAGGGAATTCTTGATGCGATTGAGCGGGCCAAAGGACTATCTCGGTCTATACTGGTCAGTGAAGTCCATAAAATAGATAATATAGATCCTTTTTATTTTTTTGCTACAGGAAGGGATAAATTCTTAGGAGAACGCTTTTTCTGGAAGGATCCTGAAGGTGACTTCGTCATTGCTGGTTTGGGAATATGCGGGCAAATACAGTCGGATCAGGATGCTGACCGCTTTTTTCATGTTGAAAAAGAGTGGAAGCGCTTCACGGAAAATGCACTTGTCTATAATAATCATAAGGTAAACGGTACAGGCCCATTGTTGTTTGGCGGTTTTTCTTTCGATCCGCTGAAAGAGAAGACTGCTTTATGGTCCAAGTTTTCAGGTGCTCTTTTCCATTTGCCGAAATACATGCTGACCATCATCAAAGGTGATGCATACTTTACAACCAATTTAGTCTGCACTCAGCATGATGAATTATCATTATTTGATAAAATCATGAAAGAGCGTCAGGAAGTTCTTTCCCTATCAAACCAAAAGCCTGTTCTGGCAAAACTGGATATTAAAGATATTGTTGAGATTAATCCAGAAGCGTGGAAAGAAACGATTACGGATGTTGTTCATGATTTAGGTGAGAGCGAGCTGAAAAAAGTTGTTCTTGCAAGGGAGCTCCGTCTTCATTTTACTGATGTCATCCAGGCGGAAAGCGTCCTTGAGAATCTGCTTGATGAGCAAAGAGACAGCTTTACTTTCGCCTTTGAATCAAATGGCGACTGCTTTATCGGGGCTTCCCCAGAAAGACTGGTAAAGAAGGATGGGGCAAGCCTGTTTTCGGCGTGCCTTGCAGGGTCGATTGGCAGAGGCGCTACGCCAGAGGAAGATAAGAAACTGGGCGATGAGCTCCTAAATGACCAAAAGAATTTAATCGAACATCAATATGTTGTCGATATGATCAAGGCAGCTATGCAGGAAACATGTGATGAGGTCATTCTGCCGGATCAGCCTGAATTGATGAAAATGAAATATATCCAGCATTTATATACACCTGTAATCGGGAAAAACCGTGAAGGTACTTCTTTACTGCATTTGGTGAATAGGCTGCATCCTACGCCTGCTCTCGGCGGACTGCCTAAACAGGCTGCAGTGGAAAAGATCAGAGAAGTGGAACAGCTCGACCGCGGTCTGTACGCTGCTCCGCTAGGCTGGATGGATTATCGCGGCAATGGGGAGTTCGCCGTTGCGATTCGATCAGGACTCATTCAGGGAAATGAAGCATCATTGTTTGCGGGCTGTGGAATTGTAGCGGATTCCAATGCAGAAAGTGAATATAAAGAGACTAGCATCAAGTTCCGTCCGATGCTTGCAGCACTTGGAGGGGAAAAATCATGAGCCACCAGGAAGGTTTAACAGCATATATCGCAGCTTTCGTAGCTGAGTTGTCTAAAACAGGAGTGAAGGATGTTGTCATCAGCCCTGGATCGAGATCGACTCCAATGGCACTGGTGATGTCTGAGCATCCTGATTTACGTATCCATGTGCATGTGGATGAACGTTCAGCTTCATTCTTTGCACTGGGGATTGCTAAAGCGACAAGCAGGCCTGTAGCGCTTCTATGCACTTCAGGTACAGCGGCAGCCAATTATTATCCTGCTGTTATCGAAGCGAGCATTTCTCGCGTTCCATTGATCGTTTTGACTGCAGACCGCCCTCATGAACTTCGGGATGTTGGAGCACCGCAGGCGATAGATCAGATTCACCTATATGGAAAGAATGTAAAATGGTTCGTTGAAATGGCGCCGCCGGAAAAAACAGATGAAATGATCCGTTACGCACGGACAGTATGTGCAAGGGCTGCAGCAACAGCTTCAAGCTATCCAGCAGGACCTGTCCACTTGAACTTCCCGTTCAGAGAGCCGCTGATTCCAATAATAGATGAGGGATTATTTGAAGTGGCTGAACGTTCTGGAGGATATGTTGACATGCATACAGGGCATTTGAGCCTGTCGGATGAGGTCTTTGAAAAAATAAGTGAGGATTTCTCATCGTATCGCAAGGGAATCATTGTTTGCGGCCAAATCGATAGCAGCGAGTTTGCCGAGGAAGTGATTAGCCTGGCTGATCAGCTGAAGTTCCCGATTGTCGCTGATCCTCTTTCCCAGCTTCGGAGCGGGGAACATGATAGCAGCTATATAATCGATGCCTATGATGCATTTTTAAGGAATGAGGATGCCAAGGAATCATTGAAGCCTGATTTGATCATCCGCTTTGGAGCTATGCCGATTTCGAAAGCATTGACCATTTTTATAAAAGAAAACCGAAATGCCCGCCAAGTTGTAATTGATGGCGGCGCAGGCTGGCGGGAGCCATCGATGGTTGCTTCTGACATGTTATATTGTGACGAAACGGTTTTTTGCAGGAAGATGCGCAACTCTATCGGATCTGCTAACGATTCAGCATATCTTGAGACATGGCGTGCCGCAAATAACATTGCCAAGGAACAATTGTCCACCGTTTCAGAGGTGGAAGAATTAAGTGAAGGAAAGCTATTCCATCAGCTTGCTGAGATGCTTCCGGAAGGCTCAACGCTTTTTGTCGGCAACAGTATGCCAATCCGTGACCTTGATTCATTCTTCTTTTTCAATGAAAAGAAGATCAAAGTGATGGCAAACAGAGGAGCAAATGGCATTGATGGGATTGTTTCGACAGCACTTGGGGTGGCAAGCGTTTCGCAGCCATGCTATCTCGTGCTTGGAGATCTTACTTTTTACCATGACCTGAATGGATTAATGGCAGCTAAAATGTATAACCTAAACATCAATATTTTATTGATTAATAATAATGGCGGCGGAATTTTTTCATTTCTTCCGCAAGCAAATGAGCCGAAGCATTTTGAAAGGCTGTTTGGCACACCACTGGATCTTGATTTTAGCCATGTTGTCGAAATGTATAACGGGAAATTTGATGTAATAAAAGACTGGGATCATTTTGCAAAGGTTTTCGTTCAAAATCAAAATATAAGTGGTTTGAAAGTGGTGGAAATCCAGACAATGAGGGATCGAAACCTGACTGAACATCGAGATTTGTGGAAATCTGTTTCCCGGGAAATAACTTTAATGCTAAAAGGTGACAATCAATGAAAACCATGATAAACGGCGTCCGATATAATGTCGAGAAGTGCGGAGATGGTTTTCCACTGCTGTTGCTTCATGGTTTTACAGGCGCGGCTTCTACATGGAAGCCGTTTTGTCCTATATGGGGAAAACACTCCCTTCAGTTGATGGTGGATTTGATTGGTCATGGTCAAACAGACTCGCCTGAAATGGCAGACAGATACGATATCGTGAGGGCCGCAAATGATCTGAAGGTTCTCCTGGATGAGATGGGAATCGAGAAAACGGATTTGTTAGGGTACTCAATGGGTGGGCGAGTGGCCATTACCTTTGCCAGCCTCTTTCCTGAAATGGTGAGGAAACTGGTGCTGGAAAGTACGACCCCTGGACTAAAAAATGAATCGGAGAAGAATGCTAGAATTCAGCAGGACTACAATCTAGCCTCAAAGATAGAAGAGGGAGGATTGGAAAACTTCATTGATTATTGGGAATCGATTCCGCTCTTTCAATCACAATTGAATTTGCCTGCCAAAGTAAGGGAACAAATAAGGAGTCAAAGGCTCCAAAATAACCTCGTCGGCCTCGCTAACAGCCTGAGTGGGATGGGGACCGGGGCGCAGCCTTCATGGTGGGACAAGCTGCCGGGCTTTAATTTTGAAACATTACTGGTAACAGGGACAATGGATACAAAGTTCTGTAACATTGCAGAAGAAATGGCTTCAAAGCTTCCAAATGCCAAGCATTTGTCGATAAAAGATTGCGGCCATGCAATTCATGTGGAAGAACCTGAAAAATTTGGTACAATAGTAAGTGAGTTTTTGTCGAATACATAAATAGGAGGTTGTCTTGATGACAGTAGAATGGGTTTCAGAACGCAAGTATGAAGATATTCTTTATGAAACATATAATGGTATCGCTAAAATTACCATTAATCGCCCAGAAGTGCGCAATGCATTCCGTCCAAAAACGGTAATGGAACTGATTGATGCTTTTGCTTATGCACGTGATGATTCCAGCGTTGGAGTTATTGTTCTAACAGGTGCTGGAGATGATGCATTCTGTTCAGGAGGAGACCAAAAGGTACGCGGACATGGCGGGTATGTTGGTGAAGACCAGATCCCTCGTTTGAATGTTCTTGATCTTCAGCGTTTAATCCGTGTTATTCCCAAGCCGGTTATTGCTCAGGTAAAAGGCTATGCAATCGGCGGCGGACATGTCCTTCACGTTGTATGCGATTTAACGATTGCAGCTGACAATGCGATTTTTGGACAGACTGGACCTAAAGTAGGAAGCTTCGATGCTGGTTATGGTTCTGGCTATCTAGCAAGAATCGTTGGCCATAAAAAAGCACGCGAAATCTGGTTCCTTTGCCGCCAGTACAATGCTCAGGAAGCACTTGATATGGGCCTTGTAAATACGGTTGTGCCTCTTGACCAGGTTGAAGAAGAAACAATCAAGTGGTGTGAAGAAATCCTTGAAAAGAGCCCTACAGCACTCCGCTTCCTGAAAGCAGCAATGAATGCTGATACAGATGGACTTGCTGGCCTTCAGCAGTTGGCAGGCGACGCAACCTTGCTTTATTACACAACTGACGAAGCAAAGGAAGGACGCGATTCTTTCAAAGAAAAGCGCAAACCAGACTTTGGCCAGTTCCCAAGGTTCCCTTGATTCTTTGTCTATTTTAAACGTAATAAAAAACAGCTTGATGGATATCCCATCAGGCTGTTTTCGTATAAATGCACTTGTGATAAGCAAATCTATCGTCCTGTATGTAGTAAATATGCAAAGCTTGTGAGTAAGTGAAATCAAAGAGGTGGTAGCAAAATGGGAGAATCGATCCCAAACTGGCTGAAAAAACGGTCAGAGTTGACTCCTGATCGTGAAGCATTAATTTTTGAAGGACATACATATTCGTTTAAAGAAGTTTTTGAAAAGGCGAAGGAGATTACCGGAAAGCTTGCTGCCCTTGGTTTGGCTACTGGATCTACAGCAGCTGTACTCTTTTCTAATCAGGCAGATTCAGCAATTATTTTATATGCATTGCAAATGGCTGGAGTCCGTACGGTTATTCTGAACAATCGTCTTACAGCCGAGGAATTATCATGGCAGCTGAAAGACTCAGCAGCAGATTTGCTCCTTTATGAAGAGGGTTTTACGCCTAAAGCTGATTCCATTAACATTAATTTGCGATCAATCAGTACAGATGAGCTCAATCAGATAGAAAGCGCGGATCTGGTCATCCTCGAGGAATTCGACCTGCATGATGTCACAACGATTATGTATACGTCTGGAACAACGGGTAATCCGAAGGGCGTCATGCAGACATACGGAAATCATTGGTGGAGTGCGACAGCATCAGCTCTTAATCTCGGCTTACATGAACAGGATAAATGGCTTTGTACTGTGCCGATCTTCCATATCAGCGGATACTCTATTTTAATGAGAAGCCAGATTTATGGTATGGCAGTGATTCTCCACAACACTTTTGATGAACGAAAGGCTATAGAAGATATTCACAGAGAAAAAATTACGGTGATGTCGGTCGTCAGTACCATGCTTAGGAGAATCCTAAATGAGCTGGGCGGGGAAAAGCTGCCTGAAAGCTTCAGGTGCATGCTGCTTGGGGGCGGACCAGCACCTCTTCCAATGCTCGAGAACTGTCTTGAAAAGCAGATTCCTGTATTTCAAACTTACGGCATGACAGAAACATCCTCACAGTTCGCAACGCTGTCACCAGAATACAGCATTGAACGGTTAGGTTCAGCAGGTAAAGCATTATTTCCGAACCAGATTATGATTGTTGACCAGGATGGGAATGAAGTTCCTCCTCGAGCTGAAGGAGAAATCATCGTCAAAGGGCCGAATGTTACGATTGGCTATCTTAACAGAGATGATGAAACAGCAGAAAAGATTCGTAATCAATGGCTATATACAGGAGATATCGGCTATTTGGACAATGATGGATTTCTCTATGTCCTTGATCGTCGTTCGGATTTGATTATTTCAGGCGGTGAAAACATTTACCCTGCTGAGATTGAAGGTGTACTGCTTTCTCATCAAAGTGTTGCGGATGCAGGTGTGATCGGAGCAGAGGATGAGCAATGGGGACAGGTTCCGGTTGCGTTTATTGTTAAGAAGGATGGATTTGAAATTTTAGAGCAAGAATTACTCGAGCTTTGCCGGCACAAGCTTGCAAAGTATAAGCTTCCGAAAAAAATCATCATTGTCGACAGCCTGCCCAGGAATGCAGCAAAAAAATTGTTAAGGCGAAAGCTGCGGGAGTGGCTGGAATTGGAGCGGCCATGAATATTAAGTCAGTCAAGTTATCTTTGATAAAAATGCCATTGAAACAGCCATTTGCAACCCATTTAGGCACAGTAGACGAAAGGGAAGCAATGATCGTTGAAGTGGAAGGAAATGATGGTGTCAGCGGTTACGGTGAAGGAGTTGCCTTTTCCTCGCCTTGGTATACAGAAGAAACAGTTCAGACATCCTGGCATGTACTTAAGGATTTTATCATCCCCCTAATCAAGAAAAAAGGGATTGCCCATGCTGAGGAAGCCTTTGCTTTGTTCAGTTCAATCAGAAGAAACCATATGGCAAAGGCGGCGATTGAAACAGCCTTATGGGATCTGCAGGCAAAGCGGGAAAGTAAGCCATTATCAAAGTTGATTGGCGGGACGGTCGACACCATTCCTTCTGGAGTTGTCGTTGGAAATCCTAATTTGTCTGCTGCGATCACTCAGATAGAAAGCTATTTAGAAAAGGGCTATAATCGTGTAAAAGTGAAAATCAGCCCGGAAAATGACATTCAGTATATCGCAGGGCTTCGAAAGAAGTTTCCGGATTTGCCATTAATGGCTGATGCGAACTCCGCCTATACATTAGAAGATGTAGAGCGCCTTAAGGCTCTCGATGAATATGGGCTGCTGATGATTGAGCAGCCACTTGAATATGATGATATTGTTGACCATGCAAAGCTCCAGTCACAAATTTCAACGCCAATTTGTCTTGATGAAAGCATCGTAACCTTTGATGATGCAAGAAAAGCAGTCGAGTTAGGAAGCTGCAAAGTAATTAATATAAAAATTGGACGGGTTGGCGGTTTACGAGAAGCAAAGAGGATCCATGATTTTTGTGCAGTGAAGGAGATTCCTGTCTGGGTCGGCGGTATGATCGAATTCGGAATTTCGCGAGCCCATAATCTTGCCCTGGCAACCTTGCCTGGTTTCACAATTCCAGGAGATATTTCAGGTTCTGACCGATATTGGGAAGAAGATATTATTGATCCTGAAATTAAAGTCAATGGCGGTTTCATTAATTTGCCGGATCGTCCGGGAATTGGTTTTGAACTTAACAGGAAGCGCCTGAAGGAAGTAACGATTTTCGAAGAAAAAATTATATTTTAGGATAACAGCACTGTTTTTTACGGTGCTGTGTTTTATTTAAAATTAGCCCTAATTAACTATTTTGCGATAGTGTGATTTGCATCACTTACTCTCTACTTTTAATTTTATATAATCACTATGGGAATGAGGTTAACACCTCTGCAAAATTGATTTAGACATAAGGGAGTGTATGGAATGCTAAACGCAAAAACGATTGAAATCATCAAATCTACCGTACCTGTACTAGAAGTTCATGGTGAACAAATCACGACTGTTTTTTACAAAACTATGTTCGAAAACCACCCAGAACTTCTTAATATTTTTAACCATGCTAATCAAAAGCAGGGCAGACAGCAAAGGGCATTGGCTGGGACTGTTTATGCCGCTGCAAAATATATAGACAACCTAGAAGCAATCCTTCCGGTTGTAAATCAAATCGCACATAAGCACCGCAGCTTAGGAATCAAGCCGGAGCATTATCCAATCGTAGGGAAGCATTTGCTGCTTGCAATCAAAGAAGTGCTTGGCGAAGCAGCAACGGATGAAATTATCAATGCCTGGGCAGAAGCATATGGTGTGATTGCAGACGCCTTTATTTCTGTGGAAGCGGAAATGTATGATGCTGCTGCGAATCAAATAGGCGGCTGGGATGGTTTCCGTCCATTCATTGTGGCTAACAAGATTGAGGAAAGTGAAGTCATCACTTCATTCTACCTAAAGCCAGTTGATGGAACAGCAATCGCTGATTTTAAACCTGGACAGTATATCAGCGTTAAGCTTGAGGTCGAAGGAGAAGAGTTTACGCATATCCGCCAGTACAGCCTGTCTGATGCACCAGGAAAAGGCTACTACCGTATCAGTGTGAAAAAAGAAACTGGTCTGCAAACTCCAGACGGCAAGGTATCCAATTATCTGCACAGCAATGTGGAGGAAGGAGAAATCCTGAATATTAGTGCTCCAGCGGGCGATTTCTTCCTGGATAGTGAGAAAAAGTCACCAGTTGTGCTGCTTAGCGGCGGTGTGGGCTTGACTCCAATGGTCAGCATGCTGAACACTGTGGCAAATCTTCAGCCGGAAAGAGAAGTGACTTTCGTCCATGCGGCTGCAAATGGAAAGGTCCATGCGTTAAAGGATGAAGTTGCAGCAACAGCTGAAAAAGCAAAAGTAAATTCATTCGTATTCTATGATGCACCGACAGAAGAAGATCGCCTGAACAACAGCTTCGACGCAGTAGGATATGTAACGAAGGAATGGCTGCAGGAAAATGTGAATCTTGATCAAGCAGATTTTTACTTCTGTGGACCAGTTCCATTCATGAAATCGGTTAACGCTTCCTTAAAAGAGCTTGGAGTTACTGATGATCGAATTCACTTCGAATTCTTTGGGCCAATGGCAAGCCTTGAAGCATAAAAAAGAAGGAAACACCCCTGCAATAGGGGTGTTTTTTGTCTTTTTTTAGATTGAGCTACTCTAATGGCTCAAACGTATGGCAGTCGGTTTCCCTGGTGCTGTCCGCTGTTTCGCCGGTATGGCTGACAACGTATATTTGATCTGCACTGCAACGATTGCCGTTCTTCCAATATTGACAGTTATTTACCTCACATAATACATCCTTCGCCATGTTGTACCACTCCTTTTTTGGTTGATACAACATTAGCATGCAGATTTCACTGCATGCCTATTCGAGCTAAAAATAGGCAGTAAATCAGGATTGTTCTTTTACTTTTTTCTGTCTTAAATATCGCTTATCCTGCATGAAAAGACTCCAGAAGTAGATGAACCCAGGGAAAAGAATCAGGAAACCGACGATATATGTCGTAAACACGGCCCTAAAGGAATTAGGATCAGTGAACGCTGACTGGATGGTAACCTCTGGATACACGATATAGGGCAGATGTGCTTTTCCGTAAACATAACTTGCCGCAAGATATTGAAGGGTAATCATGATAACCGCCAGTCTAGGCATGCCTCGCAGCTTTTTCTTGCCGATGGATGGTAAAACAAGGGCAAATCCGCCGATTATGAACATTACCACAGAAGCAACCAAGATGTTAAGATCTTCCATCATTTTCGTGTAAATCCATTGTGCTTCATTTCTTAATGTAAGCATGATTGAAAAAGCCATCATGAGCGATATTGGCCCAAGAATTAACGCATCCCTCCGATATACATAATAAGCAGAGATTTCATCGGATGCTTTAGAATAATCCGCAAGCAGGAGGGAGGAAAGGAACAAGGTGCTGCTGACGGCGAATCCAATAAAGGCATATTCATTTGGGCTGCTGAACAGTCTGACCAGATTTAAGTTCTGGGAACCATCAGCAAAATCGACGAACCCGCCATGAGTGATCGGCAAAACGCTAATTAACAAGCCGGGTATGAGGATGCCGCATATTCCAGAAATATAAGTGAGCACCTTGCGATAATCTTCCGCTATGTTTGAAAAAACAAGGAAAGCACTTCTGACAGACAGCAGCAGCAAAATCATGCTTCCAGGAATCAGCAGCACAGTTCCTAGCGTGTAAGCTGCCTTTGGAAACATACTATACACAGCGACAACGAGAGCAACAATGAAAGTATTGGTTACTTCCCATGTTGGCGACAAATAGCGGTTGGCGATATTCGTTGCCTTTGTCTTCGTTTTATTGATGTAAATCATCGACCAGAAGCCTGCTCCGAAATCCATCGTTGCCATCACGGCATAAATAAAAACGAATCCCCATAAGACGGTTATGGCAGTAAGAGCATCAGTCACATCTTTTCAACCCTTTCACGTGTTTGACCCATACAGAGGAATCTCCTTTTGATGTGCTCTGTTTAGATCATCCGCGACTGTATTTTTACGAAAATAGTAGCGAAGGACGATAATCTCCATAACACCAAGCAATACATACACTGCGGCAAATAGCACAAACAGGATGCCCAGATTTGTCGCTGTTGTTGCTGAATCCTCAGTCGTTAAGACATGGTAAATATTCCACGGCTGTCTTCCGGTACAGGCAAAAATCCAGCCGAATTCAATTCCGAGTATCGCAAGCGGACCTGATAATACAAATAACAACATTAAAAAGCGAGGGAACTTCTCTTTTTTCAATAGCTTATTCCAGGCAAACGCAATCATGGAGAGAGTAATCAGCAGCATCCCAACACCGACCATTGCGTTAAATAAAGTATGGATGAAGAGCGGAGGCCAATGTTCTTCCGGGAAGTCATTAAGCCCTTTCACTTCTGTCTCAAATGAATTTCCTGCAAGGAAGCTTAGGGCCCAGGGAATCTCAATTCCCCATTTTACGGATTCCGTCTCCCTGTCTGTGATTCCGCCGATTGCCAGAGGAGCGTATTTTTGCGTTTCAAAAAGTCCTTCTGCTCCCGCGAGCTTTTCAGGCTGGTATTCGTGCAGGTATTGAGCAGCCGCGTGGCCATTAACGGCTGTCAGGATGGAAAAGACACCGCCAATCATCAAGCTTGCCATCAATGCTTTATGATGAAACTTGTACAGCTTTGAACCGAAATCTGTTTTCAGCATCTTATAGGCCGCAACGGTGGCAATGATAAAGGCTCCTGTCATATAAGCGGTAAAAACGACATGAACAGCGGTTACTCCAAAGCTTGGATTGAAGAATGCAGCCCATGGGTCAATGTCAACAAGCTCACCGTTTTCGATCCTGAATCCAGCAGGAGTCCCCTGGAACGCGTGGACGTTAGTAATAAGCACTGCAGAAGCAAGGGCCCCAAGTGCTACAAGTGAAAGGCTGACAATCCGCATCCACGGAGCAATTCGATCTGCAGCATAAACGTATATGGACATAAATAAGGCTTCAACGAAAAAAGCATAAATTTCAATTTGGAAGGGCAATGCCATTACCCTCCCAATGACCTCCATAAAACCAGGCCATAAGAGCGAAAGCTGCACCCCGGCGATTGTACCAGTAGGAATGCCGACTCCAAGAGTGACAGCGAATGCCTTCGTCCATCTTTTAGCCATGACCGCATAATCAACGTCTTTCGTTCTTTGGTATAACAGCTCAGCAGCAAGAATCATCAACGGCAGTCCCACACCTATAGTTGCGTTAATGATATGGAAACCCATCGTGGTTCCAAACAGTGAGCGTGCGATTAATATATCATCCATCGTTCATCTTCCTTTCGCATTTATGCATTTCACTATTTTCTTCATTACTCGGAAAAATATGTAATCAATTCCATTTAAGACAATAAAAAAACCTCCCAAAAAGGGAGGCTTTCACAAATTATTCATTTAATGCTTTCTTTAATGTCGCAATATTGTCTTCCATCAATGTAAAGTACGTATCTTTGTTTTTTATGTTTTCATCCGTTAGTACTGCAAGGTTATGAAGAGTCATCGATTTTGCGTCTAGTTCCTCCTGGACCATCTTCGCCAGTTTGGATTCAAAGTTTTGTTCCTTTAAAACATATATTATCTTTTCGTCTTTAGCGTGAGCTATTAATTTTTGAAGTTCCTTTTGTGACGGCTCATTCGTCGTTGAAAGTCCAGAGATGCTAATTTGATCAATGCCGTATCGTTTCTCCCAATAGCTGTATGCTGAGTGGGCTACGATGATTTCTTTCCGTTTTGCCGAATCAACAACATCGGCAAATTGCTGGTCAAGAGCTTTAAGTCTGCCTGATAGCTCTGAGTAATTTTTTTCAAAAGTTTCTTTTTGCTCTGGCATTTGTTCTGCCAATTGATTTTTAATAACTAAAGCTAGTTCATTTGCGTAAATTGGATCAAGCCAGACATGCGGATCGACATCGCCATGTCCGTGACCATCTTGGCTGCCATTTTCGTGGCTGTCATGGTCTTCAGTTGCAGCTTCATCTTCATGGCCGGCTTCCTCTAAATGTAATTCTTCGCCAACAGGCACCATTTTGACATCTTCATTCTCCAAAGTTTTGCTGGCTTTATCAACAAACCCCTCAAGCCCAAGTCCAACGTATAAAAATAAGTCTGCATCAGCGAGCGCCATCATATCCTTTTGCGAAGGTTCAAATGTGTGCTCATCAGATCCAGGCGGATAAATGGTTTCAACATTGACATACTCACCGCCAATTTGTTCAGCAAAATATTGAAGCGGGTAAACAGTTGTATAAACCTGCAGCAGGTTTCCATTTTCCTTTTTTGAATCTGTCGACTCTTTTCCGCAGCCGCTTAAAAAAGTGCCGAGGATGATGAATATGGAAAAAATTAAAGCAGTTCTTTTCATTATTAAAGCCCCCTGATTATTAAAACGGACTCATTACGATTTAGAAACGGAGTTTTTAGCAATATTAGTTTACTAATTCAAGTGTGAATTTATTAATTCGTAATGGTTACGATTTACCCTTTGTATCTTACAAAATGTTTGAAGTAAATGCAAGTAAAAAATTTGGGGTAGAGGACGGTTTGCGGTATCCTATAAATGAGAGAATTTTTTTAAAGGAGTAGTTATGATGAAAATGCTTGAAGAAATCCTAACGTATAATGAAAAATTCGTAGCAGAAAAGAAATATGAAGAGTTTACCACCACGAAATTCCCGAATAAAAAAATGGTGATTTTAACATGCATGGACACAAGATTAGTTGAACTTTTGCCAAGAGCTTTGAATCTCAAGAATGGAGACGTGAAAATCGTGAAGAATGCCGGTGCACTGATCATGCATCCATTTGGCAGTATCATGAGGAGCTTGCTGGTGGCTGTATATCAGCTTAAGGCTGAAGAGGTTGCCATCATTGGTCACTACGATTGTGGAATGAGCGGGATGAAGCCCGATGTAGTCATTGATGAAATGAAAAAACGAGGTGTTTCAGAAGAAACATTTGGTACGTTAAATTATTCAGGAATAGATGTAACAGAATGGCTGCATGGCTTCGACAATGTAAAGGACAGTGTTTCTCATAGTGTTGATATCGTCAAAAACCATCCATTAATGCCCAAAGACATACCAGTCCATGGACTGGTAATCGATCCGGCAACTGGCAGGCTGGATCAGGTCATCAATGGTTATGAGGCTTAATCTTCTTCCTTGACGGCCATTCATCCGGGACTGGATCCATTCCGCCTGGATGGAATGGCTGGCATTTCAGGATGCGGACAATCGTAAGCCATCCGCCTTTTACAGGGCCGAATCTCTTGATTGACTCGAGGCCGTAATGGGAACAGGTAGGATAGAAGCGGCAGGTTGGCGGTTTTAATGGTGAAATGACAACCTGATAAAATCGGATTATACCGATCAAGGCTTTTTTTAGCATCGTTATGCTCCTTTCTTATGGAGAAACATATCATATTTTCTGCGAACAGTCTAAAAGGAGCTGATACCAGCTCCTTTAATTATTTTTACCTTCAGTTTCATCTGCTGGCGCTTTGGAAGCTTCTGGATTGATGCTGTTTTGATCTACTGATTCGGCAGGGTCGACGGTATGTTTAAATTTATAGGCTTTAGATGTAGTCACAACGCTTAACACCAAAACGATGATGACGATGATGACTGAGATCATTAAAACTGTATACATAAAAATGCCTCCTTTGCTTCAAAATTATTGTAGCATGTTCTTTTCTGCCATAGGAAAAAAGTTGCTGGTTCTATGTTTTTAATTGTGGCGGCAGGGGAATATACAAGCATGAGGAGGATGAACTATTATGGCAAAAAAAGATGTTATTTCAGCAGTTAATCAGCAGGTAGCAAACTGGACTGTCCTGTACACTAAACTTCACAACTATCATTGGTATGTGAAAGGACGTCACTTCTTTACTCTGCATGTGAAATTTGAAGAGTTATATAATGAAGCAGGCATGATCATAGATGAGTTTGCTGAAAGAATCCTTGCTCTTGAAGGAAAGCCAGTGGCAACCCTAAAAGAATGTCTGGAAATGTCTTCAATCAAAGAAGCAAAAGGGAATGAAAAGGAAGAAGACATGGTAAGCCAATTGCATGACGATTTCTCGAATCTAGTGGAAGAACTTCAGCAAGGCATCGAAGTTGCTGAACAGGAAGAGGACTCAGCTACAGCCGACATGCTGACTGAAGTTAAAAAGAGCCTTCGTAAGCATATGTGGATGTTCAAGGCTTATCTTGGATAAAAATAAAACTGGCCATTTGGCCAGTTTTTTGTGTTTATTTTTCTGAAATGCCTGTGTAAAAGCCCATTGTTATTCTTAAGTACTCTGATTGAAGCAGAAGGTGAATAATTGGAGCCGAAATTAGCAGGTAAGTTAGAAGAGCCTAAAAAAAAACCGGCTGGGAGCCGGCTGCGTATGTATGGTCTATTACAAGATAAGGTCAATGAATATTGCGTGAGGGATATGAGTTGACTGAACGAGCCCCGAAATCATCCTGAGCAAACTTTCCTTTTAAGCTCTCGATTAAATAAAGGCCCATCAAATCATAAAGCTCCTGCTTATCGAGGTCTTGTATAATTTTTAACAAGTCTTCGCGGCTCATTTCCTCAAGAAAGGCAAAAGCCAGCATATCAATATCCTCTTCATCACCGGTCAATTTGTTGCGATATAGCTCGTATAGCTCATCAATAAGTTTCAATTCATTTCACCTCTCATTCTTTCGTCCCTAACATTTGTGTCTTATATTATTAAATACCCTCGAAAGGAAAAAATATGCCTTAAAATTGAAGTATTTTCCTGAGGATCAATCCTTCATCTATCTCTGTATTTGGTTTTCATTTTAACATAATACCAGCTTGAAAAGTAATCAGCGGACTGAAAAAATAAATAATTTTTAAGTTATTCAGTATAAACAAATATGCAGGCAGGGAACGATATCCATGAGGTGAGCCACATGCCAGAAGGCAAAAAAACGTACTATATAAATATTAGTGAAGGTGAAATTTCGAGCGTATCGACTGCCTCTCCATGGAATTTTAAAATTGAAGCTAGTGACGAAGAAATAACAGGGTTAAGAGAGATTTTTGAACAAAGCTATTCGACTGGATGGCAGGATTTCATGAGATCGCATGTGCCATATGTTCAATATCATTATGACAGAGAAAATGACGCTTTGGACAGACTCCTGGTTCAAGCATATGGAATGATCTACAAGCTCGGGGACGAAGAAGCAAAGAAGCATATAGAAAGCATGGGAATCCTTCCCGAAGAATAGAAGCTCATGTGGCCGCAGGCAATAGCCTGCGGTTTATTCATTTTGTTTCACCCCTCGGGCATTATTCCTTATAATATAGACATGTTATAGTCGGGAGAGATTATATAATGGAGAACTTTACAGATGTGAATGGAGTGGAAGTCACCCTTGCTTTCGAGGAAAACGTCTTTGATAAAAGACCAAGACATATCCTTGTAATTTGCAGATATAACGATGAATGGCTGCTGACCAGGCACAGCAATAGAGGGCTTGAGTTTCCTGGCGGAAAAGTAGAGGAAGGGGAAACCCTTGAAGATGCTGCCCGCCGTGAGGTTATCGAGGAAACAGGTGCCATATTAGGGAACCTTGTCAGCATTGGAGAATACAAGGTAGCCGATTTAGCAGAATCTTTTGTAAAGCGGATTTTCTATGGCGAAGTAGTAGAACTTGTCCTTCAGGATGATTACCTTGAAACAGCAGGACCCGTCCTGGTAAACGGAGATCTGCTTACTGAAAGGATGAAGGATGAATACAGTTTTATTATGAAAGATCATGTGGTAAAAAGGAGCCTGGAGTTTTTAGAGGAGAAGTTTGATTTGAAATAAGTGAAGGGGTATTACTTGAGCATTGGCGTTTTTTAAAAAAGGTGAATGTTAATTTTTAGCACCTGACGCCCCACTGAAAGCGAGTGCCTCGAGTGGAAATCAACAGTCTAATTTAATATTGCCAAATAACAAAACCGGACAGAGCTGCCCGGTTGTTTAGTTACTGGTTATTTTTAATAAGCCTTTTTTCCAGCAGCTCGACAAGCTGATACATAAGTGTTGCGAATACGGCTATGACGAACAGAGACAGGAATACTAACGTGAAGTTGAAAACTTGAAAACCGTAGATAATCATATATCCAAGCCCTCGCGCGGAGACCAGAAATTCTCCGACAATGACCCCTACCCATGAAAGTCCGACGTTGACCTTCAGAGTTGAAATGATGGTCGGGAACGAGGCAGGCAGGATCGCTTCACGGAAGCAGTGTGTTCTCGTTGCTCCGAATGTCTGCAATACCTTCAAGTAATTGGGATCGACTTCTTTAAATGCAGTATAAACAACAATTGTGGTAATAATGATTGAGATAATCGCACCCATTGCCACGATGGAGGATAAGTTAGTGCCGAGGGCTACGATTAATATCGGGCCAAGTGCTACTTTGGGCATTGAGTTGAGCACGACCAGATATGGATCCAAAATTTTTGAAAGAATGGGTGACCACCACAAAAGCGCTGCAAGAACAGTACCCATTAGCGTTCCGAGGATAAAGCCCAAAACAGTTTCTGCCAGTGTTACCCCAATGTTCACTGCAAGTGATCCATCCAGTGTTTTCTCGATAAGCAAGTTCCAGATCTTTGAGGGAGAGCTGAAAAGGAGTGGATCAATCCACTTATATTGACTAGCTGCTTCCCAGCAAGCGAAGAAAGCAACAAATATTAGAAGCTGATAAATACGTACGATATTTTTTTCACGCCGTATATCTTTTAAATATTGCTTGTGAAGGAGTTCAGTATTCTTCTGGTTCAAGGGATTCCAACTCCTTCCATATCAGCTGGAATAATTCATTGTATAAAGGGTGGTTCCTTGCTTCAAACGGCCGAAGAGTTCGTAACTCTTCTGGAATGGTGAAGGTTTTGTGCAATCTGCCTGGCCGAGGTGAGAATAGAAAGATTCTGTCGCTCATCGCTATCGCTTCCCCAATATCATGAGTTACAAGGATTGCAGTTTTCTCAAATGCTTTGAAAGTACTTGCGACCAGATCCTCTAGCTTTAGTTTTGTTTGGTAATCCAATGCGGAAAAAGGTTCATCAAGCATGAGCAGCTTTGGCTCCGTCGCTAGTGTCCTGACTAGGGCCACACGCTGGCGCATTCCGCCTGAAAGCTGTTTAGGATAGAGGGATTCGACGTTACCTAATCCCATTTGCCCCAGCAGGTTCAAGACGTCTTTTTTTCTGGATTCATTTAATGTGCCGCTTATTTTCAAGCCGAGAAAGATGTTTTCTTCGATCGTCTTCCATGGAAACAAATAATCCTGCTGCAACATATAGCCTGTTTTTTCAGCAGCATCCTTAACTGATTTTCCTTCAAGTGCGATCTGACCATCTGTCGGTTCAATCAGCCCTGCAATGATTGAGAGCAGCGTTGTTTTGCCGCAGCCGCTCGGACCCAGGAAGGAGACAAATTCCCCTTCCTGGACATCGAGTGAAATATCATTCAATGCAGTGACAGCAGAAGTTTTTGTAAAATATGTGTGATGGATTCCCCTTAATGTCAAAAAGTCCATTTGGCTGCAACCTCCTGTGTTATTTCATGACTTTTCCTGCAATCTCTGTATTCACTAGAGTTTTGTGGCCGACTTCCTTAGGAAGTTCTCCTGCTTTATCCATGATGTCCTGCAGGTTATTCCATTCTTCTTCATCAAGTATTGGATCTGTTGCGAATGATCCCTGGCTCTTATACCTTTCTACTACTGTTTCGATTAACGCAAGTTCTGTATCTTTGAAATAAGGCTGGATTGCTTCAGCGGTTTCTTTGGCACTGTGAGTCTCTACCCATTGCTGAGCCTTGTAAATGGCACGAGTGAACTTCTCGATTGTTTCAGGGTTTTTCTTCATATAGCTTTGCTTTGCCATAAATGTGGTATAAGGAACATGACCGGACTCCGTTCCGAATGAAGCAACAATATGACCTTTGCCTTCTTTTTCAAACAAACTTGCAGTTGGCTCGAAAAGCTGGACAAAGTCTCCTGTTCCAGATGCGAAGGCGTTAGGAATATTCGCATAATCAATATTTTGGATCATTTCCAAATCTGATTTAGGATCGATTCCGTGCTTCTTGAGTACGAATTCGCCCACCATTTGCGGCATCCCGCCTGTACGCTGTCCAAGATACGTAGATCCTTTGAGCTGATCCCAAGAGAAATTATCAATCTTGTTTCTTGATACGAGGAACGTGCCATCTGTCTGTGTCAATTGGGCAAAGTTGATGACTGGGTCATTGGAACCCTGTGCATACACATAGATGGATGTTTCAGATCCAACGAGGGCCACATCTGCAGCGTTGGAAAGGACTGCTGTCATGGTTTTGTCGCCGCCCCATGTGGTAGTCAGTTCAACTTTTAAACCTTCATCCTCAAAAAATCCTTTTTCAAGGGCAATATATTGAGGAGCGTAAAAAATCGAACGTGTTACTTCTGCAACCTTGACGGTCTGTACCTTGTCTTTACCGCAAGCTGCAAGAGGTATAATAAGTACAGCAATCAACAATAAAGCAAAACCGGCTTTTAACCAATTTTTCATATAAATGCCTCCTAATAAATGGGCTGATTTTTAACTTACGATATCGTATGAAACGGGAAAAAATGTGTGAATGCCCAGTGGCAAAAATGAAAAAATTTCATATTAGAGGAGTGAGAATGTTGGATAAGGATGGACAAATCATATCAGCATATAAATTTCCATCCCCAAACCCTGCTGTCGAGCTGGAGATGATCACTTATAATGCTGGGGGATTAAGGGTAAAGGGGCTTTTGGCAAAACCTGTGGACGGGAGCGGGACAGATGGCTTTCTTTATTTGCGAGGCGGTATTAAAAACGTCGGTAAAGTTCGGCCGGCAAGGATTGCTCAATTTGCTTCCGAAGGATTTACGGTTTTTGCTCCATTTTATCGTGGCAATCAGGGAGGAGAAGGTGACGAGGATTTTGGCGGCGAGGACCGGGTTGATGCCTTCGCAGGTTTCAAGCTGCTTCAGTCCTTGCCATGGGTAGAGAAAATCCATATCTTCGGCTTTTCTCGCGGAGGCTTGATGGCCTTGCTGACCGGCATCAAATTTCCTGAGGCTGCTTCCGTTGTGACGTGGGGCGGTGTAACCGATATGTTTTTAACGTATGTAGAAAGAAAAGACATGCGAAGGATGATGAAGCGGGTAATTGGGGGAACACCGACGAAGTATCCGCGGAGGTATAAATTCAGGACACCTTTGTATGAAATTGAAAATCTCAAGGCTCCAGTTCTGCTGATTCATGGCAGGAAAGACCATAATGTTTCGATAGAACATTCTTATCGCATTGAGAAAAGGCTGAAGGAATTGGACAAGCCCGTGCAAAGCTGGTATTTTGATGAATATACACACTACTTTCCTCCAGTGATGAACAGGAAAGTAGTTGCTGACTTAACGAATTGGATGAAAACACAATCTCAACAATGATAAAATGAAATTATAAGTGATTATGAAGAGGAGCGAGAACGATGGGGATGCCATTAGAGTTGAATACAATGATCGTGACAAAGGGCCGGGAGCAGCGGCTCGAAAACAATTTCTTCTCTTTGAAAAAGGAAGGCTACAGGCTTTATCCAATTGACATTCCACTGGAAGTGAAAAAGACGATCGAGGGTGACTTGACAGGAACCGGCGTCATTCAAAAAGTCGAGTGGACAGAAAATACGACAACACTTACGTATCAATTAGTCGCGTTAAATTCAACTAACTAAGCAGGGCATAAGTGCCCTGCTTAGTTAGTTGACAACAGGTCACCGATTAGTTATTGAAAACCTGTTGATGGAGTGGAAGGCGCGAAGACTCCTGCGGGATCACCGGACGCCCCGCGGAAAGCAAGCGCCTGGAATGGAATCAACAGACTAATTTTATAGATCAACTAAATAAAAAAAGCTGTAGACAAACTTGATTTTCTGAGTTTGTCTACTCTTAGCAGGGCATAAGTGTCCTGTTATTTTTTTTCCTTAACAAACTGTTGTAGAGAGGGCAAATAAATCTGTCTTAAATAATGGCTCTGTTAATGCTCATAGTTGACTTTTTAAATCCTGTAGATTGTAGCGGAAATCAACAGTAAGTTATCAGAGCTAGACAAAAGAAAAGAGCTGCATACGCAGCCCCTTAATAGATGATTATTACCATATGAACAACCCAACAACCATAGCACTTAACAGGGAGACCGCCATTCCGCTTACTAGTAACTTCCAAACATTTTTTCCTATTATGTGTGATTTTTCTTCATCCACTACGGAATTGAATGTTCCATAAATCATTCCAACTGTACTGAAATTGGCAAATGACGTAAGGAAGGTCACCGCTACAGCCACTGTATGCGGAGCCAAGTTGCTAATTTTATCCTTTAAGTCGAGCATTGCCACAAATTCATTTGTAGCAAGTTTTATGCCCATTAATTGAGCAACATACATGGCATCTTTACCGGACAATCCGAGCAAGTATGCGAATGGGCTAAAAATAACCGAGAAAATTTTCTGAATGGTCAATCCTTCAACAAAGAATCCTAATATCCCATTTAAACTAGCTGTCAATGCTACATAACCAATAACCATTGCTGCAATGACAAGAACCATCCGGCCACCTACAAGCATACTGTTGGAGATGGTGGAAAAGAAATCCTTTCGTTCCCCTTTTTCAGGAACATAAACGATATCTTCATCCTTGCTGACTTCAACCGGGTTTAACATGTTTGCAATCAATAGGGCATTCAAACAATTTAACGGTATCGCGGCAAAAACATATGTCGCCGGGACCATTGATAAATAAGCTCCTATGATGGACCCGCTAATACTGCTCATGCTCATGATTCCAAAAGTCAACAGACGAAGTTGACTTAATCCCGCGAGCTGATGACGGATTACTGCAAGTGCTTCTGTGTTGCCCAGGAACATCATTTGGATGGAGAAGAAGCTCTCAAGTTTAGGTAAACCGGACACTTTCGCGATTAGCCAGCCTACTTTGTCAATAATCCAGGTTAAAATACCGAAATAAGACAGGATATCAAAGAAAGTAATGATGAAGATGATCGGCATCAAGGCGCTAAAAAAGAAATCTACGTATTCATTAGCCATAGCTGAAGGGAAAACGAAAGATATCCCTTCATTCGCGCATGAAATAAGCCATGTGAAGAAAGATGCGATCTGATTAATTACCCATGTTCCTATCTTTGTAGATAACATAAACCACGTGATCAGAAATTCTACAACTAATAACAACAAAATGAATTTCCACTTAATTCTTCGTTTATTGGGTGAAAGTAAATAAACAATTCCCAGTACAACTAAAACTCCAATTGAATTCAAAAGAAAATACAATGTCATAACCTCCTCGGAATATTATTCCTATAAATAATTAATAAATACAAAAAAGCCCTTATTTTTCGCACTTTCATCCTTTGGACAGAAAGCATGGAAAAATAAGAGCTTGTATAAGACAACTCTAGTTTAGTGAGCTCGATTTGGCGTTTATTTTACTTATAAACAAAGGAAAAGGCCATCTCCCGAAGGAATGGCCTTTTATCAGATAGATTATGCAGTTGGTCCGCCAGTTGGTCCGCCTTTTTCTTCAATTTGGGACGGCACATTTGAGAACTTCTTGAAGTTTGCACGGAACTTCTGCGCAAGCTCGTTTGCTTTTGCATAATAAGCTTCCTCGTCACTCCATGTTTTTACTGGCTGAAGAACATCGTCAGGAACACCTGGTACGTGAAGTGGAATGTCCAGACCGAAAATTTCATCCTTCACTGTTTCAACATTGTTCAATTCGCCTTCAAGAGCGGCCTGAACCATTGCACGTGTGAAGGCAAGCTTCATCCGGCTTCCTGTTCCGTACTCTCCACCAGTCCATCCTGTGTTAACGAGGAATACCTTCGCGTTATGCTCATCGATTTTTTCGCCAAGCATCTCTGCATAGCGTGTCGCAGCAAGCGGCAAGAAAGGGGAACCGAAGCAGGTAGAGAATGTTGCCTGTGGTGATGTGATGCCGCGTTCTGTTCCTGCAAGTTTGGATGTATAGCCACTCAAGAAGTGGTACATTGCTTGCTCCTTGGTAAGCCTCGCAATTGGAGGCAGCACTCCAAAGGCGTCAGCAGTCAAGAATACAATCGTATTCGGATGTCCTGCAATACTTGGTTCAACGATATTATCGATTGCCTGAATTGGATAAGCTGCGCGAGTATTTTCCGTCAGTGAGCTGTCATCATAGTCAGCAACGCGCGTTTCACTGTTAACAACAACATTTTCAAGGACAGAACCGAAGCGGATCGCGTCATAAATCTGTGGCTCTTTTTCCTTAGAAAGGTTGATGCACTTTGCATAGCAGCCACCTTCAACGTTGAAAACACCGTTTGCCGACCAGCCGTGCTCATCATCGCCGATCAATCGGCGGTTCGTATCAGCAGACAATGTGGTTTTTCCTGTTCCGGATAATCCGAAGAACAAGGCAACATCACCTTCACGCCCTACGTTAGCAGAGCAATGCATGGATAGGATGCCGTTTTCAGGAAGAAGATAATTCATGACAGAGAAAATAGATTTCTTCATTTCTCCTGCATATTCTGTACCGCCAATTAGTACGACGCGCTTCTCAAATGAGACGATGATAAATGTTTCTGAGTTTGTCCCATCTTCCTTTGGATCAGCTTTGAAGGTAGGCGCAGAAATGACAGAAAATCCCGCTTCATGGCTAAGCAGTTCCTCTGCATCCGGGCGAATGAATAATTGGTGGGCAAATAAGTTGTGCCACGCATACTCGTTAATGACCTGTATAGGAAGGCGGTATTTCTTGTCTGCACCAGCAAAGCCTTTAAATACAAAGACTTCTTCTTTTTCTTTCAGGAAATTCAAAACTTTATTATAAAGTTTCGTAAAGGATTCCTCAGAAATTGGCTGGTTGACAGAGCCCCAGTCAATCTTATCCTTTACCGATTCCTCTTCTACAATAAATTTATCCTTAGGTGAGCGGCCAGTGTACTTTCCAGTAGTAGCTCTTACTGCACCTGTGGAGGTCAACAGACCTTCATTGCGATTCAATACTTTTTCAACCAGCTGCGGGACAGATAGCTGTACCTGTATATTGCTTCCTTTTAATAAAGCTGAAAGTTCATTGGAAATTCCTACAACATTCATCCGAGAATACCTTCCTTTTTAAAAGATTGATATATTGAAAGTGTTTACATCTCGCTATTAGTTTAGCACATTACATTAATTAATCTATACTAATGCTCGAAAAAATTCCCTCTTTTACAAAAATGTATATATAAATAGAAGAAGGCCGGAGCAAGAACCAAATAACTCCACCCCAGGATTTTAACACACTAACGCATTGGGGGTCAGACCCCCAGCGCTTTAAAGTGGGAAAGTTCTGCATGAATCGACATTTTGTGAAGAAAAGGATTGACATGTATTTGTAGGTTCGTTATGATTTTGATTTGAACGGATACTCTCTTATCCCGAGCTGGTGGAGGGACAGGCCCAATGAAACCCAGCAACCTGCAAACGAGAAATAACAGCCTGGTAAAGGTATGTTTTTTTCGGGCAAAGGTGCTAACCTGACGCAAGGGAAATGCCCTTGAACGATAAGAGCGAAAGGCGCGGATTAAAGCAAAAACCTTTCCTCAAGCTATGGAGAGGTTTTTTATATTGTTTTTTTCTGTATTCTGTCTGCTGGTCTATTACCAATAGCAGTCGATCTGCCTTCTTTGGTGTCATTGCTCCCATGGGTAGGATTAGGAAAAGTTAACTCAGCATGAAGTTTAAACAAATTTTTCTAATAAAAACTCAGCGTTTATTTCATACTACATAGGGAATGAGTACCGTATCACACCGAGGTTTGTATTGGGACAGCCTCGATCAATTTTTTATAAATGAGGGAGGAAATCAGATGTCAACAAAACGTCGTTTGTTCACTTCTGAGTCAGTAACAGAAGGCCATCCGGATAAAATTTGCGATCAGATCTCTGACGCAATTTTGGATGCGATCCTTGCTAAGGACGCTAATGCCCGTGTTGCTGCAGAAACATCAGTTACTACAGGCCTTGTACTAGTTGCAGGGGAAATCACAACATCTACATACGTAGATATTCCAAAAATCGTTCGTGAAACAGTTAAGGAAATCGGTTATACGCGCGCTAAATACGGTTTTGACTCTGAAACTTGCGCAGTATTGACTTCGATTGACGAGCAGTCTGCCGATATCGCAATGGGTGTTGACCAGGCTCTTGAAGCTCGTGAAGGACAAATGTCTGATCAAGAGATCGAAGCAATCGGTGCAGGAGACCAGGGCTTAATGTTCGGTTTTGCATGCAACGAAACAAAAGAGCTTATGCCTCTTCCAATTTCATTGGCACACAAGCTATCACGCCGCCTGACTTTAGTTCGTAAAGAAGAAATCCTTCCATACCTTCGTCCGGATGGAAAAACTCAAGTAACAGTTGAATACGATGAGAACGACAAGCCTGTCCGCATCGATACAATCGTTATTTCAACACAGCACCACCCAGAAGTTTCCCTGGAGCAAATCCAGCGCAATCTTAAAGAACATGTCATCAATCCTGTTGTACCAGCAGAATTGATCGATGAAAATACAAAATACTTCATCAACCCAACTGGCCGTTTCGTAATCGGCGGACCACAAGGTGATGCAGGATTGACTGGCCGTAAAATCATCGTTGATACTTACGGCGGATATGCTCGCCACGGCGGCGGTGCATTCTCTGGTAAGGATCCTACAAAAGTTGACCGTTCAGCTGCATACGCTGCACGTTACGTTGCGAAAAACATCGTAGCTGCTGGCCTTGCTGAAAAAGTTGAGGTTCAGCTTGCTTACGCTATCGGTGTTGCCCGTCCTGTATCCATCTCTATCGATACTTTCGGAACAGGAAAAGTAAGTGAAGATGTATTGATCGATGTTGTAAATAACAACTTCGACCTTCGTCCTGCTGGCATCATTAACATGCTTGACCTTCGTAAGCCGATCTACAAGCAGACAGCAGCATACGGACACTTCGGCCGCACGGATGTTGATCTTCCTTGGGAGCGTACTGACAAAGCAGAAGCATTACGTACACAAGCACAAGCTTAATAAAATCGAAAAGGGAGTTGCATAGAAATATGTAACTCCCTTTTTAATTTTCCGTCTTATTAAGAGAACTGCAAAGGCAAACAGGACCTAAATACCCGCAAGAATGGAGTTTCTGGTTTGCATCTAGACCAAAAGGTGTAAAATAAAGTATTACCTTAATTTTCCCTGAGATTTTACTGCAAATTTTTTGTGTTTAATGGTAGTATTAGATGGTATGTTTTTAGATGAGCTTAACGAAAGAACAATAAATTTTTTCTGAAATGGAGAAGGTGAAGTACATAATGTGTGGCTTTATCGGTTGTGTACATGAAAAAGCACAAGAATTCAGCAGCGAACAAAAGCAGCTGTTTAAAAATATGAACGATATCATTACCCACCGTGGACCGGACGATGATGGGTATTTTTATGATGAGCATATCCAATTTGGCTTCCGCCGTCTGAGCATTATTGACATTGAAGCGGGACATCAGCCTCTGACGTATGAAAATGAAAGGTACTGGATCATTTTCAATGGCGAGATTTACAACTATCTTGAGCTTCGCGATGAATTAATTGAAGAGGGACTTAAATTCGAGACTCACTCTGATACAGAAGTCATCATTGCTCTTTACAGCCATTACAAAGAGCACGCAGTTGACAAGCTGCGCGGAATGTTCGGCTTTGTCATTTGGGACAAACAGGAACAAATCCTTTTTGGAGCACGCGATCACTTTGGCATTAAGCCATTCTTCTTTTTTGAAGACGGAGACCGCACTTATTTTGGTTCTGAAAAGAAGAGCATCCTGCTTGCATTAGAGAATGATGTACTTGATTACAAGGCATTGCAGCATTATTTAACGTATCAGTTCGTTCCAGAACCAAACACATTGTCTGAAGGCATTTACAAGCTTGAGCCAGGGCATTATTTTACAAAGAAAATCGGTTCACCAATGGAGATCAAGCGCTATTGGAAGGCAAGCTTCTCGCCAATCCATAAAACTGAGGAAGAATTCACGAAGGAAATTAGAGATGTGTTATTCGAATCAGTAAAAATGCATATGCGCAGTGATGTACCGGTTGGTTCATTCCTTTCTGGCGGTATCGATTCATCTATCATCGCTTCGATAGCTAAGCAGTACCACCCTGCAATTAAGACATTCTCAGTTGGATTCGAACAAAACGGATTCAGCGAAATTGATGTTGCAAAAGAAACTGCTGACAAACTTGGTGTTGAAAACATCAGTTATGTAATCAGCCCGCAGGAATATATGGATGAACTTCCAAAAATCATGTGGCATATGGATGACCCGCTCGCCGATCCGGCAGCTATACCTTTATACTTTGTTGCCCGTGAAGCAAGGAAGCATGTTACGGTTGTTCTTTCTGGTGAAGGTGCCGACGAGCTTTTCGGCGGCTATAATATTTATCGTGAACCGCAGGATCTTGAAGTCTTTAATAAAATCCCTCAAGTTGGAAAATCTATGCTAAAAGGCATTGCCAAAATGATGCCTGAGGGAATGAAGGGCAAGAGCTTCATTGAACGCGGCGTGACGCCGATGGAAGAACGCTATATCGGCAACGCGAAAATGTTCACGGAAAAAGAGAAGAGCGAGCTTCTCCATGTATACAATGGCCAGTATGATTACAGAGATATCACGAAGCCACTTTACAGGGAGAGCAGAGGGTACGATCCTGTTGATACGATGCAATACATCGATATCCATACATGGATGCGCGGCGATATTTTATTAAAGGCAGATAAAATGACGATGGCCCATTCACTGGAGCTTCGTGTTCCATTCCTTGACAAGGTTGTATTTGAAACAGCTTCTAAGATTCCAACAAGCTTAAAAACTGCTAATAATACAACTAAGTATATTTTGCGTAAAGCAGCTGAAGGGGTTGTACCTGACCATGTACTGACCCGCAAAAAGCTTGGATTCCCTGTTCCTATTCGCCACTGGCTAAAGGATGAAATGAACGAATGGGCTAAGAATATCATCAAGGAAAGCAGCACGGATCATCTGATCAATAAAGAATATTTGTTGAAGCTTCTAGATGACCACTGCCAGAACAAGGCAGACAACAGCCGCAAAATCTGGACTGTATTGATGTTTATGGTTTGGCATGACGTTTATGTCGAAAAAAAATACTCCTTCCAGAAGGAGTATGAGACTCAAAAAGTATTGCAATCATTAAAAGGCTAATAATCAGGGAAGGTAGGTAATTGCCTGCCTTCCCATCTGCACCCATGCTTCCAGGAAATCCTGCATGGGTGCCTTTTTATTTTTCATGCCCGTCAGCGGGTCATTAAAATATACATAATCTTTGTCATATCCCGTAACTAGCACCGAATGTTCCTTTGTTGTTACCGAGACTGTGCCATTCGGGGTGTACCATGTTTGGAAAAAGCTATCGTCGATCTTTTCGTACTCCGTATTAGTGATTACCCATACAGGACGGCTGCCGGAAAGGTGAACTTTCAACTCAAGGAAATCCGCACCGGTAAGATCTTTTATTTTGCCAGGAAGGTACTTTTCTGCAAGTTCGGCTATTGGTTTGTGATAGACACCAAGCCCTGGTTCTGAGTAGGTATACATATTGCCGACAAAGCCTTCGTTTGGGTCGCCAAAATAAATATTCCCATTAGCCAGCTTGTATTCAGCTGGATTTTTCTTAATTTCCTTTGCAAGGGTAAGCTTGTCCACCGATATTCCTTTGTACTGCAGGAGCATAGCTAGACTTGTGACTTCACAGCCTCTTGGCAGCTCAGGCATTTGCCAAATTGTCGGTGCGTCTATTAAAACGGATTCCTTGATTGGGATGATCTCAACCTGGTAATCATCCTGGACTGTTGGAGCAGATCTTGCTTCCGGAGTGTCCAGCCAGTTCTTTACTGATTGGACAGCTTTGGCAACATTAGCAGGCTGCAGGTTTTCCAGCAGGAACGCCCCAGCCACCGACACGAAAACGAGCACGAACATCAGGATGGATTTTATCATGCTATTTTGTTTGCTGATTATGAGCAAAAACAAAGCTAGCAGCGGTATAATGGCCGCGATTGATAAATATAATGGGTTCATCATCCATCACCTGCTCTCTCCGAATAATTAAAATTATATAGGGGTATAGTATATAAATTAATATCGGTTTAATCAGGGAATTTTTAAGTGCAGATGCTATTGTTCATTTTTGTTTTGGAGCTGTTTGTAGTACTGCCCTTTTTCGGCGTACTCTCTTGAAATCCGTTCCATATCGCGGATATCTTCCTCTGTGAGCTCACGGATTACTTTTGCTGGTCTTCCAAACGCCAGTGTATTCGGAGGGATCTTTTTTCCCTGAGGGACGAGGCTGCCAGCTCCGATAAATGCGCCTTCCCCAATTTCTGCCTGGTCAAGGATGATGGATCCCATTCCAATCAGCGCTTTTTTCCTGATGATGCAGCTATGAAGGATGACCTGATGCCCAACTGTCACCTCGTCTTCAAGGATGAGCGGATTGTTTGGGCTTTGGTGTAATACGGAGTTATCCTGAATGTTCACCTTGTTTCCGATTATGGTTGGAGCTACATCTCCGCGTATGGACGTGTTGAACCAGACACTTGATTCATCGCCAATTTGAACATCGCCCGTAATTGTTACATAATCTGCAATAAATGCGGATTCAGATATTTTAGGTGTAATTCCTTTGTAAGGGTAGATCATTGTACACTCTCCTGTAAAAAATATATTTTAGAATGCTTTAATTTTTATTTTTACCTAATTATATATTATAGTTCTTTTAAAGAACCTTGATAAGCTATGCGAAACACACTCATTCGTAAAATGATGAAATAAATACAACAAAGATAAAGTAATAACTGGGGGAATGGTCATGTGGAAATGGGAAGCAGACGGAGAAGCTAAGGCTGTTATCGTTATGGTCCATGGTGCGCTTGAGCATCATCGCCGATATGGCTGGCTTATTGAAATGTGGCGATCATCCGGCTTTCATGTCATCATGGGGGATTTGCCGGGGCAGGGCATGACAACAAGAGCGAACCGTGGCCATATTGATTCATTTGATGAATACATTATTGAAGTAAAAGAGTGGATTCAGGCAGCTTATGATTTTAACCTGCCAGTTTTTTTACTCGGGCACAGTATGGGGGGACTTATTGCCATCAGGATGCTGCAGGAGGAGCATATGGAGCTTGCTGGCGTGATCCTTTCTTCACCTTGCCTGGGATTAGTCAAGTATCCTTCAAAATTTTTAAATATGCTTTCACATGGCATCAATATTGTTATGCCTACGTTGCGCATGTCTCCTGGCTTAACGGTCGAAATGGCGACGCGGAATGAAGATGTCCTGGCAATTGATCAGAATGACTCGCTTTATATCACCAAGGTGTCGATCAGATGGTACCGTGAACTTGCCGCCTCAATGGAGCTTGCCTTTGAAAATATGGAAAAAATACAGGATGTCCCTACGCTGCTGATACAGGGTGGAGACGATAAAATAGTAGATAAACGTTCAGTGAAGGAATGGTTCAACCATGCTCCGCTTTCCGAAAAGCGTTATAAAGAATGGCCGAAATGCTATCATGAAGTCTTCAATGAGCCAGAACGTGAGGAAGTATTTAATTACTCATTGGATTTTGTCATGAGTCAGCTTAAGTCCATTGGATATGTGTATTAAGTAGATTTTGTTTTAGAAAGGGTGAAGGTATATACATGATAATTCCATCAATGCCGCTTAGTTTAATGTACCGTGTATACCGTCAAGTCCTGCCGCAAGTACACCGGGAGCTCTCTTACTGGAAAAGCAGGGCTGAGGAAATCCCGAATCCTGAATTAAGAAAACAGGCTCTTGCAAGCATCGAGCACAAGACATTCCATTGTGAAGGCGGGGCGATTTTAAGCCTTACCGCCAAAGGGAATTATAAGCAGGCGATCAGGTTTATTGTGGCTTACCAGACGATTAGCGATTATCTTGATAATCTTTGCGATCGGAGCACCTCCCTTGATCCCGCAGATTTTGCCGCTTTGCATGAATCAATGGCTGACTCCCTAAGCCTGGACAGCCAATTGAAAAATTACTATCGAGAGCGGGAAGACCAGGACGATGGAGGCTATTTGTTAGAGCTGGTAACAGTCTGCCGTGAAGTTTTAGCTGAGCTTTCAAGTTATCGCCACATTCAGGAGCATCTGGGTGAGCTTTGCAATTATTATTGTGATTTGCAAATCCACAAGCATGTCGAAGTAAAAGATCGTGTACCTAGGCTGCAAACATGGTTTGATGGACACAGAGATGATATCCCAGAGATGGAATGGTATGAATTCTCAGCATGTACGGGATCTACACTCGGAATCTTTTGCCTTGTGTCATATGCCCTTCGCGATGATTTCAAACCAGAGTACGCAGATAGTATCCGAAATGGATATTTTCCTTACATACAAGGCCTTCACATCCTGCTTGATTATTTTATCGATCAAGAAGAAGACAAGGCAGGCGGCGATTTGAACTTCTGCTTCTACTATGAAAACGAAGAAGCACTTTTTAAGCGTTTGAGGCATTTTGTAAAAAATGCAGATTACCATACCTCCAAGCTGCCTCATCAAAAATTCCATAAGCTGATCAACCGCGGTTTGCTTGGCGTATATCTATCCGATGAAAAAGTAAGACACCAGGAAAGAATCAAGAAACTCGCCCGCGAAATGATCAAGACAGCCGGACCAGTCAGCTACTTCTTTTATATAAATGGACGAGCCTATCGCTCCTTGCAAAAGTGGGTGCCATCCGGCGTTGTTAGGGCTTTTATAAAATAAAGAAACAGCCAGGGGATTTTTTCTCTGGCTGTTTTTATTGTTGGTGGATTGATTTTTGGATGTTAACCCATGGCTGTGTTAAAGTTCATTGTTGTCTAATACAATTGGTTAAAAAATCTTCCAACGGGGAGAAAAACCAAACCAACTGGGAGAAAAAACAAACCAACGGGGAGAAAAAAGAAACCATCGGGGAAAAAAACAAACCAACGGAGAAAATCCAATCCAATGAGGAGGAGAGCCAATCCAAATTTCATAACCCGCTCCAACTGGGGAAAAACTAATCAAACCAGGATATAATCACATCATTTAAGATAATAATCCTCCATAAAATTTTAATAGTACATTTATGAATAAAAAAAGGGTTTCTCATCTGGAAAAAACCCTTTTCAATTACCTTTTTTCAATCGCAATAATAAATGGCGGATTGTTTTTCTGGTTCAAAAATCTGTATTCCAGTACATGTGCTATATTTTGATCCAGGGATTTTACATAACGGAGCAGATAATCACGTTCGACTGCTCCTTCTGGGTGCCCGTGATAAATAACGATTACGATAATGCCCTCGGGCGCCATGATTTCCAGCAGCTGAACGATTGCCTCGATTGTTGTTTGCGGTACGGTGACAATGCTTTTATCCCCGCCAGGCAAATAACCAAGATTAAAGATAGCTCCGGTTATTTTCCCAAAATGAAGCGGTGGGATGCACTCCATCACGTGTTCATGGCCTGTATGAAAAAGAGTGACACGATCCTGCATATCATATTCCCTTAGCTTTGTTTTACAAGACATTAGTGCATCATCCTGGATATCAAAGCCATAAATCCTGCCTGCAGGGCCGACCAAGTTAGCTAAAAAAATCGTGTCATGTCCGTTCCCCACGGTAGCGTCCACCGCAATATCTCCTGGTTTTACAGCGAGCTCCAGCAAATTCCTCGCGAATGGAAGGATGCGTTCAAGCTTCATTCTGATATCACCACTTTATTTCCGGCAAAATATTTTCCCTGCCAGCTGTCGCGCCGTTTCATTTCCGCATCAATCGAATTCAGCACTTCCCATTTATTCACGCTCCACATCGGACCAACCATTAATTCGATCGGGCCGTCCCCTGTAATCCTGTGGATAATCATTTCAGGAGGCAGGATCTCCAACTGGTCACAGACTAGCTTTACATAATCTTCTAAAGTAAGGAACTCAAGTAATCCTTTTTCATACTGCTTTACCATTGGTGTTCCCTTTAATAAATGGAGCAGGTGGATTTTGATCCCCTGAACGTCGAGTTTTGCGACTTCACGGGCAGTTTCCATCATCATCTCAGTTGTTTCCAGAGGAAGACCATTTATGATGTGCGAGCAAATCCTGATGCCATGCTTGCGGAGCTTGTCCACTCCTTCTTTATATGTCTCATAATCATGAGCACGGTTGATTAAATTGGCCGTTTTTTCATGGACGGTCTGAAGGCCAAGTTCAACCCATAAATAGGTTCGTTCGTTAAGTTCGGCAAGATATTCAACGACATCATCGGGCAGACAATCTGGCCGTGTCGCAATCGAAAGGCCGACAACGCCTTCCTCCTGCAGAACTGTTTCGTATTTCTCACGCAGGACTTCTACCGGTGCATGGGTATTTGTGAACGCCTGAAAATATGCCATGTACTTGCCGTCTTTCCATTTAGTGTGCATTTTTTCTTTTATTTGGCTGAATTGCGTGCCGAGATCTTCAACTCTGTCACCTGCAAAGTCGCCAGAACCAGACGCACTGCAAAAAGTACATCCGCCATGGGCAACCGTGCCGTCACGGTTTGGGCAATCAAACCCGCCATCAAGGGCAACTTTAAAAACTTTATGCCCAAAATGATTGCGCAGGTGGTAATTCCATGTATGGTATCGTTTATCATCTGTTGCATATGGAAAAGGGTTGGCCTGTGCCATGCCAGATACCTCCTTATTGACGTCTGTTCAATAATTTAATAAAAGAATTGTACCACTTAGGATGGGTGATTCCAATTGCAAAAAGATTACAAAGACATCTAGCTATAGAGGATTGTCATCTGTTTTTCCCGCCTCCTTATAATTGGAATCATTAAACATAGCCAAAATCGTGATAGGAAAAAACATTGTGAACAAAATAAAGAAGAAGCAGACTTTGCTTCAGCATCAAGTAAAGGAGGGGCTCATATTGGCTACACGTCAATCGGTTGACCAGCTACTTCAGCAATGTGAAGATGCAATCAATTTAGCCCAGGAGCAGTACAAAAATGCCAGCATGCAGCAGCATTATAATGATGGTGACTATACGAATGCCCTGCAAGCTCTTGAAGACGCTTATAATGATCTTGCTAAGCTTGCTTTCAGTGCAAACGCCCAGCAACGAGACCAGCTGCACAGAATGAGGCTGCAACTGCAGAATGTACAAAACAATATGATTTTGCTTGACCATTAAACAGGAGGGGAAAACTTTGAAGAAACGCTCAAAGCAAAATAATCCTGAACAAAAGACGCGGAATGGCATCAACAACCAAGATCTTGAACTTGGAATGGAGCATGATCCGGTAAAAGAATCGAAAAAGAAATATGAACAAAGCGGCGGACAGCCAGTGAAGTCAAAGTTCCATCCAGAACCAGGGCAATCTTCATAAATTTGTAACACCCTCACTTCAAAAATAGAAGTGAGGTTTTTTTGTGCAGATTCCTGCAAAATTCATAGCAGGATAAGGAAATCAATGCTTCTGCAGAATACCCCTCGTTCACAAATCGGATAAAACTGTCTGAAATTCCGTGATTTTCATCACAGATACACTCCATTTAGAAATGGTTTAAATAAGGTAGAAACACAAGACGGATGGAGGAAATCGCTCCTGAAGCTGCAATATATGCTAACCAATGTAAGTTAGAAAACATAAGGAAAGCCAAAGTGATTTATTCATAACGAGTAAACTTGTGAAAAGATTCACGAATTTGTCACAGTGAGACAGAAAGGATGGAGGATATGAAAAAATTCAAGCTTATGCTGGCAATGTTTTTATTCATACTATTACCCTTACCAGGTCAAGCAGATGCTGAAAATACAAAGAATGTCTTAAAGATGGAGGAGCTGACAATCCAGGTCATGCCTGAATATTCCCGCCATCCAAAAGACAAAAAGAAGAAAAATCCACCATTGCTGGTAGGGTATCATGGAGCGTTAATGAATGATGCTCTCGAACCGCAAAAAGGGCAGGTGGTCATTCCTCTTCCAGTGGATGAGAAAAACTTCAGGATTGGTTTTGTTGCCGATTACTCCCGTGACCTTTCTGAAATGAATGAAATCGAGTATGAGCTGGATCAGGAAAAAGGAACAATCGCCTGGGAAACAAGTGAAGAGATCCAGCCTCAGGAAATTTACAAATTTGTAATTGAGTACTATACCGATGGCATCAAGGAAAAAGTCGGCAGTAATATCCTAACCTATAATTTTAAAAGCTTTGCCGAAATAGGCATGATGAATCTGATTTTCGTTGAGCCCTTAAAAACCGAAAGCTTCAAGCTTAATCCTGAAGCGGAGCAGCATCAGAAAAATTCCTACAACATGAATATGTTCTTGTATCAAAGCCAAAGCATGAAGCCAAACGAAGAAAAAAATATCACACTTCAATACAAGCGAGCTGAGACAAAAACAACTGCTGAAATCATGGAAGACATGGCAGGCGACTCGAAAAAAACTGGTACAGTAAAACAAAATGACGAAAAGATTCCTCTTTGGTTCGTTTTCTCAGTGATCGGCGGTATAACCGTAATCGCCGCAGGCATCCTGATTTTTACAATGAAGAAAAAGATATCTGCGTCTCAACAACAGAGGGTTCCTGCTAAAGGAACAGCTATTGATACAAAGAAAGCAAAGATTCGGTCGATGTTGCTGGAAGGTTCGATAACGGAAACCGAATATGACGCATTGCTTAAAAAGCTAGGGAGGTAAAAGGATGTCCAAAAATAAAAAAATCATAACTGGCTTAGCCTTGGCCGCAGCAGCGTTCATCATCATGATGTTTTCGACGATGCCGAGTGCCGGAAGTAAGGAAATAACGATCTCAGATCTGGCCGAAAATGGTTCGAAATATGAAGGCGATTATATTATGACCCAGGGTTTGCTTAATAAAGAATCAGTTAAATGGGATGCCGACAAGCTGGAGCTCCGTTTTGAAATTTATGAGGAAGGCCAGGGCACATTGAAGATTTTCCATAAAGGCATAAAACCAGACAATTTTTCTGAGGATGTTATTGTCCTCGTTGAAGGTTTTATAAACAAAAAGGGTGTGTTTGAAGCCGAAAAGGTCCAGACAAAATGTCCTTCCAAGTACGAGGGTGAAGACATGGAGAATTACGACTCTGAAATGCATAAGGAAATGTACAAAAATGAGAAGCAGGAATAAAACAGATGGGTGGTTATCTGTATGTATTTAATCGGAAATATCGCGATTTACCTTGGAATCGTGATTTCAGTCTATGGACTCATCGCCAATATCGCAGGAATTAAGAAAAATAGCAGCAAATGGCTTGAAAGTGCCAGGGGTGCAGTCCTTTCGCTAGCTTTCGTTTCAAGCATCGCTTCATTCCTGCTGCTCTATCTTCTTGGTTCGAGTCAATTTCAGTATAAATATGTGGCTTCCTATACAAATGAAAGCCTCCCGATGGCTTATAAACTGACAGCCTTTTGGGCGGGAAATGCTGGATCCTTACTGCTTTGGGCATTCCTATTATCGATTTACGCGGCGATGGTTGTTTTTTCAAAGGAAAAGAAAAATCCGATGATGCCTTATGTTTCAAGCATTCTCATGCTGAATCTCCTGTTCTTTTTCATCGTAATGGCAGTGAATGTCAATCCATTTGAAATGACCGATAAAATTCCTGCAGACGGCAAGGGCTTGAATCCAATGCTGCAGAATCCGGGAATGATCCTGCATCCAGTCACCCTTTATATGGGCTACGTAGGGCTTGCGGTCCCATTCTCTTTTGGAATCGCAGCACTGATCCTGAAGAGGATGGATTCCGAGTGGATTAAGTTAACAAGGAGATGGACGCTGCTCGCATGGCTGTTTCTTACACTTGGTAATGTAATCGGCGGCTGGTGGGCATATCTTGAGCTGGGCTGGGGGGGCTACTGGGCATGGGACCCTGTAGAAAATGCATCATTCCTTCCATGGCTGACCGTCTCGGCATTCCTGCACTCCGTGATGATTCAGGAGCGCAAAAACATGCTTAAAACCTGGAACCTTAGCCTGATCATTTTATCTTATATCCTGACGCTGTTTGGCACATTCCTTGTCAGGAGTGGAATCCTTACGAGTGTTCATGCGTTCGGCGACAGCAACCTTGGAACTTACTTCCTGATTTTTATGGCCTTCATGATACTGATGTCTGTGTACGTCGTCATGACAAGATACCACTTGATCAAAAAGGACAGCAGCCCAATCGAAGCTTATTTTTCAAAGGAAAGCAGCTTCCTGCTGAACAACCTGATCTTAGTGGCGGCAGCGTTCGCAGTATTCTGGGGAACCATGTATCCACTGATTTCCGAAACTTTTACGGGAACGAAGGTAAATGTCGGAGCGCCTTACTTCGATAAAGTCATGGCTCCAATCATGCTTGCTCTTATTGTCCTTATGGGCATTTGCCCGCTGATTGCCTGGCAGAAAGCAGTTTTTGAAAAATTCATTAAGAATATGCTTTGGCCACTGGCGATCGGCGTTGCAACAGCTATTATCCTTTTTGCAGCCGGAGTTAAAGGAGTATACGCAATCATCGGCCTTTCGGCAACAGCCTTCATGTTCGGCACACATCTTCTTGAATTCGCAAGAGGCATAGGGGCCAGACGAAAGGCTACAAAGGAAAATATATTTACGGCTGCTTTTAAGCTGACGGTAAAAAATCAGCGCCGTTACGGAGGCTATATCGTTCACATTGGGATTGCTATTATCGCAGTAGGAATTATTTCATCCCACGCCTACTCCACTGAATTATTGAAAACAGTGGATGCCGGAAACAGCATTAAAATCGGCGAGTACAATCTCCAATTTAACTCACTGACAGAGCATATGGAAAACGGGAATGGAATCGTTGTTGCTGATGTAGATGTTTCTTATAAAGGCAAGGACATCGGCAAAATCAAGCCTGAGAAAATATTCTACGAAACATGGCCGGAGCCATCAACAGAAGTAGCCATCAAGACAAACTGGAGCCAGGATTTATACGTTGTTCTAAGTTCGTGGGAAACCAAGGAAAAAGTAACGTTCATGGTAAAAGTAAATCCTTTTGTGAGCTGGATCTGGATGGGCGGCATCATCATGGTTATTGGAACAGCATTTGCTTTAGCAGGCGGCAGACCAGCGTCTCACAGATACCAGGTCAATAAAGGCTTAACAGCAGGAAGGTGAGGAAGATGAAAAAGAAAATTTTACTTTCAACACTGCTTTTTCTCATCCTGATACCAGGGCTGACGACAGCTTTCACCTACAATTCGAAGGAATTCAAGCACATTATCGCCCAGCTTGATATGCAGGGGCATGCGGACCATGAACTTTCAACATGTTCGATGAAAAAAATCTATTATGATGAAGTCATCGAAATGCTCAATGGAGGCAAGTCGGAAAAAGAAATCATTCAATCCTACGTCGATGAATATGGGCAGGCGGCCTTGAGGACACCTGGCGGAGGCACAAGCGGCTGGATTGCATGGGGAATGCCTGCTGCTGGCTTTGGTATCGGCAGCGTGATCGTCGGTGTTTGGCTGAGGAAATTAACGTTGAAAAAAGCAAAAATACAAAACGCCAGTGAGCGAAGCTGGGAGTCAGAAGTCGAGAAGGAAATCACATCAAAAACATTTGACGAAGAGCGCCGGAAGCTTTTCTAGGAGCTGATCAAAATGGATTATGTATTTTTAATAGCAGGTTCAATCGTGATCCTTACTTGTTTTTATTTTATCGTTTCACCTTTCTTCTCTAACAGTGAAGAGCATGCCGCAGGGACAGAGCAAGAAGATGAAATGACTCTTGAACAGGTATACGGTGCAGTGAATGAGCTTGAAATGGACTTTTTTATGAAAAAAATTACGCGTGAGGATTTTGAGAAATTAAAGGAGCAATACCAGCTGCTTGCGGCAGATTTAATGAAAAAAGAAACGATCACAATTAAAACAGGCAAAAGCAACAAGCAGATGGATGAGGTGGAAGATGAAATTCGAAGAGAATTAAAAAAGCTTCGCAGGCAAAGGGGGTGATGGCGAATGGGATCCGCATATCATCCCGAATGGCTTGTAACATTTTGGCTATCAACGCCACTCCTGAATGCGCTCAATCCGCATTATCTGCTGATGATTTTGGCAGCTGCCATTTTCATTCGCCTCTTTATGAAAAAGAAAAATGTAACTCTTGATATTGAAGATCAACATTTTAGGCACCTGCTTGCAAAGAAAAATGTGATAGAAGAGCAGCTGGCTGGCATTGAGAGAAAGCTAATGGCTGATGAAATAACCAATGAGATATACGCGCAAACGGTAAAGGCTTACCTGACCCATCTGGAACAGGTAAAAAAAGAACTGCAACAATACACATGATGAAAGAGTTGGGGACGATGCTTGAATTGAGGAAAATGACCAAATTGCTGGGAGAAAAACTCGTGCTGCGGAATATCAGCCTCGAATTGAAAAAAGGCGAGATTCTTGCCGTAGTCGGGCCGAACGGGGCAGGTAAGAGTACTTTTTTTAAATGTACAGTGGGTTTGATGCAGCCAACCAGCGGGCAAATTCTGCTGGACGGAAAACTGGTCAAGAAAAATTCAGCGGAAATCAAACAGAGGATTGGGTTCCTCGGACATGAATCATTCCTTTATAACAACCTCTCCCCGCTCGAGAACCTTAGATTTTATGGAAAGCTGTATAAAGTAAAGGACCTTGAATGGAAAGCAAAAGACCTGCTGAAGGACGTCGGGCTTTATCTTTTCAGGGATATGCCAATCCGTTCTTTTTCAAGAGGAATGATGCAGCGCCTGGCCATCGCAAGAGTGCTGCTCCCTGACCCGGAAATCCTTATGCTCGATGAGCCCCATACCGGGCTTGACCAAGAAGCCGTTGAATTGCTGAACCAAATTATCAAAAACAAGAGAGAGAATGGTACATCAATCCTGATCATTTCCCATGATTTTGAACAGGTACACGCGCTCGCTGACCGGGTGGCGGTAATGAAAAAGGGGCAAATCATCTCGACAAGGCAGCTTGCAACAGATGTAACCCTTGCAGAAATGAAGCAATGGTATGAAAAAGAGGTGAGGAGTTCATGAATACGATACTGAGAGACGCATGGACAATCGCCAGTAAAGACTTAAGCAATGAATTAAAAACAAAGCAGACGATTGGGATGATGGTCATCTTTTCCAGCCTGGTAATTCTGATTTTCAGCTTCGCGTTTGATCCAACCAACAACATGGTCAAAGCGGTCATCCCAGGCTTGGTGTGGCTAATCACTGTCTTTTCAGGAGTGCTCGGCTTGAATCGTTCCTTTTTATCTGAACATGAAAATGAGGCACTGACCGGATTGAGGTCTGCACCAATCGATCCTTCTAGTATTTATCTGGGGAAGGTTCTGGCGAATTTCACATTGGTGACGGCTGTACAATTAATCAGCATTCCTGTTTTATTCATCTTGTTTGACTACCGTTTTTTTGGAAAAATCATGTGGTTCATCCTTGTTGTTGTAATCGGGACTCTGGGATTCATTATTGTCGGGACATTCCTTGCCGCGCTATCGGCTAACGCAAAGAACAGCGAGATGCTGCTTCCAGTTTTACTGCTGCCGCTGTTAAGCCCGCTGATGATCGCAGCAGTTCAGGCGACAAGAATCATCCTGGAAAATGAAACAATCACAAATGCAGTTTCGTGGCTAAGGCTGATGTCAGCGTATGATTTACTCTTTCTTGCAGCCTGCTTTTTCTTATTCGAATTTATCATGGAGGGATCGTAATGAAAAAGAATTCGGGCATTGTTGATCGGATTTTATTCTTCACTCTAGTACCGTCATTCTTTATCGCACTTTATTTAGTCTTTATCTGGTCGCCTGTTGAAAAAGTCATGGGTGAAACGCAAAAAATCTTTTACTTCCACGTTGGGAGTGCATGGGTAGCATTCCTTGCCTTCGGAGTGGTTGGCTACTATAGCATAAGGACGTTAATCAAGCCGAAAATCCAGCATCATATCAATGCCGGTATTTCAGCTGAAATCGGCGTGCTGTTCACAACGATCACCTTGATTACAGGGATGATTTGGGGTAAATCAAGCTGGAACACCTGGTGGACCTGGGAGCCCCGTCTGGCAACTACACTGATTCTCTGGTTTATTTATGTAGCCTATCTCTTCGTCCGAAAAATGGATGGATCATGGGAAAAAATCGCCAAACTTTCCGCTGTTTTCGGAATCATCGGAGTCATCAACGTCCCCATCGTATTCATGGCCATTCGCTGGTGGAACACAAAGCTTCACCCGATCGTATTCGGAGACGGAAAGAATCAGCAGGGAGGCGGAATCGAACCAGACATGCTCGTTGCACTGCTGTTTTCGATTTTTACGATAACCCTCCTGTATGCATTCCTGATGCGCAAAGGCATCGAGATAGAAAAAATGAGACACATCGTAAAGAAAGCTAAATCAAAGGCTATCGAAAAGCTTGCAGGGTGACACAAGGAAATAAAGTTTAGAGAGCTTTTTACAAATAAAGGAGGATTCGAAAATGACTTATTTATTCATGGCTTACTCAGTTATCTGGACCTTGATCGCTGGCTATGTGGTGGTGCTAGGTAAACGCCAGAAGCAACTGAAGAAAGAAATCGAGCTTTTGGAAGAATGGAATTCAGATTTATAAAAGTGGGTGAGGAAAATGGGAAAGAAGATTGTTCCAATTATCATCATTGCCGCCGTTCTTGGAATACTAGGCTTTTTGGTCAGCGGTCTTGGCGGGAAAGCTTCAGCACAGCCGGGGGATCAGGCGATCGACTTTGAGCTGAGAGATACGAACGGAAAATCCTATAAGCTATCAGATTTTAAAGGCCAGCCAGTAGTCCTCAACTTCTTTGCAACATGGTGTGCGCCATGCCTCGATGAAGCACCGGAACTGGAGGCGTTTGGAAAAGAGTATAAGGACGCCAAATTGCTGATCCTGGCAAAAGGTGAATCTAAAATGCGGATGGAAAAATATATCGAGGAAAGCGGCTCTCAGCTTACCTACCTATTAGATACTAAGGAAGAGATATCAAAGGAATACAACGTAATTGGGCAGCCGGAAACAATCATCATCGATGAAAATGGCGTCATAGTTAAACGGTTTTCCGGTCCGACAACGAAGGACGATTTAACCACAATGATAGAGGAACAAGTTTCACCATAACCTTGTTTAAAGCACATTAGTGTTTTAATAGATATTTTTCAAAGCAGGGCGCTGATATAGAGTCCCGCTTTTGAATAAAGCAGGGGAGGTGAAAGGGATGTTGAAAAAGCTACTGGGAATAGACAAGAAAATGCTTTTATTTATCGGCGTTTTTGCTGGGATCATTGTTTCTGTCGTTACGGTCAAAACGCTCGCGTATACGGATTCACCTGAGTTTTGCAGCAGCTGTCACATCATGACAGAAGTTCATGATTCGTTCTCTGATTCAAACCATGCCGGACTCGCGTGCGGAGATTGCCACTTGCCGCATGAGAATCTTGTAAAGAAATACACCTACAAGGCAAAAGCGGGCATGACGCATGTGTATTTCAATACACTTGGGGAAGCAAAAATTCCAAAGGTGCTGCACGCTACAGAAAGCTCGGATGAGGTTATTAATGAGAATTGCGTCAGCTGCCATGAGAATACATTGGAAAATGTATCCCATGATGCAAAGGATAGCTGCTCAAGCTGCCATCAGGCAGTGCCGCATGGAAAAGGCTTCAAGACAGAGGATTATTTTAAACCGCCGAAACCAGGTGAGCTTTTAGAAAATAAAGGAGGTACGATGAACAATGGCTAGAAATTTCCGCTGGGCATATTTGCTTCTCGCGGCTGTCATGCTCATCATAACAGGCTGCTCCAGCTCAGAGGAAAAAGCAACTTCCGCAAGCGAGCTGAAAACGGGGCTGAGCAAGGATGAAATAAGCAATGAGGCATTCAAGGATCTCTTCCCGCTTCAATATGACAGCTATAAGAAAAATGAACAAATGGAAGATACGAAGTACAGCGGTTCAGTTAAACGAAGCAAGTTTGACCATGACAAGGAACCATATTTGCCGGTGCTTTTTAACGGCTATGGCTTTGCTACTGAATACAACGAGGACCGCGGCCATATCTATGCGAACGAGGATATCCGTGCAATCGCTCGTATCACTGATAAGTCAATCGGGTCTTGCTTAACCTGCAAATCGACCGCGGTACCGCACATGATCGAGGAAATGGGGGACGATTACTGGAGCGGTAATTTTAACAAAGATATCTGGCCAAAAGCAGAAGCAATGGGCCATTCCCCAATCGGCTGCTCAGACTGCCACGACCCGCAGACGATGGATTTGCGCATCACCCGTCCAAGCTTTATCAAAGCGATGGAATCACAGGGAATCGATATGACCAATCCAACCAAGAATGACATGAGGAATTATGTATGCGGCCAGTGCCACGTAGAATATTACTTCGCTGCCGACAATGGCGAGGTTACATTCCCATGGGCTAAGGGGTTCAAGCCTGAAGACATGTATGAATACTATGAAACGACTGCGAAAGAACAAGGATTTGAGAAGGATTGGATTCATAACGTATCAGGGACACCTATGCTTAAATCACAGCACCCTGACTTCGAGACCCATATGGAAGGTCCGCATGGCGAGGCTGGCGTAACATGTGCAGACTGTCACATGCCTTATGACAGGGTAGACGGCAAGAAAAAGATCAGCTCGCACTGGTGGACATCACCACTCAAGACAATGGACCAATCTTGTGCGACATGCCACAGCAACAGGGAAATGGATGATCTTGAGAAACGTGTCCTGAAAATCCAGGAAACACATATGGAAGCACTTCATAAAGCAGAGGATATTTCAATTACTTCCCACTATTACATCAATAAAATGATTACTTCAGGTGTAAGTGAGGATAAAATCAAGGAAGCGCAGCAGCATGTAAGGAAAGCGCAGTGGTTCTGGGATATCGTTGCAGCAGAAAGTTCTGCAGGGTTCCATAATCCGCAGGGATCCATGGATTCTTTGAGGGTTTCAATTGAAGAGTCCAACGCGGCAATCAATCTGGCCATTGAAGAATTGACCAAAAAAGGTGTAAATCTTGAAGAAGTCAAAACAGAGATCGAAAAAGTGAAGAAGGCTGTTTACGACGAAAAAGATAACTTCAAGAAGAAAGACAAAGCAATCAACAGTTACTTCCCGGCTCAACAGCCCCCGGCGACACCATCGCCAAAAAAATAAGAGAATAGAACATTTAGAGAATAGATAAATAGGAAAACACTGTGCAAATGGTAGTTGTACGGTGTTTTCTTTAGTTTTGCAGAAAATAAGGCGAGTGTCAATATCGGAACATACAATGTTGTTTCGATTGTTTTTGCAGCGTTTCGCACCAGTTTTAATTAGAGTGCGGAAAATTCACCTGAAATGTGCAATCTAGAGAAAGCACTAGCCTACTTTCCACTCCTTAGTATAGTTTTTTTGATATGATTCCGCGAAAAAACGTCTTATTCACGCGAACCGAAAAATTCGGCGATATTTTCCAGTTTACTAACCTGCAAAAAACAGAAGGTATTCTAGATTCCGCAACTTTTTGTCGAATTCCCGAAAGAAAGAGCCTTCATTCCGCAAGAATACATCCTTATTCCGCTACTTTTTGTCGAAATCCCGCAACATGGTAATTATCAGCTATTTTTTCCAATTTTCCGCCCTGAAAAAATAGAAAATTCCCACTTTAAAACACTATAAAAATACCTATTGCAACCCTAGATAAAAACCACTAAAATTACTTTGGTATTCGAAATTTATAACATGCAAAGGGGCGTTTTTTATGCCTAGAGCCCTCTGGCTTTTAATTATCGGGATGGCAGTCAATGTAACTGGCTCTTCTTTTTTATGGCCTTTAAATACAATCTATATCCATGATCACCTCGGCAAGTCGTTATCGGTTGCCGGAATCGTTTTAATGCTAAATTCTGCTGCCAGCGTAGCCGGGAATCTGTTTGGCGGCAGCCTTTTTGATAAAATTGGCGGCTACAAGTCAATCATGCTGGGAATCGGCATAACGATTATTTCACTGATTGGGCTTACCTTCTGGCCGGGTTGGCCACAATATATTTTCTTTTTAACATTGGTCGGCTTTGGTTCGGGAATCGTATTTCCGGCTATGTATGCTATGGCAGGATCAGTATGGAAAGAGGGCGGGCGAAAAGCGTTCAACGCCATATATGTTGCTCAGAACCTCGGGGTGGCTATTGGGGCCGCATTAGGCGGACTTGTTGCCTCCTATTCATTTCAGCTGATCTTCATGGCAAATGCAGTTATGTATGTGATTTTCCTGATGATTGCTGTTTTTGGCTACCGCAGCATCGATACACGTGCTGCCATGCAAACTAACATTCTGCAGGAAAATGGAATGGTCAAAAGCCGTACTAAGCTGTATGCTTTATTGATTTTATCCATCGGATATCTTCTTTGCTGGGTAGGATATGTGCAATGGCAGACTACGATTGCTGCCTATACACAGGAGCTTAATATAACGTTGAATCAATATAGCATTCTCTGGACAATCAACGGAGCGCTGATTGTATTAGGGCAGCCTGTTGTCAATAAACTGATCAAGCCATTTCAAAACAAGCTTAAATTGCAAATCGTCATCGGAATGGTCATCTTCATGGTTTCATATGCAGTTGCAGCAGGTGCACAGCAATTTTCAGGGTTTATCGCCGGGATGGTCATCCTGACGATTGGCGAGATGCTGATTTGGCCGGCAGTGCCAACCATCGCAAACACTCTGGCGCCAAAAGGGCGTGAAGGCTTTTACCAGGGAATCGTCAACAGCACTGCTACCGGCGGAAGGATGATTGGCCCGCTGATGGGTGGAATCCTAGTAGACGTGAATGGCATGCCGATGCTATTCGCCGTGCTGATTGGCCTAATGTTTATCGGCATTTTTACAACGGTGATTTATGACCGTAAAATAAAGGAAGCGCCGAGTGTGGCTGCAAGAGCATAAAGATTATGAAAGAAGCTGGAACGAGTCAACCAGCTTCTTTTTTAATGTTCACATTTTATGCATTTTTTCTCGATAAAAAATGCATATATTACGTCTAATATAGGAATGTGTAAATGTGATATAATCCTAATTTGAAAGACAGGGGGTGAATGGGTTGAAAGTGAAACTCCTTACGGTTGCGTTTTTGGCTGCCGGTTTGCTAACTGGATGTAATGGCGGAGAAGAATCTGCAAAAACGGAAAAACAGCAGCAAAACATAAAGGAATTGGTGAGTAATTACAGCGCGGGCAAGATTAAAAGCGATAATGCTTCCATCACCTCACACGAACTGGTCATTGCTGACAGTGAGGGAGACAAGCAGGTCTATGACTTATCTGAAGAGGACTTCTTCGTCTCAATCGCACCATATGAAAATCAAACCCATCCTTGAACGAATCATAGCTTGACAGGTTGTCAAGGTGAAATGGCTGAAGAAGAGTTTGATGTATATATTGAAGACATGGACGGCAATGTGATCGTTGACGAAACATTGAAGTCTCAGCCAAATGGTTTTATCGATCTGTGGCTGCCGCGTGACCAAAAGTATCAGGTAACGATCGAGCACAATGGCAAACAGGTGGAATCAGAAATCTCTACCTACGAAAATGATGCTACATGTATTACCACCATGCAGTTGATGTAAAAAAGCACCTCAATAATAAAGAAGCTGTTATCAAAAAATAGATAGCATACGATTAGCAGTCTGATTCTCCACTGAATCGGCTGCTTTTTTTATTAGATAACGAGCAATTTAACCAATATGATGAATTAGTAGATCCAGGAAGGATGCGTTGGTCCAGGGAGGATTAACGCTTTTTTTGTGGAATTGTTTTATTGAAAAAAAGAAGTAGGATAGTTAAAAAGGAGAATGGAGAAATAAAATGAAAAAAGGCCAAATTCGAGCAATTGCTATATGTGTGTTCAGAAAAGATGATTCCATACTTGTATGCGAAGGCTTTGACGAGGTAAAACAAGATTATTATTATCGTCCTATTGGCGGAGGAATCGAATATGGCGAAACAAGTGCTAATGCATTAAAGAGAGAAGTGCTTGAAGAGATCGGAGCAAGCATAACTAACGTCAACTTCTTAGGAGTAGTTGAAAATATATTTACATATAACGGTGACCTTGGGCACGAAATAGTCTTTGTATATAATGCTGAATTTGTTAATAAGCTCTTTTATGACAAATCTTATTTCGTGGGGAAGGAGGATAACGGTGCAACATTCACATTGTATTGGAAGTCAATTAGCGATTTTACCAATAATAAATTAAGGTTGGTTCCAGAGGAATTATTACCTTTGCTTTAGAACACAAAATGGATGCAAAACTTTTTATTGCACTATTGATGCAGTTGAAGAAGGGGTTCGTTAAAAGGGAGAAATGAATATGGAGACTAAAGGAGAAAACTTCATAAAAGTTAGACCTTTACACATAGATGATTTTAGTAATGTTTTAAAATGGAGTAAGGATGACATTTTTTGTTTAGCAAATGGATGGGAGAAAAATAGGAATACAGAAGAATTGTATCAGTGGTGGCTTCATTGTATAAATAATCAATCTGAAGATTTCGTTCGAATGGGAATAGAGATTAATAAGAAAATAGTTGGATATGTAGACTTAGCCTCAATTAAAGATAATATCGCTGAAATTGGCATTGCAATTGGCGAAAGTAAGCTATGGGGACAAGGCATTGGATTTTATGCTACAAAATGTATGATGGATTTTGCCAGCAAGAAGTTAGATATTACAATATTTGACGCAGAAACTCACAAGGCTAATATTCGTTCGAGAAAAATGCTTGAGAAAATTGGCTTTAAAGAAATTAGTAGAATTGGAAATGATGCCTATCAAGATACCAAAAATAAAAAAATGAAAAACCCGTTCTTCAACTAAAGGAGCAGTTTAGTTCAGTAAAACAACTGTTAAAGTTGAGCCTGAATTCGTGAATAGTCCTTATCCGGCTGGTCTACGAAATAATATGTTTGTCCTGTTACTTCACTCCTTCTCATTTATAAGAAAGTTGTGGCAAGTTAGAAGGCCTTCCTTAAATTCTTTACTAACTCTTTCTGAATCGTAGGCACAAACAGAAAGAGTTTTTGTTACGGTAACAATTTTATCCGCTTCATTTTCAGAATCCAATATATTTTTACTTACTTCCCGCTCATCCCTCCATTCTACATGAGCCCAACTTCGGACAACTAAATCCACTTCTGAATTACATTTAATTAAGTTAGGGAGATAATCGAAAATAGAATTAATTCTAAAGTCTCCCTTGGCATAATAGAAGTCATAATTATTGACGAACGTCACTTTTTCTAAACGACTTCCATTCACTAACACAGTAAGTCTTTTTTTTAATCAACGGAGTAATTCGATCATTTTCTAGAATGATACAATATTCATTCAGTTTTAAACCGGAAATGATAAAGTCAACCACATTTGAAATATACTGATCCTGATTATCGAAAAAATATAATACATGTCCCTTGGCAAGGTTTTGAATTTCATTAATTTCTATTAAATGCGTACTTTCCAACTGTGCACCCCATTGATATAGACATATAAAGCCTGTAAATCAAGTTTATCATACATAGATATTGAAATGGATTTCGCCAGCAAAAATCCCCTGAAAGGAAACATTAATTAAGCTAACAGGGCATTATCCTGTAATAATTGAGAGTGAAAAAGTCTTAAAACGCTAAGATTGTGAAGAAATGGAGTGCAAAAGTTGAAGATCATAATGAGCTGCGTTCATTGTTCATTCAGAGGTGAGACTAATGAAGGTAGGAATTAACGCCCTTTTTTACTGAGGTTAATGAACAAACGGAGCAGGTTAGTGGAATAAGGTTCTAGCAAAGGATATACCATTAATTATGTAGAATTCACATAAAAATAAATGTAGGAGGAAAGAAAAATGGACAATCCAGTTATATGCACGGAAAGGTTAATTTTAAGAAGAATGACTAAAGAAGATACTGGAAATTTGGTGGAAATCTTTTCGGATCCAGTAGCAATGCGGTATTATCCTTCAACCAAAAACGAAAGTGAAACAATGGAATGGATTAATTGGACCCTAAAAAATTATGATGAATATGGGGTTGGTTTATGGATAGTAGAAGATAAAGTAACTGGAGAATTTCTTGGACAATGTGGTATTGTGCCTCAAGAAGTAGAGGGCGTAATGGAGATGGAAATAGGTTATTTATTTGTTCGGCGTGTGTGGGGGAAAGGATATGCAACAGAAGCAGCTTTAGCGTGTAAGAATTACGGATTTGAACGATTAAAATTAAATAGGTTGGTCTCATTGCCCGATGTAAATAATATTCCTTCAACTAAAGTCGCTAAACGAATTGGTATGCAGGAGATAAAAATTATAAACAAATGGGGAAAAGAAGTGTATGTTTACTCTTTGTCTATTTAAAATCAATGATTAAATTGAAGTATGTGAAGGGTTACACTTAAACTATCGGGTGCTTGAGTTTAATTAGAGGGTACTTCGATTACTCTTTATCTTATCCAACCCGTTATTAATAAGAGACGGGCTTTTTTTCTTAAAATAACTGTACCCTCTCACATTTTAGCTTAAAGGTTTTTAATTTTCTTTACTTACACAGCAATAAGTTCTGATAAATCGTAACTTGTTTTTATCCAAACACCTTCTCTTCCATTTTGACACCACTTCCACATTTTTTCGTATAATGTAAAATCCCAAATAAATGATAATTAACGGTCAATTGTGTTGACTTAATTTTTTTAAAAAAATTATTCATCGTACTAAAAATTCGCCCAACAAAGGAGAGTGTAATGTGATAATCACGTTAGATATTGCAAAAAAGTTAATAAAAGGTGCAGAACGAAGAGCAAGAGCACTTGGTATTTCAGAAGTTATTGCCATTGTTGATGAAGGTGGAAATTTAATCGCTTGTCACCGTATGAATGATGCTTGGATAGCAAGTATTGAAATAGCTCAGAATAAGGCTTGGACTTCTGTTTCCTTGAAAATGCCTACTTTAAATTTAGCTAGATTGGCGGTTCCCAATGCAGAATTGTATGGAATAAACACCACAAACCATGGACGTATTGTTATTTTTGGCGGAGGAATTCCTCTTGTACTAGAAGGTCGTGTTATCGGTGCGGTTGGAGCGAGCGGTAGCACTGTTGAAAATGATGTGGAGGTTGCAAAATCAGCTGTTCAAGTATTTGAGAGTTTGTATGCACACGGTTTTTCTCATCCCCAAATATGATAGCAATTTCATTTACTTCATAAATCACTTCAAAAATGCTTTCATAAGTTTTAGCTTAAATTGATTTATCTTAGAATAATTTCATATATATATTTTAGGCTTGATTTACAAAGCAAACGACAGTTATCGGTCGTTTTTTAGTTATGGAATTAACAAGCCAATTCGCACATGTCATCTATTAGGGTCTTTTTATTCACCATTCATAAATTTTGTCTAAAGGTGTTGCCCACTTATTACGGAATTTTTAACAACGATTTGAACCGAATGATTCTATAGAGGAAATTGAAAAAGCGATCAAAACGTTAATATAGACTGAAAATCACTAGGGAGTAGGTACAAGGGTATGGTTTGATGAATTTCGAATCAAAGTTCCACCTCTATTAAAAGGTTAATATATTGTATGGTATCTAAAAATTGATTTGAATGAGGTGGACCATGTATTTTTTAAAATCAATTTCAGATGATGTTCAATTTGCCCAATTAGAATTTCGTAAACATACCAAAACGAAGAGGCTTATTTTCGGATCTATTCTCGCCTGTATGGCTGCTGTACTTCAGGCAACAGGTGGCTATTTACCAGGACTCGGGTATTTGATCAGCCCATTTGCCACTCAGCCCATTCTGATTTGTGCCATGTTTTCCCTTCCGATTGGAGTGATGTCTTATTTTCTTACTATTCTATTGCTGCTTATTCTGCAGCCAAGTGAACTAATCGTGTTTCCTTTTACAACAGGTTTGTTAGGTATTGGAATTGGTGCAGCTTTTTCCTTTTTTGGGAAGCGACTAAGCATTATTTGTGTTGGTGCAGTTTCCTTATTTATTGGAATCATGATTCTGCTATATGTTTTCCACTTTCCCGTTCTTGGCCCAACCGTATCCGATTCCTTTTCGTTCCTTATAACAGGAAGTGTTTCTTTATTCGCTTTCCTTTATAGCATGTTATGGGTTGAGTTGGCCTTATTCTTTTTTAAAAGATTAAAGTCAATTATAACTTAGTGATCTTACGAAATACCCCTGTATTCGTAGCAGCACTAGTCTATTAAAACCTTTTCAAATTCAACGGGGTAACTAACCCGCGTTGCAAATATTTGGGTTGAAATCAAGGGGTTAGGCTTTTAAATTCCCGGAAAAATAAACAAACAAGGGGTCATGATTGCTCTCTTGTTTGTTTTATATTTCGATTCAATTATATTCAAGAAAGGGATATTTCTGGTATTAAGTCAAATTTTATAGTTATTAATCATTGAACAATTTCAAAAACAGTACCTTTGTTGAAATCAGTCACATTCATAGAGCCATAAACCGCTAAATATAGTCTGGAGTGAGCCAAATTCGTCCCCAAGCTTACATAATAAGCTGATTGAGCCCCAAAATTATAATCGGTTTCAATAACACTAAAATCATTTAGTTTACAATCTGTTCTTACCCTGGTATAAGCTAAAACCCCTCTAACCGGAGGTTGAGATTCTTCATCCCGGGCAAAATCGGTAAACACAACGCTTCCCGTTAAATCAGGAATTCCATTCCCCATGTATGACTGGACTCCTGTAAGTGCAGTTCCTCCAAACTTATCGGGTCGTGGATCTTTATGAAAATAACTAGTTAGAGGCTGAAGACGCCGAACTGATGTTTTTACTGCTTCATTGTAATAAGCAATTGTTTTCTCGTCCAAAGTCTGATTTGCAGAGCAGCCCCCTATAATCGAAGCAGGAAAAGCACCTTCCCACCCTCGCCAGCCAAAGTTAATAAATCCTTCTTGGTCAGGTTCAGATTCCATTAGAGAAGCTTGAATAAGCTGAGTAACCGGTATTGGTTTATAATGAACGAATGAAAAAATCGACTCTACTAAATCCTGTCCGACATTTCCTACATATTTGATATACTGATTATAAAACCTTTGAAATGAAATGCCAGGTATATTGCGTACCCCTTTGGCAATCACCGTAAGCGCCTCCTGAATAGGTGCGGGAAGTTCATTAAAACGTGTGACTACGGGTGGATTATTGATAAATGTATACTTAACTACATCAATTTCAATTATTTTACCAGCGATTTCCATATCATCCTGGCTTAAATTAAATGGATCATAGCCTGATCCACCATCTCCAGTTGTTAAAACAAGTTTTCCTGTTTCAGGTGAAAAGTTTAAGCTGTTGACACCATTATGATTAAAAAATGGTCTTCTTAAATTAAGTAATGTCCGCCGTTTTTGAGGTTGACCATTCGATTGTAAAATCCATTCTTCAACTGTATCAATATGATCATATTGAATTTCTCTATTTATCCACTTTAGGTTTAAGGTTCTGGGGTCACACGGATTAGGATTAAAAAATTTAGGAAGACCTTGTCTTGCAGCTTCTGAATCAAGAAGAGCACCTGGACCTTGTGTTCCAGTTACTGAATAATGAAGATAAAACAGACCGTTATTATAAAATTCGGGATGAAACGCTAGCCCTAGCAATCCCCGTTCATCATATCCACCACCAGAAACACCAAGTTTTATGATACGAGGTCGAATATCTAAAAAAGTCCTTATAACTCCGTCTCTTATATAAAAGATCTCTCCTACCTGGGTTGCAATAAATAATCTTTCAATTGAGTCACCCGGAGGTATAGTAGTTTTCAAAACAGTGGGTAAATTTATCTTACTTACAATGGGCCGTAAACTAACCTTTACTTTCATCAACTAACTATTCACTCCTTCTTATTGTTTTCTTTTATAAGAATATGAATAGAACTATTCTATTAGTACCAAATTAGGACCGGGGAATCTAACAATGACATTGAACCATTTGGAAAGAAGAGGGGGGATTTGTAAGCTGCAAGGCTATACATTACATCCGGAGCTCAAGGAATAGGCAGGTCCAAGGAGCAGATGAAAGTAGCACTCGACTACGCCAAAGAACATTATTATACATACTGTTACATAGAAACATTGAGGAAACTCCATGCAGCTCATCTCATTTACATCAAATTTTTTTAACAACTTGAAAAGGCATTAGTTGAATCAAAGCATAAAGGCTGTGACACTTGGTATATAAAAGAATTATCATAAAGGAGGTATAAGATAAGATTTTGAAGAAGTGTACTTTAAGTAACGGGTGCAAGAGTTAAAGATCAAGGAGTTGTCGCAGCAGCTCCTTTTCTTAACAAACGGGTGCGTTGATCCAGAAGGATTAACCGCCTTTTTTGTTGAATTCCTTATTATGCTAAAGGGGCAGTTTAGTTGAAGTAGAAAGAGAATAAAAACAAATGTCTTATGCTACAAAGGTTACGAGAAATCAAAAATGTAAGGGATGATGTAAAGATTATGAAACTTTTCCAAAATTGATGTTTTTAGTCGCTATAATAAAAGTATCAATGCAATGGAGGGCGTAAAATGGGAAGTTATTTTACCATCAAAGGGGATAAAGAATCAGGGAAGTATATTGTGCATGAAAGCGGCAAACCCGAACCAATTATTGAAATCACTGGTATGCAATATGGGGGGTTAAAAGAGGCAAGGCAAAGGATTGGAAACTACTTGAAAAGCAAGGGGCATGGTCTTAACAGTGTATTTGAACACCAGTGCATTAAGCCTCTTAGAAAAAATAATCCAGTCCATAATTGGACTGTTGAAGAGTACTTAATTGGAGTACCAATGAAAAAGAAGCTAAATAGCGAGGGTCGCTAGTTATACAATCAACAGTCAAAATGTAGAATTCTCTTATTGAGCTAACGGGGCAGGATAGTTGAACAAGGAAATGAAAGCCCTGCGGTGGTGAATATACAATTATTAATATCGTGTTTCATAAAGTGAAGGCAAAAATTGAAAAAGGATCCAAAGGACCCTATTTTGTTAATATAAAATTTTAATTTGATTAAAATTAAATCGTTAGAATTAAACTTTGTCTAATCTCTTCTGTCATCTCTTCTTCTTAATCCTAACAGGCCTGCTAATCCAAGTAACCCAACCCAACCCCAATCGGTATCATCGTCATCATTAACATCTCCTGTTTGAGATATTCGAGCGATTCCGTTGGTATCATTGTTATTGTTATTGTTATTGTTATTGTTATAATTTTGCGCGTTAACATTTAACTCGGAAAGCATGACAAAAGAAATTGTAAGTGCAACAAACAAATTAAGAATTCTCTTAAGCATCATATTTCACCCCTTTCATTTTCATTAGCTTTAATGTTTCCGAAAAAAATAACTTTATACTGTTTTGTGAAGGAATTAATTTTATTGAACAAACGGGACAGGTTAATTGAACAACAATAGCTTTGTAAAGGGGTGGTTACAAAATGTCTAACATAAAACTTTTAAAAATAAATTCAAAAAAACTGGCGAGAAGCTCTTGCCCTATCTGTACATCCTGAGCAACAAAAGTTTGTCGCTTCTGTTACACCTCCTGTAGCTATTGCACTTGCTAAGGCATATATCAGACCAGATGGTAAAGTCGTTGAACCATATGGTATTTTTGATGAAAAGCAGATGGCAGGCTTTTTCAATCTGCATTATATCCCTGAAAGCATAGAAGAATATTGGGTTTTCCATTTTTTCATTGATAAAAGATATCAAAGAAGAGGAGTTGGTTCCGAAGCATTTAAGGAGTTAGTGAAGTATATTAAATTTAGCCATCCTTCTTGTCATCGACTTCGTTTAACCGTACATCCAGAAAACGATGCAGGAAAATTATTTTATACAAAATTGGGATTTACAAATGATAATATCCTAACATATGGGGAGCCTACTTATTCCCTATATATTTAGTTAAAGGAGCGTTGATCCAGCAAGGATTATGCCCATTTTTGTTGAAGTTCTTATTGAACTAAAGGGGCAGGTTAGTTCAATAAATCGGAAGGGAAAAGGGATATGAAAAGGGAATTACTTGATAAACCATACTAAATAAAGGAGAGGTAGTTTATGAGTAATTCATTTATTGAACAAGTACATTATATTAGAATTCCGGTAAAAAATTTAGAGCAGTCTGCACAATGGTATAGAGATATATTAGGGCTTCAATTATTAACCATTACTGAGGATCCATTTGCCATTATAAAAGTTAATGAGGGACCTTTTTTACTTATCTTAGTTCCTACTGAAGATGATACATTTGCACATTTTACAATTGGTAATGTCCCAGCCTTTAGCATTGGTTTTACAAGTCCAGAATTATCTAAATTTCATACACACCTTATTGAAAATGGTGTTAAGGTTGAGGATATAAAAGAGGATAACGGACATGCCTTTTTTCACTTTTTTGATTTAAATGGCAATAAACTTCAAGTACACTGGTAAGAAATATATATAAAGGTAATATTTAGTGGAAGGTCACACTTAAACTAAAAGGGGCATTCTTTAATTAAGAATGCTTTTTTTCTTATTGAAGTAAAGGGGCAGGTTTGTGGAAAAAGAAGAGTAAAGTTCATCTCTTTATAAATTTGCAATTGACAAAAATAACAATGAAAGTAACTAAAGGCTAGGAAGTATATACCTAGCGTTTAATTAGCTTATTTACTTTTTTATCAATTTTATAAACATAAAGAAATAGTATAGAAGTATAAAGGGTGGTAAGTATCCCAGCTCCAATAGCCATAAAAAAGATTGTAGCAAGTTTTTTCTTCAATCCAAATAACATAAGGCAGCCCCCTTTTACCAAAGTATCTATCTTATTTATAACCAAACCTTGGTTATTTATGAATAAGAAGAGGATGTTCATACAAGAAGAGTGCTTGATTAACTTACAGAGTGCTTATGTGGAAGATCTGTCAAAGATACTGTTGGCTTTTCTTATTGTAGTAACGGGTTAGCTTTCATTAAGGAATTTGCTGCAAATTAATCAATTATTTTCTTATTCGACTAACGGCGCAGGATAGTTTAATAAGCAACCATAATCTAACGGGTGAGGTTAGTTCAATAATTAGTTATCATAAAATAAATTTAAAAACGTTCGGAAACTTTTCAATGTATGAGGAGATAGAATGGAATTATGGAGAAAACTTTTACTAAATGGCTCAGTTAAGCTTTTTAGGAGAAACGAAATATTAGATAAATACGTAATGATATATCAAGCGAAGGGTTTGAGATTTATACTTTAGATTGCTCTGAATGGAGCTTACAAAATTACCACAATGATTTGGCATCTGTCTTAAATTTTCCAGATTATTATGGGGGAAATTTAGATGCATTTAATGACTGTCTTTCGGATATGACTACTGAGGGTATTGGTATCGTATTAGTATATAAAAACTATGACAAGTTTGCTATTAAGGACAACTATGCTGCACGTACAATTTTAAATATTATTCAGACCAATGCTTGGAGATTTTTACTTGAAGAAGAGAATCTTAAGCTACTTGCTTTTGTGCAATCAAATGATGCAACAATTGATTTCCCAGTTTTAGGTGGAATGTCTGCCGAATGGAATAATGAAGAATGGCTCAATAAAGATAGAGATTTGTAATCGGTGTTGATCCAGAAGGATTAACGCCCTTTTTGTTGAAGTTCTTATTGTACAAACGGAGCAGGATAGCTTCAGAAAAATAATATATACCCAGACAAATATGGTAAAATGAGGATATGAATTCAGATGAATATTAAGGGAGGATGAGTTATGACAAAGAAGAAAAATGAAACGTTTGAATGGGTTAAATCAATAATGGGTGCTCTTGTTATAGCATTTCTTATTCGCTCTTTTTTCTTTACCCCCATTGTTGTTGACGGTGAGTCAATGAACCCCACTTTACAGGATAAGGACCGTATGGTTGTAACCAAAATTGGGGAACTAAAAAGATTTGATATTGTTGTGTTTCACGCCCCAGACGGTACGGATTACATTAAACGTGTAATTGGACTCCCAGGTGAGAGTATTGAGTATAAGAATGATATTTTATATATAAATGGTAAGGCATATAACGAACCTTATTTAGAAAAATATAAGAAAAAACTAAATGGAGGAACATTAACAGGCTCTTTCACTTTAAATGAAACCGCAGTAGGTAGCAATACTGTCCCTAAAGATTGTTTATTTGTAATGGGAGATAACAGAAGGAAAAGCAAAGACAGCCGGGTTATAGGAGCGATACCAATGGAAAAGGTAATAGGGACAACAAATGTTATTTATTATCCGATAAAAGAAATTAAAATCGTAAATAACTAATTTCTGCTTATGCATAAAGTTGGATTGGTCTCTTCTTCAAAACCATCGGGTACGTTGATCCAGGAAGGGTTAACCATCTTTTTTGTTGAATTCCTTATATAACAAACGGGGCAGCATTCCTATATTAAAGCTAAGTTTGTGAACAAATGTACTTAAACTATCGGGTGCTTTAGTTGAAAAAAAAAAGTGCAAAAACCATAGAAAAAGGATAGATGTAACCAGGTATACGCTCCTGTTCATCTATCCTTTCTTTTTATCTATCTTTACTGCTAAAAAATTTAAAGATGGTTTTTATGCAAACTTATGCTATTTGTTTCTTTATGACTTTTTTGCATATCGCTATATTTTTATATTGGGATTGTAAGATTTCTAAATCATATTGATCTTTTTCTTTTACGCCATCAATAATGGCTATTGTTGCATAAATACAAATTAAAAATACACTGATTGTAATAAACCAAGCTACAAACATGGTATTTCCCCCTTTTAATGAACTTAAGGATATTTTAAGAAATTCTTAGTTATTTCTGAGTGATATAAGTCACAGAAAAGGGGGACAGATGTTGCGATTTTATGAACGATTGGAACCTTCTATTTTAATTATGTAAATATAAAAGCACGATAGCAAAAAGCAAATCCATTATTGGTGATCCTCCCCTTGTCCCCTATTATTTCTTCTCGAAAAAATTTAGTTATCAGAAAAGTATGATAAAATGAAAAGAAAAACTAGGTGACGAATAATGAATGCAAAGCTTTTACATATTCCAGCTGACATTATAGAAACAATTGTCGAGAATGCCTTCGAATGGCTCGTCGTCGTCGACAGAGAAGGCAGGATTATTTACATCAATCACAATTATTGTGAGTTCCTTGAGGTGAACCGTGAAGAAACGATTGGAAGGCACGTTACGGAGGTAATCGAGAACACAAGGATGCATATCGTCGCTGAAACTGGCAAGGAAGAATTAGCCGACCTCCAATATATTAAAGGTAATTATATGATTGCCAACCGGGTTCCAATCATCAAAAATGGAGAGGTAATTGCGGCCTTCGGTACCGTATTTTTTAGGGACACTCAGGAATGGATGAAGATGGACAGCCATGTAAAAAGCCTGCTGACACGGATGCAGCCGTACATTCAGAAAATCGATTCTGGGGTAAAATATTCACTCGATGATATTTTAGGGGAATCCAAGCAGATTTTAAGTTTAAAAGAAAAAGTCAAGATGGTGTCCAATAGTGACATTTCCGTCTTAATCAGAGGAGAAAGTGGTACAGGCAAAGAATTATTTGCCCACAGCATCCACCAGCTGAGCGGCAGGAGCCAAAAGCCGTTTATAAAAGTGAATTGCGGTGCGATACCAGAGAATTTGCTTGAATCAGAGCTTTTTGGCTATGAGGAAGGAGCTTTTACAGGTGCAAAAAAAGGTGGGAAAAAGGGGAAATTCCAGCTCGCTGACGGGGGGACTTTGTTTCTCGACGAAATTGGGGATATGCCGCTTAGCATGCAGGTAAAGCTTTTAAGAGCGCTGCAGGACGGTGAAATAGAACCTATCGGGTCAACAAAGTCTGTATCCGTTGATGTCCGGATCATTGCGGCAACGAACAGGCCATTGGAAAATATGATTGAAGAGAAGCGCTTCAGGGAGGATTTATTTTATCGGATCAATGTCGTTCCTTTCAGTGTGCCTTCGCTAAGAGAAAGAGCAGAGGACTTGAGCTTGCTGATCAGGCATTTTATCGAGAAAGTCACAAACCGGTTGGGTAAGCGAATCGCAGGAATCGATAATGAGGTAATGGCCATTCTCAAATCCTATAGCTGGCCGGGGAATATCAGGGAGCTTGAAAATGTGATCGAAGCCGCCGTCCATCTGACATTAGGAGAGAGAGTCACACTTGATTCCTTGCCAGATTATTTGCTAACAAAGAACGTTTTCTACCGATTTAATAACAAGAAGCTGAAGGACATTCTTGAAGAAACGGAAAAGTGGGTTCTGAAGCAAAGTCTCGACCGGAATAATAATGACAAAACTCTTGTGGCTAAAGAACTCGGTGTGAGCAGGTCCACTCTTTATGAAAAACTGAATAAATTCGGCTTATTATAGTCCGAAAATCCGGATTGGTGTCCGGGTTTTCGGATTTTTATTTTTCTATTAAATTATATGAAGGTTTTCACTGTAAGAAAGGTAATAAACCAATCGAAACGGGACAGGGTTTTAAGAAGAAATTCTATTAATGTAAGTGGAAGAAAAAATAATAGAATCCGAAAATCCGGAATTAAATAACTGAAAATTTAGAATAAAAGTCGTGCATTGCACAGTAAAAAAGTTGGCACGAAAGTTGCAATAGTATTTATCAGCAATTTTATTTCATTGTTTCAAGTCATCAAGTTTAATGTAAGCGTTGACATTTTTTTGTGAAGTGAGGTGGAACAACTGCTGGGTTATCTTTATGAAGATTACTAAATGAACAAGGGGGAAAAGGAATGCTAAGTATGATTGGTTTGATTGGCGGATTGGCATTATTAATTTATCTGACGATGAGGGGTATGAATTTACTTATTGTCGGTCCAATCTCCGCTTTATTTGTGGCGTTGTTTAGCGGTATGCCGCTATTTCCGCAGCTTGCTGAAGAAGGAGCAGCCAATTTTGTCGGGAATTATATGGCTGGTTTCTCTGGATTTGTTACTTCATGGTATCTGATGTTCTTGCTTGGAGCGATATTTGGAAAGGTTATGGAGGATAGCGGCGCGGCTGATAGTGTGTCCGAGTATATCGTCGGAAAGTTCGGCATGAAATATGCTGTCTTGGCAATCGTTATTGCCTGTGCGGTTTTAACGTATGGCGGTGTAAGTTTGTTCGTCGTTGCATTTTCCGTCTATCCAATGGCACTTAGCTTGTTCAGGCAGGCAGATCTTCCAAGACGTTTTATCCCTGCTGCACTGGCATTTGGGTCTGTAACCTTTACGATGACTTCTGCAGGTTCTCCAGAAATCCAAAACTGGATTCCAATTGAGTTCTTGAACACTTCTCCATATGCAGGCTGGGAGGTCAGCTTAATTGTAGCTGTCTTCATGATGATTTTTGGTTATTGGTGGCTGAAACGGATGATCACAAAAGCTATTGCCAATGGAGAAAAATTTGTTTCCAGGGAATCTGATCCTATCAATGAAAAACGCACTTTGCCTAATCCATGGATGGGTCTCATTCCTTTGCTAGTCGTTCTCGTTATTGCATTTGTTTTCCATGATTCTTTAAAACAATCTGCCTTGATCATTGCACTTCTCGGAGGGGTCATCGCTACTTATGTGTTAAACCGTAAATACTTCAAAAACTTCTGGGAGGCGATTTCCGAAGGAACACTTGGTGCCTTGATCGCAATCGGTAATACAGCCGCTGTTGTAGGATTCGGCGGCGTTGCCAAAGCAGTGCCGGCGTTCCAGACAGCTGTTGAGGCAATGACAAATATTCCGGGAAGCCCGTTAATCGGTGCTGCTGTCGCAGTCAGTGTAATTGCAGGTATGACTGGTTCAGCTTCAGGAGGCCAAGTAATCGCACTGCCACTTTTGGCACCACACTATATGGATATGGGTGTAAATCCAGAAGCGCTTCACAGGGTTGCGGCCATTTCCTCTGGTGCGCTTGACTCACTTCCGCATAACGGTTACGTAGTTACTACGGTTAGGGCAATTTGCGGAGAATCCCATCAGGATGCATATAATCCGGTTGGAGCTTTGACCGTCATTGTACCAGCACTTGGTGTTGTTCTGGCTATTATTCTATTCTCACTTGGTGTGGGGATTTAAGGAAGTTATGTTAGTGTCGTTTAGCCATTCCAATTTTGTTTTGCAATCGAAAGCTGCCAAAGCCATTTTAAAAGTAAATTGCATCAAAGTTTAGGAAATCAGCCTAACGGAAAGGAGTTTCATGATGGTAAAAGATAAAGTAGTGCTCATAACCGGTGCCGCTCAGGGAATCGGTTATGAAATAGGCAAAAGCTTTGCTGAACAAGGTGGAAAGGTTTTCCTTACAGACTTGCAGGCTGATGCCGTCGAGACTGCAGCAGCTACCCTTCGAGAGCTTGGATTTGAGGCTGCAGGATTGAAATGCGATGTCACAAATGAAGAAGAGATCGAGCAGGCTGTTGCGAAATGCGTTGAGCAATATGGACGGGTTGATGTCCTCATTAATAATGCTGGATTACAGTATGTTTCGATGATCGAGGACTTCCCGACGGAAAAATTTGAATTGCTGATAAATGTCATGCTTACCGCACCGTTTGTAGCCTTGAAACACACCTTGCCTGTCATGAGAAAGCAGGGTTTCGGCCGCGTGATAAATATGGCGTCGATCAATGGGCTCGTCGGCTTTGCAGGTAAAGCAGCATACAACAGTGCCAAGCATGGAGTCATCGGCCTAACAAAGGTTGCAGCACTTGAAGCAGCGCAGCATGGGATCACTGTAAATGCAGTGTGTCCAGGATATGTGGATACGCCACTAGTTCGAAACCAGTTAGCAGACCTTGCTGAAACCCGCAATGTCCCGCTTGAAAAAGTTCTCGAGGAAGTCATCTTCCCTCTTGTTCCCCAAAAGAGGCTTCTGGCTGTCGAGGAAATCGCTCATTATGTCTTGTTCCTTGCCAGCGATGCAGCCAAAGGAATTACCGGGCAGGCTGCAGTCATTGACGGCGGCTATACAATTCAATAATAAAATGAGCCGGCATCCAAGGAAGGAAGCCGGCTCATTTTTTATAAAAGGTTTGGTTATGGTAATTTTTAAAGGTCATCAATCACGATATAGGTTGCTTTCACTGGTCCATGGACGCCGACAACCAGGTTCAGCTCAATATCAGCTGAATTGCTTGGACCGGTAATAAAGTTAATGCATGATGCTACCTGTTTGCCAGAGTGATGCAATTCGCGCAATTTGCGCGCTGCCTGTGTAATCCTTGGTACGATGGTGCTCTTAGGAATAAGCGCGATGTAGGTGGCTGGAAGGAAGCTGACTGTCCGGCCTTTGTCTTTATCGCTGAATAACACAACCGTACCAGATTCGGCGAGGGTCATTTCACTGATTGTGATGCCGACATTCGCTTTTTCTGCCTGGCGGATATTTTCTTCACCTTTAGTATGGTCCCACTCATAAACTTCAACGTTATTTGATGGCCATTCATTTTTCATCAGAGAATCGAGTCCCCATTTTGAAAAACGGTCATCCTTCCAGGAAACGACTGGGCCGCCTCCATAGTTTGACACAACCTCATTCAATGTTTCAGGCAAATTTTTCGAATCAGTCATGACAAGACTTGTATGAATTTTAAGGCATTGAGTTTTTAATACCTCAATCAATTCATCAGGAGTGGCTCCGTTTAAAACCTGGTCCTGGGGGCGATGTTTCCAGGCAGGCACCTTAACACTGCTGGACAATCGGCCTCTTCCGAGTGAGCTTGCAATTTGATCTAAAAAGGCTTCGCGGTTCTGGATTGTTCCTGTCATGATTCTTTGCCTCCTTTTTCCCGGTTTTTGAACCAGTCTCTGAATCTTTCTTTGTTAGGAGCAGGGAACTCCCTAATTTCTGTCCATGCTTTTAGCGGGCCAGGCCCTTTTGATATTTTATCACCGACAGTGAACGGATTCATGGCTGCAGGAGCAACCTTGGATCCGAGCTTGTAAAGCATTGGGGAAGCAGCTCCAAGTCCGAATGCCTTCATGGCAAGTTTTTCAGATATTGGCGCTTTGCCTTCCTGCTCGACGATGACCTGCCGATGTTTATGCAAAAGCTGGTGCAGCGGTATTTTTACAGGGCATACATCTGTACATGCTCCGCAAAGGGTAGAAGCATATGGAAGCTCTTTGAATTCATCGTACCCTCCAAGCAATGGTGACAGAACAGCGCCGATAGGGCCTGAATAAATGGAACCGTACGAGTGCCCGCCAACATGTCTATAAACAGGGCAGACATTAATACATGCTGCACAACGGATACATTGCAGGACAGATTGGAATTCACCGCCAAGAATTTTAGAGCGGCCATTATCAACGATGACAAGATGGAACTCTTCTGGTCCATCAACGTCATGCTCTTCACGTGGACCTGTCAGGACAGTGATATAGCTTGTAAGCTTTTGGCCGACGGCGCTTCTTGTCAGCAGGCTGACGAGGACTTCCATTTCTTCAAATGTCGGCACAAGTCGCTCCATTCCCATTACCGTAATCTGGGTTTTTGGGAGGGAGGTAACCAAATCTGCATTTCCTTCGTTGGTCACTAGGCTGAAGGAGCCTGTTTCAGCAACCGCGAAATTGCAGCCTGTGATGCCGATATCTGCTGTCAAATATTCCTGGCGCAGCATTTCGCGTGCATGCCAGGCTAGTTCTTCCGGCTTCTCCGTTTTTTGATAGCCTAGCTTCTTTGTAAAAACGTCCCTGATTTGCTCCTTGTTTTTATGGAGGGCAGGAACGACGATATGTGATGGCGGATCATGATCATCCACCTGGAGGATGTATTCCCCGAGATCCGTTTCAACGACAGTGCAGCCAGCCTCTTCAAGTGTTGCGTTAAGGCTGATTTCTTCTGTTACCATTGATTTGGATTTAACGACTTTTTTGGCATTCTTTTTAGCAACTACACCTTTTATATACTCATTTGCCTGCTCTGCAGTCTTGGCAAAGTAGACATGCCCTCCGCGTTTGGCTACATTTTCACTAAGCTGCTCCAGATAATAGTCCAAATTTTCAAGGACGTGCTGGCGGATTTCTTCACCATGACTACGCCATTCTTCCCAATTCCCCAGTTCCTCAGTCGCGTTCTGCCTGCGAACGCCCATGCTGTTCTGGGCACCAGCAACCGCGCCCCGCATGAACGAATCATTAATGCCAGTGTCGACACGTTCTTTAAAATTATCAGTTCCAATCTTCATTGCCATGCGAAATATTCCCTCCTTTTTCATCAGGAAAAATAGTTTTTTATTGTGTTAGAGTGATTATCGGCTGTTTAATACTTCTGCAATATGGAGAACTTTAATCGGCTTTCCTTGCCTTTCAATCCGTCCGCCGATGTTCATAAGGCAGGCAGCGTCTGCTCCAATTAAATACTGTGCTCCTGTTTCTTCTACATGCATGACCTTTTCATCAACCATCTGCTCAGAAATCTGGGCCATCTTGACAGAGAAAGTACCGCCGAAGCCGCAGCATTGCTCCTTGCCAGGAAGCTCTGTGAACTCAAGTCCCTTTACATTGCTTAATAGAATCATAGGAGCCTTTTTGACACCTAACAATCTAGTCATGTGGCAGGATGTGTGGTATGTAACCTTGCCTTCAAAACGGGCGCCAACATCTTCAATTTTTAAGACATCCACAATAAACTGAGTTAATTCAAAGGATTTAGCCGCAAGCTTCTTAGCCTTTGGCTCCCAAACAGGATCTCCCTTGAATACATGTGGGTATTCATGGAACATAGTGATACATGAGCCAGAAGGAGATACAACGTATTCTGCATCTATAAATGTATCAATCATCGATTTCATTGCTTCTTTCGCTTCTTTAACATAACCACTGTTATAGGCTGGCTGACCGCAGCAAACCTGGGATTCTGGGAATTCGATTTCACATCCAAGCTTCTCCAGCAGCTCCACTGTGGCTTTGCCCGCACTACTCTGGAACATGTCGACTAAACAAGTTGCAAAAAGAGTTACCTTCATTGTTCAACCTCTTTCCTCACGATTGATATACACATAGATTAACAGGTCATCTGATGACCTGAAAACTGCGTGCTCTAATTAATTTCAATACTACTATAAAAATGTGTTTTTTTGAAAGGGGTTTCAGAATTTTTTTATGAAAATAAAAACCACACCTCTTGTGGTGAGGCATGGTAAATAGATTATAGTGTATTTGATTTTGACTGGTTGATGTACTTGTGAAGGATATCCTCTACATTTTCAATATGACTAAGCATCAGGCTTCTCGCAGTTTCTGCATCCTGTTCTTTTATCGCCTGAAAAATGGCGTAGTGCTCATCATGAAGACGATCAGTAGTTGTTTGTTTAGAGTAAAGCCAGAGGCGTCGTGTTTCCTTCATTGTTTCACCCATTAAGCCGGAAACATGATTCATTAAGCTGATTAATAATGGATTTTGCGAACTCTCGGCAATGGCCAAATGAAATTGCAAATCTGCTTTTTCACCAAGCTCTTCATTGCCATTTGCGCGCTTCATTTCCTCCAAAGCGTCTTCCATAGCCTTCAGCTGAATGTCGGTGCGCTTCTGTGCCGCAGAGAAGACAGTTCCCGCTTCAAGAATTTTACGAACCTCTAATAGATGTGCTGTGTCTTCAGCATTCATCAGGATGGCAGTGGATAAAGGGAAGCTGATTTGCGCTGATTCGAATTCCCTTACATATGTTCCTTCGCCTTGCCTGATTTCAATTAATCCCATTGCTCTTAAAGCAGTAAGCGCTTCCCTAATGGCGGAACGGCCAACCTGGAAGTTTTCTGCCAGCTGCTGTACTGAATCCAGTTTGTCACCAGGCTGTAATTGTCCTGAGCGAATCATGCCATGAATCGCTTCTGCCACTTCTTCATATATCTTTTTAGGTTTTATTTTTTTATATTGCAATATAAAGCCCCCAAGTTTGTTCTCTTACCACCCATTATACAATTTTTCGCGGGAAGGGGAAGATTCTTTAAGCATGAAATGGGTTTAAAGTGGTAAATTACAGTTAAAAAAATCACATGGAGATATAAATATATTTTACTAAATTTAAAAAAAGATATTGAAAATTTTGTAGAAGGAACCCTATAATTCAAATAACAGTCATGTTAATGACCTAGTCATCAGATGACCTTATCATAATATGTAAGCGATTACTCGGTAAGGGGATGACCAAACAGTTGGGGAACTGTTTCATTATGACAACTTGATAATAGGGGGTAAATTATGTCGTTCACACAAAATTTCACAGCGGTAAGTGATAACCTCGCCTTATCGGCACTCGTTGCACTGATTCCTATTTTGTATTTCTTCTGGGCCCTTGCGATTAAAAGAATGAAAGGGCATATTGCAGGCTTGACTACTCTTGCTGTTGCAATTCTTGTAGCGGTTATTGCTTTTAAAATGCCTGCCGGAATGGCACTCATGTCAGCTTCACAAGGTGCGGTTTATGGTATTTTGCCAATCGGCTGGATCATCATTACGTCCGTATTTCTGTACAAACTGACTGTTAAAACAGGACAATTCGACATTATTCGGAATTCAGTCTTATCGATCACAGAAGACCGCCGTTTGCAGGCACTTTTGGTAGCGTTCTCATTTGGTGCGTTCCTTGAAGGAGCAGCAGGATTTGGAGCGCCAGTAGCCATTTCAGCAGCACTTTTAGTAGGATTAGGCTTTAATCCTCTTTATGCAGCCGGACTTTGTTTAATTGCAAATACTGCACCAGTAGCCTTCGGTGCAATCGGAATTCCAATCATCGCGGTTGAAGGGCCAACAGGGATTCCAGCAATGGAAATTTCCAAAATGGTCGGCCGCCAGCTGCCATTCTTATCTGTATTCATTCCATTTTACTTAATCGTTATCATGGCAGGCTTCAAGAGAGCTTTAGAAGTAATGCCGGCGATCCTTGTATCAGGGGTTTCATTTGCACTTACTCAATACTTGACTTCTAACTTTGTTGGACCAGAGCTTCCAGATATCCTTTCTGCACTCGTTTCCTTGTTCGCACTTGCAATCTTCCTGAAGTTTTGGAAGCCTAAAACAATTTTCAAATTTGCAGCTGAAGAGGAGTTAGCAGCGACTGCAGCTGTAAAAATGCCAGCCAAAAAACAGCAAACCAATACTGGAGCTCAAGTCTTCAAAGCATGGTCTCCATTCCTTGTTTTGACTGCTATTATTTCTGTTTGGGGCATTCCGACGATCAAGCTTGCTCTTACAGGACATTATGAAGGTTCAAACGCTTTATTAAAGGCAATCAACTCAATTGGGCATGCCTTAACATTTGTACCGGAAGTACCTTTCTTGAACAATAAAATTATCAATGCAGCAGGCGATCCGATTGCTGCAATTTATAAGCTGGAAGTACTGGGTGCTGCTGGGACAGCGATTTTAATCGCAGCCATCATTACTAAATTCATTGTAGGCATCTCCTGGAAGAACTGGGCATTAACCTTCGGTGAGGTAATGACTGAATTGAAGTATCCTGTTCTGACGATTGGTTCTGTTGTTGGATTCGCATATGTGACAAACGCGTCTGGCATGAGTACTACATTAGGTTTAACTCTAGCCAAAACTGGTGCTGTATTGTTCCCATTCTTCTCTCCATTCCTTGGATGGCTTGGAGTATTCATCACAGGATCTGATACATCAGCGAACCTTTTATTCGGAAACCTGCAGAAGATTACGGCAACTTCAATTGGCATGGATCCTGTTCTTGCTGTTGCAGCGAACTCTTCAGGTGGGGTTGCTGGTAAAATGATTTCGCCGCAATCAATCGCAGTAGCGTGCGCAGCAGTTGGACTTGCTGGAAAAGAATCCGATCTGTTCCGCTTCACGATTAAACATAGCTTATTCCTGGTAACGCTGGTCGGCATTATTACATTCTTGCAAAATAGCGTTCTATCATGGATGATTCCGTAATTAAAGATTTGTAAAAAATACAAAATAATCCCAGGCTTCTGTCATAATGATAGGAAGCCTGAATTTATTTATCTTCACAAGGAGGAATATCTTAATGCTTACAACAGCAGTAAAAGAAAAAATCATTTCAGTCGTTTCTGCGGCAAATTTTGACGATACGAAAACAGGACGCCTTGTCTATTCATACGATGCCACACCTAATTTTCAATCGATGCCTGATGGGGTAGTGAGTCCACGGAATAAAGAAGAAGTTTCAGAAATTGTTAAGATCTGTAATGAGTATAAAATTCCGATTGTGCCACGTGGATCCGGAACAAATCTTTGTGCCGGCACCTGCCCGACAGAAGGCGGGATTGTGCTGCTTTTTAAACATATGAATAAGATTATTGAAGTAGATGAAGAGAACCTGACTGCTACTGTGCAGCCTGGGGTCGTGACATTGGATTTAATCAACGCTGTTGAAGCAAAGGGGTTATTTTTCCCGCCAGATCCAGGGTCTATGAAAATATCAACAATCGGCGGAAATATTAATGAAAATTCAGGAGGACTTCGCGGATTGAAATATGGTGTAACAAGAGACTATGTGATTGGTCTTGAAGCTGTCCTTCCTAATGGAGACATTATCCGTACAGGAGGAAAGCTTGCCAAAGATGTAGCAGGCTACGATTTTACAAGATTGTTCGTCGGTTCTGAAGGAACGCTTGGAATTGTTACAGAAGCGATCCTGAAACTGATACCTGTTCCGGAAACAAAGCAGACGATGCTTGCTCTTTATCAGGATCTTGAAGCGGCAGCGAAATCTGTTTCAAAAATAATTGCAAGCAAAATCATCCCGGCCACGCTCGAATTCCTTGATCAGCCAACACTGAGGGTTGTTGAGGATTTTGCTAAAATCGGCTTGCCTACTGATGTAAAAGCTGTTTTATTGATTGAACAAGACGGTCCTCCTGAAGTTGTCCAGCGGGATATGGCGCGGATTGCCGAGGTGTGCAAGGAGGAAAAAGCTGTTTCAGTACAGGTCGCACAGTCTGAAGCAGAGGCAGAGGCCTTACGGACAGCACGACGCAGCGCTTTATCAGCACTTGCCCGCTTGAAGCCGACGACGATTTTAGAGGATGCTACTGTCCCAAGATCTGAGATTGCTAGAATGGTAAATGCAATTAATGAGATTGCAGTGAAATATGATTTGAATATCTGTACTTTCGGCCATGCAGGTGACGGTAACCTGCACCCAACATGTCCAACCGATTCCCGCAACCATGAGGAAATGGAAAGAGTCGAAAAAGCCTTCGCGGAAATTTTTGAAAAAGCAATCGAGTTTGGCGGCACTATTACAGGTGAGCACGGAGTTGGCGTCATGAAAGCACCATATCTTGAGTTGAAGCTTGGCAAGGAAGGGGTCGCTGCCATGAAGGCTGTGAAGGCAGCGCTTGATCCGAACAATATCATGAATCCAGGCAAGATTTTCGCGAAAGACAGCAGGAAACGAGTGGTGGTTTCAAGATGACAACAGTTCAAGAACAGCAGAGAATCCAGACACAATTCCAGGAAAAAATGAACCAGGACGAACTATTGAATTGCATGCGCTGCGGCTTTTGCCTGCCGACATGCCCGACATATATCGAATCTGGTTATCAGGAATCCCATTCACCGCGCGGACGCATCGCTTTAATGAAGGCGGTAGTCGATGGATTGATCGAGCCTGATGAGGATTTTGAAAGGTCGCTCGATCTCTGCCTTGGTTGCAGGGCGTGTGAGCCAGTCTGCCCATCAGGTGTGAATTATGGACATCTTCTCGAGGAAGCTCGTGATATTGTAAATCAAAACAAGAAATTCTCTATGCCGGTTAGAGTTGTCCGAAAAGCTGTATTTAAGGGGCTTTTCCCTCATCAGAACAGAATGAGAGGACTTACTGGGCTGATTGGTTTCTATCAGCGCTCAGGGCTTCAGAAGATTGCGCGTGGCACAGGAGTTATGAAGCTATTCCCGGAATCGCTAGCTACTATGGAAAAAGTGCTGCCGAGGGTCCCAACAATGAAGGAAATGAAAAACCGGCCTGAACACCTTGAAGCAATCGGTACAAAAACCCATAAAGTTGCCTTTTTCAGCGGCTGCCTGATGGATACGATGTTCCTTGAGACAAATAATGCAACCATGAAGCTGCTTCAGCTTGCAGGCTGCGAAATTGTCATTCCGAAAGAGCAGGCCTGCTGCGGTGCGCTGCATGGCCACAGCGGTGAAAAGGAAGATGCGAAAGCACTGGCCCGCCGTAACATAAAAGCCTTCGAGGATGACGGGGTTGATTTTATCATCACAAACGCCGGCGGATGCGGTGCATTCCTGATCGACTATGACCATCTGCTTAAAGACGATCCGGAATGGAAGGAACGAGCCCAGGCTTTTGCAGATAAAATCAAGGATATCTCGCAAATTTTAGTAGAGGTCGGCTTCCATGAAAAAGTGAAGCTGGAACTGCCGCACCAGGTCGTGACGTACCAGGATTCATGCCACCTTCGCAACGTAATGAAGACTGCCTCAGCGCCCAGGACCCTGCTGAAAGCTATTAATGGTGTGGAATTCCGCGAAATGCAGAATGCCGACCGTTGCTGTGGTTCTGCTGGAATCTACAATATAGTCGAAAGCGAAATGTCCATGCAGTTGCTGGACTCCAAAATGGTCCAGGCAAAAGCAACCCACGCAACGACAATTGTCACCGCAAATCCAGGGTGTCTGCTCCAGATGAAACTTGGGATTGAACGCGAAGGTTTGGCCTCGACTATGAGAGGCGTGCATATTGTTGATTTGCTGGTGGAAGCTGTGAAGGAATAGATTTTTTTGTGAGACTCCATTCGTGTTTTTGCGGATGGAGTTTTTTAGTTGAAGAAATCTTTTGGTGGGTGATATAGCCTGTTTCTCGTAGTACCAGTAGAATTGATTTAGTGATTTTAATAAATGAGTTGCGAAATCATCGGAGTTTACTTGAAGAAATAATCGTAATTGTTTATTTGTTAAGGTGTTCCCATATAAAAGAAAGTAATCTTTAATTGCTGAGATGTGTGCATCTTTTGAAGTGTGGCTGCAGGATTTGCAAAACCAAGTTCCATAGGTACGCTCCATCCCAAAGGCAGAGCATTTTGGACATTGTATCCCCAGATTAAGGTGCTTAAAGGGAATATTCATACCACTAATATCGGGAATAAGTGGTTCATGTTTTTTTAATAACAATTTGGTTATTTTTTTGATGTCTTTCTTGGACCAATTCACTTTTTTATATTTTGACTTCAAATCTAAAATTTTGTATGGGATTCTTGCAGTTCTGCAGACTCTGTAGGCAACTTCTTGACTCCTGCTTGGATTTAAGATTAGTGTTTGCGGGTTGCTGATTGTAACGAAGAACTCTAGTGGAGAAGGGGGGAAATGATTCATAGATAACAAGGTTTGCAGGTGTGATGTTTGGGTTTTAGCTTGTATGACTGGGCTAGAATAAACCTTTGCACTTCCATCAAATCGTTGAATCATCTGATCAAATTCAGTGTTAAACTCGATTTCACCGACAAGATTTTTGTCTGCCATATTTATTATAAAGTATGGACTAAGTAGGAGAGCGTCTATTTGGAAATGGGTATCATTGTGGGGAAGCCGAATACTCTGGATTATGGTGAAATCATCATCAGGAAACTGAGAAAGAAAGTAATCAAGTTCTTTTTCTCCTTTGTATCCTGATCTCCTGCGCATTAATTTTGATTCGAACTCAGATTTACGTGGGTTTTTGTCAGGCAGCCTTCTCACAACTGCTTCATAAATGAGGATTTCTAATGGGATTGTACGTTTTTTAGCAATCAAATACATCACTCCTTGTAATTAGTATTATTATAGTTCGATAATGAACGTGGAAATTCCTGTTTTTCAATGAAAATCTATGCTTTTGTTAAAAAATGTAATTCGTTAAAAGTGATGTTTGAGGTCATTCCGCAGGAATTTGTCGAAATCCCGCATGCTCAGGATTAGATTCCGCGATTAGGCATCCTTATTCCGCAACCTTTTGTCGAAATCCCGCAACTTGGAAATTCCGTACGGTTTTTTCCAATTTTTCAAAACAAAATCTCAGCTAAATAAATACGAAACCAATGAATGACATGGCCAGGGCTATACCCTGGCTTTTTAGCGCGCACTAGCTGAATTGATTAACCGAATATTTATCGCGGCACAATTTCAGCACAACCCCACACCAATCCACCGCCAAAAACATAAAATAACCTCCATAATCTTTTATTCCATCCCCTACTTGCATCCAAACGGGAATTTTATTACAATATTCCTATATCTATAACGAAAGACTTTGACAAGGAATAGTAGTGGTGTAAGCCTGAGCAAGAGAGCTGGCGGTTGGTGCAAGCCAGACGGGACCATCATGAACTCGCCTTTGAGTCGCAAGCGTGAACCTTCAGTAATGCTTGCCGTATTCCGCGTTAAGGATGAATGAAGCGAGTGTTGCACACTAATTTGGGTGGTACCGCGGGAGATCATACATATCCTCTCGTCCCTTTTACAGGGACGGGAGTTTTTTATTTTTTTTAGGAGAAACAGCACAAGCGGCTTTAATATCCAAACTCCATCCCTAAAAATAAATTGACAAAAAACAGGAGGACAAATCGATGAGCTTTAACCATCAGGATATCGAGAAAAAGTGGCAATCGTATTGGGATCAGAACAAAACCTTCAAAACAACTGAAGATAAAGGAAAGCAGAAATTTTACGCGTTGGATATGTTTCCGTACCCTTCTGGAGCTGGACTTCACGTTGGCCATCCGGAAGGTTACACGGCGACTGACATCCTTTCACGCATGAAAAGGATGCAGGGATTCAATGTCCTTCATCCAATGGGCTGGGATGCTTTCGGTCTTCCTGCAGAACAGTATGCATTGGATACTGGTAACGATCCGGCTGAGTTTACGGAGCAGAATATCAATACATTCCGCCGCCAGATAAAAGCATTAGGCTTTTCATATGACTGGGATCGTGAAGTGAACACGACTGACCCTGGATACTATAAGTGGACTCAATGGATATTCTTGAAGCTTTATGAAAAAGGTCTTGCTTACATTGATGAAGTGGCAGTGAACTGGTGCCCAGCACTTGGAACTGTTTTAGCGAATGAAGAAGTCATCGACGGGAAAAGTGAGCGTGGGGGACACCCAGTTGAACGGCGTCCAATGAGACAGTGGATGCTAAAAATTACAGCATATGCTGACCGCTTGCTTGAGGATTTGGATTTATTGGATTGGCCAGACAGCCTTAAGGATATGCAGCGCAACTGGATTGGCCGTTCAGAGGGAGCGGAAATCACTTTCAACATCGACAGCCATGAGGGAACATTCACTGTCTTTACAACTCGTCCAGATACATTATTCGGAGCAACTTATGCAGTACTTGCACCTGAACACCAATTAGTTGATAAAATCACGACTCCAGAGCAGCGTTCAGCAGTTGAACAATACATTGATGAAATCAAGAGCAAGAGTGACTTAGAGCGTACAGACCTTGCAAAGGACAAAACTGGCGTGTTCACTGGAGCTTATGCGATCAACCCAGCAAACGGTGAAAAAATGCCAATCTGGATTGCGGACTACGTGCTTGCTTCATATGGTACAGGAGCAATCATGGCAGTACCTGCACATGATGAACGCGACTATGAATTTGCTAAAAAATTCTACCTTGAAATCAAAGAAGTCGTTGCCGGCGGGAATGTAGCTGATGAAGCGTACACTGGCGATGGCGAGCATGTGAATTCTGAATTCCTTGACGGTATGAACAAAGAAGACGGAATCAACAAGATGATTGCATGGTTAGAAGAAAAAGGCATCGGAACGAAAAAGGTAACTTATCGTTTGAGAGACTGGCTGTTCAGCCGCCAGCGCTACTGGGGCGAACCGATTCCAATCATCCATTGGGAAGATGGCACAATGACAGCTGTTCCTGATGAGCAATTGCCGCTTGTCCTTCCAAAAACAACTGAAATTAAGCCGTCCGGTACTGGTGAATCTCCGCTTGCAAATATTGATGAGTGGGTAAATGTTGTTGATCCTGAAACAGGCAAAAAAGGCCGCAGAGAAACAAACACAATGCCACAGTGGGCAGGTAGCTGCTGGTACTACCTACGCTACATTGATCCAAAGAATGAGCAGGCGCTTGCAGATGCAGAAAAGTTAAAAGAATGGCTTCCGGTTGATATTTATATCGGTGGAGCAGAGCATGCTGTATTGCACTTGTTGTACGCTCGTTTCTGGCACAAGGTCCTTTACGATGTGGGAGTAGTCCACACGAAGGAGCCGTTCCAAAAGTTATTCAACCAAGGTATGATTCTCGGTGAAAACAATGAAAAAATGAGTAAATCAAAGGGCAATGTAGTTAATCCGGATGAAATTGTTGAAAGCCATGGTGCCGATACTTTGAGACTTTATGAAATGTTCATGGGACCTCTTGAAGCTTCAATCGCCTGGTCAACAAATGGACTTGACGGATCCCGCCGTTTCCTTGACCGCATCTGGCGCTTGTTCATTGAAGAAAATGGCACATTGAATCCGAAAATCCAGGAAGGTGACGGACAGAGCCTTGAAAAGGTATATCACCAAACTGTGAAGAAAGTAACTGAGGACTATGAAGGACTTCGTTTTAACACAGCGATTTCGCAAATGATGGTCTTCATTAATGAAGCATATAAAGCTACAGAGCTTCCAAAGCAGTATGTTGAAGGCTTCGTTAAAATGATTGCTCCTATTTGCCCGCATATTGCAGAAGAGCTTTGGGCAAAGCTTGGTCACAGCGAATCAATTACTTATGCGGCATGGCCTGCATATGATGAAGCAAAACTTGTCGACGATGAAGTTGAAATCGTTGTTCAGGTAAATGGCAAAATCAAAGCGAAAATGATGGTACCTGCAGATGCGAACAGAGAAGCTTTAGAGCAACTAGCGATGGAGGACGATGAAGTAAAAGGACAAATCGATGGCAAGACAGTCCGTAAAGTAATTGCCGTACCAGGAAAGCTAGTAAACATCGTAGCTAATTAATTTCAGGCAAACTTGTCTACATTATCCCCATAAATCGAAGGGTCGTTGATAAACGGCCCTTTTATTTTTGGCTGTGTTAAAGGTTAATGTTGATTTTTAGCACCTGTTGATTGGAGCGGAAGGCACTCGACTCCTGCGGGATNNCCCCGCAGGAGCAAAGCGACGAGGAGGCTCACCTGACGCCCCGCGGAAAGCGAGTGCCTGGAGCGGAAATCAAGAGACAAGTTTAACACAGCCTTATTTTTAAAAAATACTATACCTGGTATAGTTTATTTTTGCTTATGTGAAAGAGTTTTTCTATAATAAATAGGGGAAAATACATCAATGTATGTGTTCTCGTACAATTGAAGAATTAACCTAAAAATGGAGGCCAATAAGATGAATAAAATTGAAACGATTTCTACTGAAGAACTTCAAAAGAAGCTTGAAGCTGGCGAGAAGCTTGAAATGGTTGATGTTCGTGAGCATGACGAAGTTGAATCTGGAATGATCCCCGGCGCTAAGCATATTCCAATGGGCGAAATTCCTGAGAGAATGGGCGAATTCGATAAAGATAAGGAATACATCTTTATTTGCCGTTCAAGCGCACGCAGCGGCAATGTATGCCACTATATGAATGAGCAGGGCTACAAAGTACGCAACATGGTTGGCGGTATGATGAGCTGGGGCGGAGAAACGAGGCGTCCGTAATTATAAAATTCTGAAAATCTGGCCAGACTGGATGTAAAAAAGGAAGGAAGTTTTACCTTGATCCAGGTCAGAGTATTTGATCATGAGCATGAAAAAGATCTTGAACAAGAAATGAACCGATTTCTCGAGAAGCTGGATGAAAAGAAATTGCTGGACATAAAGTATAATGTCGCAGTCGTGCCAGAGGAATTGGAGGAGGAGCAGATTTACTGTTTTTCCGCGATGATAGTGTACAGAGCCTGAGTCTATCAGGCTCTGTTTTAATTTTATTTGTGCAAAGCATGCTGCGCTGCATTCATACCGGCAAGCCGTCCTGTTACAAGGGCTGAGGTAATGTTGTATCCACCTGTGTAACCGTGGATGTCGAGGATTTCTCCGCAAAAATAAAGGCCCACGGCTTTTTTAGAAGCCATAGTCTGCGGCTCGACTTCTTTAACTGAGACGCCCCCACCTGTTACAAATGCTTTATCAAGAGACAGGGTACCATTTACCTTGAACTCAAATTGCTTTACCGATTTAGCAAAACTTCTGATTTTTTCATGGCCAAGCTGGCCGCCCTGCATAGTAGGGTCAATTTCGTTTCGTTCCAGCAAAAACAAGAGATAACGTTCGGGCAAAAGCCCTTTAAGCAGATTTTTGACAGTCTTTTTCGGTTCAGCCTTAATAAGCTTGTTAATCTCCTGGAATAACTCTTCTTCTTTCATGTCTGGGAGGGAGTCAAGGGACATCACAACCTCTTTTAGGTCCCATTTTTGCATAGCTTTGACGACAAATTGGCTGCAGCGCAAGACAGCAGGTCCGCTTATTCCAAAGTGTGTAAAAATCATATCCATCTTATGAGTAATGAGTGCCTTGCCTTTTGGATTCAATACACTGAGGGCAATACTTCTTAAAGATAGACCCTGAAGGGCTTTTTCCTTGATAAAAGGTTCGCTGGAGGTGACAGGTACCTCAGTCGGAAAAAGACCAGTAATTGTGTGTCCAGCTTTTTTAGCCCATGCATATCCATCACCAGTTGAACCAGTATGAGGAACTGATTTTCCACCAACAGCAATTATGATGCTGTCAGCGTGAATCATTTCGCCGTTTTTCAAGTGAACTGCTTCAACCTGGCCATCCTTATAATGGACATCAGCAGCGGGGCTGTTTGTCTTTATCTCGACTTTTAATTCTTTTAGCTTTGTAAGGAGAGCATCTACAACAGATTGAGCCTTATCCGTGACAGGGAACATCCGGCCGTGATCTTCTTCCTTAAGCTGAATTCCCAGCCCTTCAAAAAAGGCAATTATATCCTCATTGCTGAAAATGTTAAGGGCGCTGTAGAGGAAACGCCCGTTGCCTGGTATATGTTTGATAATTTCTTCCACAGGCAAGCGATTTGTCACATTACAGCGTCCGCCGCCGGAAATAGCTAGCTTGCGACCGAGCTTGTCCCCTTTATCAATCAACAGAACCTTTGCGCCCTGTTCACCGGCTGCAATGGCAGCCATTAATCCTGACGGTCCGCCGCCGAGGACGATTACATCATATTTCATACTTTCACCATCTTTTCGAGTTCACTTTTATCAGCGGCCAACCATCAGCCAACTGTGTTCATTTAGTTTTGTAAAATATCGCTAATGAAGGAACTTGCGACTTTATCATTATATAGTATCTTTCTCTTAAAAACATTGCCGGCATGGAGGAAATCCAAACAGGTAGCATTAAATTGAGTTGCTAGAAAAAACAATGAGAAAAAAGAATTAAATAGAATCTCCGTGATTTAGAGATATCGTCTTAAAGCAAAACCTTTGGAAAAACAGCTTCCATAAAACTCCTCGAAAACTGTCATCTAGAAAAGTAGCGGTTAGTTTAAAAGAAGAGTAAACTAGGGAATGCAGATTAAAAACTGTAATAATTGATTATTATCATAGTGTCTAAACTTGTTTGTGGTAAAATACAAGTTTGTAGTCAGTTTTTAAACTTTAATTTTTTTATCATGTGAAAAGTAACTGTTAGGAAGGGATTTTATGTCATCAAAGCTTTTAAGAGGGACGTTTATTTTAACGCTTGGCACAATCATTTCCAAGGTTCTGGGGCTGTTTTATGTTATTCCCTTTTACGCCATCGTTAAAGAACATGGTACTGCTCTTTATTCGTTTTCTTATATCCCATATACGATTTTTATAAGTATAGCAACTGCTGGCGTACCGCTGGCTGTTTCAAAATTCATTGCTAAATACAATGCGATGGAGGAATATGCGGTTGGCAGGAAGCTGTTTAAATCTGGTCTTGTTGTCATGCTCGCGAGCGGGGTTATTTCTTTTCTGATTATGTATATGACAGCACCATTTCTTGCGGAGATTTCGATTAGTTCTACTAAAAAGAATCTGGAAATCAGTGTCGAAGACGTTACAACCGTTATTAGGGCGGTCAGCTTTGCACTGATTGTTGTTCCTTTTATGAGCTTAATCCGAGGTTTTTTCCAGGGGCACCAATCTATGGGGCCGTCAGCAGTATCACAGGTTGTTGAACAAATTGTCAGGATTGTATTTTTACTTGCTGGAGCATATGTCGTCCTTAATTGGTTAAATGGAAGCATGGTAACTGCAGTGAGTGTAGCAACATTTGCCGCTTTTATAGGCGCACTCGGCAGCCTCGCGATATTAGGATGGTATTGGTTTAAGAGGAAGCCTCATCTTGATGAGCTTTTAAAAGAGGATAAAGGTACACTTGATATATCCCTAAAGGATATTTACAAGGAAATATTGCTCTATGCAGCACCATTCGTTTTTGTCGGAATAGCCAATCCCTTATTCCAATTCATAGATCAGATCACGTTCAGCAGGGCAATGGGCTTAATTGGCCTTGAAGATCAGGCGCAGGCCGCGTTTTCTGTCTTGAATTTTGAATCGCATAAGCTGGTGATCATTCCCGTATCGCTGGCAACGGCCTTTTCGTTAACACTTGTACCAAGCATCACTAAGTCTTTTGTGGAAAACGACCGGAAGAGTATGAGGCGCCAGCTGGACCAGACCTTCCAGGTACTAATGTATCTGACTGTTCCAGCCACGTTTGGACTGGCACTCCTTGCAGAGCCAATGTTCACTGTTTTCTATGAGCATAAGGATTTAGGCACAGAGGTATTGAGGACCTACGCTCCTGTTGCGATTCTGTTTGCTCTCTATTCGGTGACTGCGGCAATACTGCAGGGAATCAATGAGCAGCGATTTACGATTTTAAGTCTGCTGACAGGATTATTGGTCAAGCTAAGCTTGAATATCCCTTTGATAAAATTATTTGAAACACAGGGAGCAGTTCTATCAACCGCACTTGGCTATACAGCTGCAATAGTTATAAACATGCTTGTAATTAAAACTTTTGCAAGATATCCTATGGGATTTGTTGCTCGAAGAATTGCATTGATCATCGTCTTTTCTGGCTTGATGGCCGGGGTTACGATGGCATTCTATGAAGTGCTGGTTCAGTTCCTTTCCCCAGCTTCGAAGTTCCAGTCGATTGTCATTATAGCAATCTCGGCAGTAGTTGGATCAGCGGTTTATTTATACCTCGGGTTAAGGACCAAGCTTGTGGACAAGCTTTTTGGAGATCGTGTAACCAAAATCAAGCGTAAGCTAAGGCTGCCGGTATAATAGAAATGGCCTTCTTGATTGAAGGCCATTTTTACATAAAATCTTAATAATAAAACTGCTGGCTGTCTTCACGGATGCCCAGACGACGTTCAATCCTGTCTACCCTGCGATCAAGCCGGTCGACACGGTTATTCAGTCTTTCAACCTGGCGCTCAAGGCGGTTTAATCTTTGCTCGAATTGTCCTCCAGGGAAGCCGCCTCCAGGAAAGCCGCCTCCTGGGAAACCTCCTCCTGGGAAACCTCCTCCTGGGCCACCCGGAAAACTTCTTCCAGGCACACCAGATAGTGGGATGTCCAAGCCTTGACCTTGCTGACCGTAGTACATAGTGTTCATCTCCTCGTTATTTAAGGCTCTTTTCGTCTATACTGTTGTATGTGCATAAGAAAGAATCCATCAATCCCAATATCTTTTGAAAATGGAAATATTAATAGGAACAGATGATGCCCCCAAATCCTTATTTATTAAGGATTACTCATGCGAAAAACAACAATTTATGCGAAACTGCCTCTTATAAAGTAAAGTTATGATATTAGTCTATGTTGAAATTAGAAATTGGAATGGGCGCACGCCTAATAGAAAATAGGAGGTTCGCGATGAGAATCGATAAAGTTCTTTCGAATCTTGGTTATGGAAGCAGGAAAGATGTGAAGAAGCTTTTGAAAGACGGTGCCGTTAAAGTGAATAACGTAATCGTTAAGGATGCAAAACAGCATGTCGATCCTGAGAAGGATTCTGTGACATTGAACGGGGAAGAAATTCAATACAGGGAATTTATTTATTTGATGATGAACAAACCGCCAGGCGTAATCTCCGCAACAGAGGACAATCGTGATGAAACAGTAATCGATCTTCTTGGAGTCGAGGATCTAGTATTTGAGCCATTCCCTGTTGGCAGGCTTGATAAGGATACTGAAGGCCTCTTGCTGATCACCAATGACGGACAACTGTCTCACAGGCTTTTATCACCTAAGAAACATGTTCCAAAAACGTATTTTGCTGTTATCGATGGAGAAGTAACAGACGAGGATATAGAAGCGTTCAAAAATGGGGTCACCCTTGATGACGGCTATGAGACTATGCCGGGTGAGCTTGTTATTTTAAAATCAGGACTTACATCGGATATTGAGCTGACCATTACCGAAGGAAAGTTCCATCAGGTAAAGCGGATGTTCCAGGCCGTTGGCAAAAGGGTGATCTACCTGAAACGATTGTCTATGGGACCGCTCGAGCTTGATGAAACACTCGAACTCGGTGAATACAGGGAGCTTACTGATGAGGAGCTTGATCTGCTCATGACGTACGAACCTAAATAACTTTTTGTGTTATACAAAAAAAGAAATCGCCCTAATGCAGGCGATTTCTTTTTATATTTACGATGACATCTTTACCTTTTTCTGGGTCGTTGTCCATTTACCTCGGCTAGGACTTTTCACCAAGTCGTTATAAGCCAGGACATTCAAATCCCTCTGGATGGTTCGAGGTGTAATCCCAAACTCCTCTACAAGATCTTGAGTTGTGACAGTACCATTCTGACATATAAACATGTAGATGGATTTGATGCGGTTTATCATCCGGTTAGTCGAAGGTTTCAAACAACCACTCCCTATCCTTTATTAAACCCCTTGTCATTTTCCTGCAACCGACAACTGATTGAAGACGAATCCTCAAGTATGTAGTTTTCTTCTTTCCAGACAGCTCCTTTAGCGTCCTTTTTAAAAGGTAGTTATTAGATGTCCTACCTTTTGGACTATTTTAACGCTAAATAAAATAAAATTCCAGATAATTCACTGTATTTTACAAAAAAATAATAACTCGACTATTCACTTCCTCCTTCCTAATAATCTTTATACTTAACGATATGGCTTTAAACAGGCTAAATATGACAAAAGATTGAAAATTTAGAAAAATAGCTTAAATCGTAGAAACTAGCTATAAAATGCTTTTTCAACAAGGATGTTTTCGTATACCTTCTTGGTTTTAATAAGTTTATTTCCAATCCACTTATTATCAATGTTTTGCTTTCAAACAATCCATTCTAAACATCAATCTTTTAGAAAACAGCCTTCAACTAAAATTCTGAAATTCCAAGAGTTTACGGCAAGAGCTAATTAAGAGTAAAATAAATTCAAGTTTTCAAAAGGAGATAACAGACAGATTAGAGGTACAATAAGATTATGGAGCTGCTTAGACTTTCTCTAATAGGGAAATAGCATCCAAAAGAGAACATGATTACATACAATTGCAATATGGGAGGTATGAAGATGACTACAATCCAATGGATGAAGGAAGTAGAAAAAAGAGAGGCTGACCTGATAAAAGACGCCCAGGATCTCCTGAAAATTAAAAGTCTCCTTGATGAAGAAAATGCAACTCCAGAGGCTCCACTTGGAGAAGGTGTAAAAGAAGCACTGGAATTTCTGTTGCAATTAGGTGAAAAGGATGGATTCACAGCCAAAAATGTTGGCAACCTTGCAGGCCATCTTGAGTTTGGACAAGGCGATGAAATTATCGGTATTCTCTGCCATGTTGATGTCGTGCCAGAGGGAGACGGCTGGACAAGCGATCCGTTTAGTGCAGAAATTCGCGATGGGAAAATCTTCGCGCGTGGAGCAATTGATGACAAAGGTCCAACAATGGCTGCATATTATGCAATGAAAATCGTTAAAGAGTTGGGTCTGCCGCTGAACAAACGGGTAAGGATGATTATCGGTACAGATGAGGAAAGTGATTGGCGCTGCGTAGATCATTATTTTAAACACGAAGAAATGCCAGTGATGGGCTTTGCTCCAGATGCTGATTTTCCTATTATCTATGCTGAAAAAGGGATCGCAGACTATGATTTAGTATATAACCCTGCAGGAACTGAAAATACAGACTATGATGCAGAAGTGATCGAGTTCTCTTCTGGAAGACGCTATAACATGGTACCCGACTTTGCCCAGGCCAGTTTAGTGGTTCAGGAGAGACAGACTGACCTTGTCCAGCGTTTTGAAGATTATAAAAAACAAAATGAACTCCAGGGAAAAGCGCATGTTGAGAGTGGTAAGCTAATCCTTGAGTTCGAAGGGATTTCTGCTCATGGAATGGAACCTAATAACGGTAAAAACGCCGGCTTGCATATGGCAAATTTCCTTTCTCAGCTAAACCTTGACGGAAATAGCGGCAAGTTCTTTCAATTTGTCTCAAAATACTTAGGCAAGGATTCCCGAGGCAAGGAGCTTGGCATCGCATATACGGATGAAATTACGGGAGACTTGACGATTAACGTTGGTAAGCTATCCTATTCATCAGAGAACGGCGGGCGCGCCGGCTTGAATATGCGTTACCCAGTAACGACAAAGCTTGAAAAAACAAAAGAAATTCTTAATGGCCTTTTGGAAACAGAAGGGATAACGATTGAAAATTTCTCTAACTCAAATCCACATCATGTGGATGAAAACGACTTCCTCATCCAAACCCTTAAAAAGGTATACGAGGAGCAGACAGGAGAAAAAGCAGAGTTAATTTCCATTGGCGGAGGAACATATGCAAGGTCATTGAAATCCGGGGTAGCATTCGGCCCACTATTCCCAGGAAGACCAGATATCGCCCACCAAAAAGACGAATATATGATTATAGAAGATCTCTTAAAAGCAACAGCAATATACGCACAAGCAATATACGAACTAGCGCGTTAAAGCGTTGGGGGTCAGACCCCCAGCAATGTAAAGCGTTAAAGCAGTGGGGGTCAGACCCCCGGCAGTGTAAAGCGTTAAAGTGATGGGGAGGGTTATTGGATGGAGTATGTGATTGTTAATGGTGAGGTTATGGACCGCGCTTCGGCGAAGGTTGATATTGAGGACAGGGGATATCAGTTTGGTGATGGCGTGTATGAAGTAATACGGGTTTACAATGGCAAGATGTTCACCGGTACGGAGCACTTAAACCGTCTTGTGGAAAGTGCGAAAAAAATCCAGATGGAGCTTCCATACGCTTCTGAAGCTCTGGCAGGAATGATGGAAGAGCTGATTGCCAAAAACGAATTGCAAACGGGGATCGTTTACATGCAGTTCACAAGGGGGACATCACCAAGAAACCATGTTTTTCCGGGAAAGGATGTTGCGCCAACTTTCGTAGCTTATACGCGTCAGGTTGCCCGTCCAGAAGAGTCTATGCAAAAAGGTGTCCGGACAATCCTGGATGAGGATATCCGCTGGCTGCGCTGCGATATTAAGAGCTTGAACTTACTAGGCAATTTACTATCTAAGCAAAAAGCTGCCGAAGCTGGCTGTTTTGAAGCGATTTTACATCGTGGCCAGACGGTGACTGAGGGGAGTCATTCCAATATTTCGATTATCAAAGATGGTGTGATTATCACTCACCCTGCAGATAACCATATTCTCAATGGCATCACGAGGCAAAAGGTCCTCGAGGTTTGCAATAATGAGCAAATCCCTTATGAGGAAAGAGCATACTCACTCGACGAACTTTACGCCGCTGATGAAGTTTTCTCTTCAGGGACAACCGTCGAAGTAATGCCGGTGGTTGAAATCGAAGGCAAACCAGTAGGAAATGGTGAGCCAGGACAAGTGACACGCCGACTGCAAGATCTGTTCAAAGCTGAAATTGAACAGCAATGCGGCAAAATCTAATATTTTTAAGCTTGCAGCTCCAATGCTGCAGGCTTTTTTATATGTTGTAAAACGCATAAATTTGAATCGTGTTTATTTACAAATCAAAATCCACCAATTCAGGTTTTAAAGCAACTTTGTTTTTTATTGGCAGGAATGGGTATCATAAAAATATTTAAATCAGTATGATACCTGCTTAAAAACATGTCGTATGTACAATTACAGACAGAGCATAGCAGAATACAGACAAGGGGGAACACAGATGAAATTCACACCAGCACAGCATATCGAATTGCATGGATTTAATAATCTGACTAAATCACTGAGCTTTAATATGTATGACATCTGTTATACGAAAACAAAGGAAGAGCGTGAAGCTTATCTTGAATATATTGATGAACAGTACAATGCGGACAGGCTGACGAAAATTCTGACTCATGTATCAGATATCATTGGGGCGCATGTGCTTAATGTGGCCAAGCAGGACTATGTCCCTCAAGGCGCTAGTGTGACGATCCTTGTTTCTGAAGGCCCTGTTGTCGAGGTCCCTGAGGAAGCCTATGATGAATCGCCAGGGCCGCTTCCAGACAATGTGGTCTTACAGTTGGATAAAAGCCATATTACCGTGCATACGTATCCAGAATACCATCCTGACGAGGGAATCAGTACGTTCAGGGCAGATATCGATGTATCGACATGCGGGGAGATCTCGCCGTTAAAGGCGCTGAATTATCTGATTCATTCCTTCGAAACCGATGTCATAACAATCGATTATAGGGTAAGGGGATTTACACGTGATAAGGATGGCAACAAATTGTTCATCGACCATGATATCAGTTCGATTCAAAACTATATCCCAGAGAATATCAAAAATCAATTCGACATGGTCGACGTCAATGTATATCAAGAAAATATTTTCCACACAAAGTGCAAGCTGAGAGAATTTGATTTGGATAATTATCTCTTCGGTTATACGAAGGAATCATTATCTCCTGAAGAACGAGAAGAAATCACCGAAAGACTCCAGGCTGAAATGGAAGAGATCGTCTCCGGAGTGACGCTCCATTCTGGTACCATTTTTGAAGATGAAGATGAGAAAGATGATGAAAAATAATAAAAAGCTGCGGGAGTGGAATCCCGCAGCTTTTGTACGTATTAAATGAGACAGGCTTTAAACAAATCTCTTACCTATTCTTCAAACCTAAAAAGGTCGCTGGACAAGTATCTTTCACCCGTATCGCATGCGATGCAGATGACAACTTCATCTGGCTTCAGCTGTTTAGCCACATTAATGGCAGCAAATGCTGCAGCTCCAGATGAAGGGCCTACTAGGATGCCTTCCTCTTTTGCCAGTCTTCTTGCTGTTTCATAAGCATCTTCATCTTCTATCTTATGAATCTTTTCATAAACGTCCTGATTAAGGATTTTAGGAATGAATCCCGGGCTAGTACCAACAAGCTTATGTTTACCAGGCTTACCTCCGGATAGCACTGGAGATCCCGCAGGCTCAACGACATGTACATGCAAATCAGGGAATTCTTCCTTAAGTGCCTCTCCTGTGCCTGTGATTGTCCCGCCGGTTCCTGCAGTTGCAACAAATGCACTGAGAGGCTTATTTAGTTCTTTCATGGCTTCAATGATTTCTAGTGCTGTTGATCTTCTGTGGGCATCCGGATTAGCGTCATTTTCAAATTGCATTGGCATAAAGCTGTTCGGGATTTCTTTTAAAAGCTCCTCTGCTTTTTTTATCGATCCAGGCATTTTTTCATCACCTGGGGTAAGCACCACTTCTGCTCCATATGCCTTTAACAAATTGATTCTTTCGATTGTCATAGTATCTGGCATGACAAGGATTGCTTTATAACCTCTTGCTGCTGCATTCATTGCCAGACCGATTCCCGTATTTCCGCTCGTTGGCTCGATGATTGTGGCACCTGGCTTAAGCTTTCCTTCGTTTTCGGCGGTGATCATCATATTATACGCTGCTCTGTCTTTAACACTCTTGCTTGGGTTGAAATATTCAAGCTTCAAATAGACTGAAGCGCCTCCCTCAGGTGCCAGATGATTTAATTTTACAAGAGGGGTTTCCCCTATTAATGCGGCGATATTATTGACAACTTTCATGGCAATAGCCTCCTTGCTGAATGTGCCTAAGCTTTAGTATTTACAAAAAAATGTTTTCGCATAGATTGTTGTTTATTTCCCGCATATGATCAGTTTTCGATAAAACCGATTTTTAGTTATACGATAAAAGTCTTATTACAATCATGAATAATTGATTATAGGCAAATCAAAAATAATGTTACCTTTTTATTATCATACAAAAAATTAACTATTCCTATCAACTTGTAGGGATTAAAATTCATATTAAGGAATATATGCCAAAACAACAAGTCATTTGCTACAATTAATTCATGTACAAGAAAGGGTGTATAGTGTCAATGGAGCAGCATGCACATTTTTTCTATGCTTTGGAACTGCCGGGCGAGGTAAAAGAAAAATTGGAGAAAACAATATCAGAGCTACAGCAAGCATTGCCTTTCAAGAAATGGGTTCACCCCCAGGATTTACATATCACCCTGGCATTCCTCGGAAATGCTGCTGCACCGCAAATTGATGCTGCCAATAACCTGATTGATTCTGCACTTAGCAGGAAATTCGAATTTGAATTAGAAATTGATCATCTCGGCATATTTGGCCGTAAGGATTCACCAAGGATTTTTTGGGCGGGTCTCGAGGAATCAGAGAGCTTAACCGTGGTAAGAGAAGAAGTATTTTCGGCATGCATTTCGGCCGGTTTTAAACTTGAGACTCGTCCATTCAGCCCTCATATTACGTTGGCAAGGAAATGGACAGGAGAGTCGTCATTTACATACAAATTACTCGAAGAATTAAATCCTTTCAAGGATGGAAAAATAAATTTTTATGCTGAGAGAGTCGTTTTGTACAGGACTCATTTAGGGAAAAGTCCGAAATATGAACCACTTAAAATATTCCCGCTTGCATCCCGTCCAAAAGCTTAACAAGGAGCAGGTTTAAAGGAAGGAAACTCAATGGCACAGTTAATTAAGCTGCAAGACTATGTATCACGCTATGCACAAGATATATACCTTTATCCTTCAAGGTTTGTGCGTCTAAAGAAAAAGCAATGGGAAGGTGTAAAGGAGAAATGGGAAAACGGCCCTATTCAGCCTGAAGAGGTAAATAGTTATGGGCAGCCAGAGGAACTGACCAATACCATTTTACAGAAGATTAAAAGTATCGTACGTCAGTCTGACACACCGCAATCTGAACCTAAACAATATTCTCCAGTCGGCCTGGACGATGACCAGGAAACAATGATAGACGATCATGAAGTAGAGATGATTAGCAAAATCAAAACAATTGAGGGATTGAAGCAGCATTTTCTAGACCAATTAATGCCATTCCAGCTTAAATGGGCGAGTTCTACATTGACGGAAAAATCGTTTATCGCAAAAGAGTTCACTAATGATTCAACATTGAAATTTGTGCTCCAGCGTTTTCCTGACACTTTCCTTATTTTATATAAACCTATTTTCTTACTAAAAAAAGCGCCAGTAGAAACTGAGTTAATCATGATTACTCCAGGCGCAACCATCTGCATTTCTTTAATAGAGGCAGAAGAAAATGCTGTGTTTGTGGGCTCAAAGGATCGTTTCTGGATAAAGATGACGAAGAATAAAGAAACGAAAATCCTGAATCCTCTGACCGCGCTTAACAGAACCGAAAAAATCGTCAAGACACTCTTTGATCTGCATGCAGTTGAACTCCCTGTACAAAAATTGCTGCTAAGCAGAAATGGCTTTATTGATTATCCGCTTGCACCATATGGTGTCCAGTTAATCGAAAAACGGAATTTTGATGAGTGGTTCACCGCTTTGAGAGGTATGAAATCCCCTTTAAAGCATATGCAATTAAAAGCGGCCCAGGTTCTTTTGCAATATTGCCAGACAACTTCAATCAGAAGACATGAGTGGGAAAGCAGCCCAAGACAAGGTGGCCAAAATTAGGGTAAAGGTTGAATCATATGGATAAGATCTATTTTATTGTCAATCTAAATGCAAAGAATGGGAGTTGCCGGGAGATTTGGAGAAACATAGAGAAAAATTTAAGCGAAATCAAAATCCCCTTTCTCGCTTTTTTTACAGAGTATCCTGGACATGCGACGGAGTTAGCAGAGTCAATTGCGCGCAAAGCCAATGGTAAGCAGATTACGATAGCTGCAGTAGGCGGAGATGGCACTCTTCATGAAGTGGTGAATGGAACAGCAAATATGTCCAATGTGATATTGGGATTCATACCAGGTGGCTCTGGAAATGATTTTTCAAGAGGCTTTGCTATTCCTAAAAAAGCGGCAGCAGCACTCCGTTTATTAATAGAAAACCATTCAAAGGCCAGCCATTTAATTGATCTCGGAAAAATTCAGCACAATGAATTACAGGAAACATATTTTATGAATAATATGGGTGTAGGCTTTGATGCCGTGGTTGCAAAGGAAGCGAATGAATCAGAAATGAAGCGGCTTCTCAACCGTGTTTCGTTGGGCAGGCTAGTCTACGTATACATCCTGATAAAAAAATTGCTCACGTTCCGTTGCCTTCCAGTTCGAATATCTGTAGATGGCAAGGAGTATGGGTATGATGCAGCCTGGTTTGTAACCGTTTCAAATCAGCAATATTATGGAGGCGGAATGAAAATCGCTCCTGATGCTCTGCCTGATGACGGTCTACTAGATGTCACTGTCGTGCACAATCTTTCAAGATGGAAACTGCTATTAATCTTCATAAGTGTCTTTTGGGGGAAGCATACATTGTTCCATGAAGTGGAGCAATTCACAGGAAGGTCTATTTCAATTCGTTCCGAACATAAAGTTTTGACGCATGCAGATGGGGAAGTGATTGGGTATACACCTTTAAAAATCCAAGCTTGTCCCAAAGCACTAAAAATAGTATCAGGAAAAAGCAAAGCAGGGCCTACCGAGGAGTTGAAAAGAGATGATTGCCATTGAACGGAAGTTTAACGCCTATCTCGATCATATTAATCATATTACCGTATTGCTCCCATTTACTTATTTTGAAGGAATTTCTAATAAGTTCAGCATAAAGGGAGAAGGCGTTGATGTGCCTTTGGCAATTGAGGATAAGGTTTATCTTGAGCATGCTGTAAAGTATATTTGCTTATCGAGTGTCGAACCTGTAATAGGGCGCCAATATACCATAACGGATGAACATGGCGGAGAAACGGATCTGCAAATCGGAGCGGTGATCCGCACAGAAGAATTTGATCAGTTATTCTATTATGACGGAAATGACCTGGGGGTTCATTTTACTCCGGAAAAAACAGCATTTAAACTATGGGCTCCTACTGCTTCAAAAGTAAAGCTTAAGCTTTTTAAAAGTGAGGAGACAGACTACGAGCTTATCTCTATGGAGCGAATGGATAAGGGAATCTGGAGCATCGCGGTTGACCGGAACCTTGATTCTTACCGATACACATTTTTGATCTGCATCAATCTTGAATGGCGAGAAGCTGTCGATCCATATGCTAACGCCTTAACCGCAAATGGAGAGTATGGAGTCATCATTGATAAAGAGAAAACGAAGGTCCCGATGGTCGATCTTCCTCCATTTAGCTCTCCGACAGATGCTATCATATATGAAACGCATATAAGGGATTTAACGATTCATCCAAACAGTGGAGTGAAAAGCAAAGGGACATATACAGGTGCTGCTGAAATCGGTACTGTCAGTCCAAGTGGCATGATGACTGGACTTTCCTATATAAAAAGCCTGGGTGTCACACATATTGAGTTTTTGCCGTTTCATGATTTTGAAGGCGTAGACGAGCTTGACCGAACCGGTTCATACAATTGGGGCTATAACCCTATCCATTTTAATGTGCCTGATGGAAGTTATGCTACTGATCCTGAAGACCCTATTAATCGGATTATCGAGTTGAAACAGCTTATTTCGGCAGTCCACAGCCTGGAATTAAGAGTCATCATGGATGTCGTCTACAATCATGTTTACATCCGGGAAGATTCGTCTTTTGAAAAAATTGTTCCGGGATATTATTTCAGACATAATGAGCATGGACTCCCTTCGAACGGCACAGGGGTAGGGAATGATTTTGCATCAGAAAGATTGATGGCAAGGAAATTCATTATAGATTCCGTCCTGTACTGGCTGAAGGAATACAAGATTGATGGCTTTCGCTTCGATTTGATGGGAATCCTTGACGTGGAGACAATGGACGCTGTCCGGAATGCAGTGGATGCCATCGACAGCAGCACGCTGATCATCGGTGAAGGCTGGGATCTCAATACCCCGCTCCTGCCAGAAAAGAAGGCAAACATTGCCAATCAGGCAAAGCTGCCACGAATAGGCCAGTTTAATGATTTGTTCAGGGATACGATAAAAGGAAGTACATTCAATTTATACGACAGAGGCTATGCTTTGGGAAATGACCGTGTAATAGAATCAGCCAAGCAAGTGCTAGCCGGCAGCATCGGCATCGGAAAGCGAAGGCATGGATTATTCCTGCAGCCAACACAGTCGGTGAATTATATTGAATCGCATGATAACCACACCCTATGGGATAAGCTGGGAATTTGTGATCCTGAAGAAGATGAGAGCGTTTTAAAGAAGAAGCACAGGTTAGCCACTTCGATCGTCCTGCTTGCACAAGGTGTTCCATTTTTGCATAGCGGCCAGGAATTTTTCCGGACGAAAAAAGGAATTGGAAACAGCTACCGCTCACCAGATGATGTCAACTGGCTAGATTGGGATCTGCGAGATGAGAATCTTGATAATGTAAATTTTATAAAAGGGCTCATAAACATCCGAAAAATGAATGCAGCGTTCCGTTTTTCTGAAAGTGAACAAATTCGCCAGCATATATCCTGTTTATCCTTGCCTTCACCTTTAATTGGTATTTCGATTGTAGATATCGGCCATTTGGGAAGTTGGGAAAATATATTGGTATTTTTTAACCCTTCACTGACCCAGCAGCTGGTCGAGCTTTCTGAAAGTGCAAGCTGGAAAGTCCTCGCTGACCATGAAAAAGCCTCTGCCATGCCATTTCGTCATATCGAGGGTAATAAGGTAATATTGGAACCTTGCTCGCTCCTTATTGCAGCTAAGTAATCGATTCTTGTATTGTATAGTCCCAGCGCTCTACAAAGCGGCGGACACATTGTACCAGTGCCGGCGTTGTACAGGGACGCGGAGTACTTAGTCGGCTCACGCTGGTCGGACTTGAACATGGAATTTCCGACACAGATGTTGCGATAGGAGTGACGGTTTTTATCGCCTTTTCTAAAAAAAACAGCTTAGACTTTTTAAATGATAACTTTTTCACAATATTAAATTGAGGTTCATGGGGTTGACGAAGGAAGCCTCTAGGAGATAAAATTTATAAGATAGCTATTGTATGTGAATTTTTCTATCAATAGCTGTCTTTTTATTTCCGATAATAAGAACAACAGTGAATTTATATTTTATAGATACATTTCCGGTTTTTTAGCATAAGGGAAATAGTGATAAATTGAAGGTGACTAACTTTGGAACATTTATTTGGACAGGATTGGGAAATCGTTCCTGCAGGCGGCGCAACAGGTGCTGCTTATTTTGCACAGCATGAAGAACAAAGGCTGTTTTTAAAACGTAATTCGTCCCCTTTTCTTGCTGTACTCTCCGCAGAAGGAATCGTACCCAAGCTTGTTTGGACTAAAAGGTTAGAAAACGGAGATGTTATAACTGCACAGCAATGGATGAATGGAAGAGAGCTGAAGCCCGGAGATATGAATGATGACCGGGTGGCCAAGCTTCTAAAGAAGATCCATGCGTCTGAACCTTTGCTAGGCATGCTTACCAGGCTAGGCAAAAGTCCTTTGCAGCCTGAGATGATCCTGCATGCATTAAACGAGGAATTGGATGAAGAACTTAGGGCAAAGCCTGCAGTGAAAGATTCGATGGAGTTTCTTACAGAAAACGTGGGAAATGTCGACTTTCATGAAAAGGTGGTTTGCCATTGTGATGTTAATCATAACAACTGGCTGCTTACTGAAGACAACCAGTTGTATTTAATTGATTGGGATGGCGCGATGATTGCTGATCCGGCCATTGACCTTGGCCTTCTCCTATATTCCTACATACCCAAAGAGTCATGGGAAGAATGGCTCGAAATGTATGGCATCAGCCTGACAGAAAATCTCAAGCAAAGGATGAAGTGGTATGCTCTTGCGCAATCGCTTTCGTCCATTCAATGGCACAAAAACCAGAATCGCATTCCTGAAATGGATAAATGGATCGAATTTTTAAAAGCACTTTTTTAATACTTTTTTTATGAAAACTGACCAATATCATCTACCCATTGAGATAATTGATTTTGGTTTGTCTGGATATGCTGCTCCAAATCCGAGGCGTTGACCCCGTTCTGGCTGTACTGATAAACATCCTGTAAAATTGATTTTATATTGCCGTCTACATTTGTGTTGACCATCAAAGACTTAATGAGACGTTCCAATTGCTGATACTCCGCAACCGTTCCGCAGCAGTCAGTCTGGTGGTTGCTTAATATATCCTTTAATAAATTTACCTGGTCATGGTGGCTTAAAGGCACGCTGATCACCCTTTCGTTTTAAAAGGAATTCACCATTATAGTGTGGATTCCTTTTTGCATTTATACATGAAGCAATCCCTTTTCATATGGAAAAAACCATGTAATAAACCGCCAAAGTGGAAATTTCACCTTGAAAACATATGGGTTGCATGATATCGTTTGAAACGAACGAAAATAGTACAGAGGTGTAAGCATGAGATTAAGAAATAAGCCTTGGGCAAAAGATAAATTGCAGCAATTCTCTAACTACGTCATCCAGGAACCGGAAACGCTTCGTGGAAAGTGGGGAGAGGCATTTGAAAAAGATCAGCCGCTTCACATTGAAATCGGAACAGGCAAGGGCCAGTTTATTACTGGAATGGCAAAAGCGAATCCTGACATTAACTATATCGGGATCGAATTGCAGGAGAGTGTCATCGTCAGTGCGCTGGACCGTTTAATTGAAGCAGAGCTGCCAAACTGCAAGCTCATGAATGTGAACGGAGCGGAGCTTGCTAAATACTTCGAAAGCGGAGATGTCAGCCGTGTTTACTTGAATTTCTCTGATCCATGGCCAAAAACGCGCCATGAAAAGAGAAGATTGACATTCAAATCCTTCTTGGAAGTGTATGAAGCCATCCTTGTGAAAAATGGAGAAGTTCATTTCAAAACGGATAACCAGGGTTTATTTGAATACTCACTTGTCAGCTTTTCACACTATGGCATGCTGCTGAAGTATGTAAGCCTTGACCTTCATAACAGCGACTACGAAGGCAATATCATGACTGAATATGAAGAGAAGTTCTCTTCACGAGGCAGCAGGATTTATCGCTGCGAGGTTCAATTTCAGTCGGGAAAATAAACAAAAATGCCAATTTAAAGGTTCTTTTCTGTAAGATTGTTGTTTTTAATAGGTTTTTTAAAATTAACTTATTAAAACCAAGAACTATACGAAAACAGCCTATATTGATTAGCCGATCAAACTAGTTGATCGGCTCAGACTGTAGACAAACTCGATGAAAATCGAGCTTGTTTACAGTCTTTTTTGTTTGGAGGAGAAATGGGGCTGT
>NZ_JBALSS010000024.1:157858-175941 GCF_036967045.1 Bacillus sp. JJ1609 | reverse complement strand
GGCTGGCGCTGAGCCTCCTCGCCGCCGCTGGCGTCTGCGGGGTCTCACCTGTCCAGCTGATCCCGCAGGAGTCTGCGCGCCTTCCACTCCAATCAACAGGGCTTCTAAACTATTATGGAACGATACATAAGTTTTTTTGAAAATGGTTGTTTTCGTAACCTTTGTAAAAGGGGTTCGGAATGAGACCATTGGGAACCCCTTTTGTCTACAAACTGAGCCGGTCAAAATAGTTGATCGGCTCTTTTTATATTTAGAAAACTTAACATCAGCGTAGAATGCCGTTGTCTTGTCGACATAAAGCCATACAATATGCAAGATAACAACAATTTAATTATCCCCAAACATTCATCCTGCAGAAAAAAAGGATTAAGAAGCTGAATTATTTAAAAATTTAAAATGCCAATGATACAATCAAATTAAGATTTTTAAAAAGGGGATTGGTTATGGAGAAGCTGGAACTGAAAAACATTACTCTAACATGGCTTAATGGCGGCGTGACACATCTTGATGGTGGCGCAATGTTTGGCGTCGTACCGAAACCGCTTTGGTCACGAAAGTACGAAGTCAATGAAAATAACCAAATTGAACTGAGGACCGATCCAATATTAATTCTGGCAGAAGGGAAGAATTTCCTAGTTGAAAGCGGGATTGGAAATGGAAAATTAAACGATAAACAAAAACGTAATTTTGGTGTGCTTGAAGAATCGAAGCTTGATTTAGAACTGAAAGAATTAGGATTAAAACCTGAAGATATTGATTATATTTTAATGACACATATGCATTTTGATCATGCGTGCGGATTGACTAAGGTTGTAAATGGTGAGCTTGTGTCTGTTTTTCCTAATGCTAAAATCATCACCTCGAAGATTGAATGGGATGAGATGCGCAACCCGAATATCCGGTCAAAAAGTACATATTGGAAAGAAAATTGGCAGGGGATCGAACAGCAAGTAGAGACATTTGAGAAAGAGTGGTCTTTTGGGCCAATCAAAATGATTCACACTGGCGGGCATAGTGATGGACATGCCATTTTAATCATTGAGGACGAGGATATGACTGTGGTTCATATGGCAGACATTATGCCGACACATGCTCACCAGAACCCTCTTTGGGTAATGGCTTATGATGATTATCCGATGGATTCTATTTTTGCTAAACAAAAGTGGCTGGAATACGGCATCAGCAGAGATGCGTGGTTTACTTTTTACCATGATGCGGTTTACCGTGCGATTAAATTTGATAATGATGGAAAACTAACAGAAACAATCGAACGAAAAAAATAGACCTGCATCTGCAGGTCTTAATTTAAAGGATACGTATCGAGAATGGCTCCTGTAGAAGCGTCAGCGATAAATTCATACTGCTCTACCTGGCCATCCACATTTCGGGAGATTCCACCTTTATAAACCTGATATTCAATAGGCGGCTTTGTGTACGGTTCTGCGTTCATATTGATCCATGAGCCGCTGATTGACCCTGATTTTTTAAAAACTGTTTTTGCATGCTGCAGCACTTTGTCTGCTGAAACAGTTTCTTTCTGGGAAGCAAGTTCCTTTACAGCATAAGCACCTGCCAGACCAGCACCGACGCCAATGAAAAAGATTTTCCAGTTCATAGTCAAGTACCCCCAAGGTTATATATGGATTTCAAGATACCTACATCATAACAAATCAGCATGATAGAGCAAAGAAATAATAAATATGACTATATAATGAATGGTGCCATTAGAATAAAAAATCTGAATGACTTGATAAAGACTGGCAAGCATAAACAATAATCTGTAAAATACATTGTATAAATACATAATCTTTAGGTAATCTAAATTTTTGGTGAGAAGGAGCAATGAAATGAACGAACAAACATTAAGCCTTTTTAAAACATTGACTGAATTGCCTGGTGCGCCGGGGAACGAGCATGCAGTGCGCAGCTTTATGCGTGAACAATTAGAACAGTACTCAGATGATTTGATACAGGATAAATTAGGCAGTGTATTCGGAGTTAAAAAAGGTGACCCGAACGGTCCTAAAATCATGGTAGCAGGCCATATGGATGAGGTAGGGTTCATGGTTACCTCTATTACGAAAAATGGGATGATCCGTTTCCAGACACTTGGCGGATGGTGGAGTCAGGTTCTGCTAGCCCAGCGTGTCCAAATCATCACAAAAAATGGACCGATTACTGGAGTGATTGGTTCTATCCCTCCTCACCTTTTGGATGAGTCAAAACGCAGCAAGCCTATGGAAATCAAGAACATGCTGATTGATATCGGTGCAGATGACAAAGAGGATGCCATCAAAATCGGCATTAAGCCCGGTCAGCAAATTGTTCCTATTTGCCCATTCACTCCGATGGCAAATGAGAAAAAGATTTTGGCTAAAGCATGGGATAACCGATATGGTTGCGGCCTGGCAATCGAATTGTTAAAAGAAACAAAGGATATCCAGCTTCCTAATATGCTTTACTCTGGTGCGACAGTGCAGGAGGAAGTTGGCCTGAGAGGAGCACAGACTGCAGCCAATATGATTGATCCAGACCTATTCTTTGCGCTTGATGCGAGTCCGGCAAATGATATGTCAGGTGATAAAAATGAATTTGGCCAGCTTGGAAAAGGAACTTTGTTAAGAATTCTCGACCGGTCTATGGTCACGCACCGCGGCATGAGAGAATTTATCCTTGATATGGCTGAAACTCACAATATCCCATACCAGTACTTTGTTTCACAGGGTGGTACAGATGCAGGAAGAGTTCATACTTCAAACGAAGGAATTCCAAGTGCTGTAATTGGTATCTGCTCACGTTACATCCATACAGCAGCTTCAATGATCCATGTTGATGACTATGCTGCAGCAAAGGAATTGCTTGTAAAGCTAGTGAAAGCATGCGATAAGACAACTGTGGAAACAATTAAAAACAACAGCTAACAAGTGTGAAAGTGCCCTTAGGAGAATCAGAAGACTAGACGCTGGGGCAAGTCACATTTTTAAGAAAAAACGTGTTAAGATGTAAAATTTATGAGAGAGGCAGCTGAAAAACTGCCTCTTTTTCATGGGTTTGGAAGGAGATCAGAAAATGAAAATAGCAGTTGGTTCAAAGAATCCAGCCAAAATCACTGCAGTGGAGGAAGCCTTTAGAGATCATCATATTGATATCATGGCAGTTGACGCAGCATCAGGTGTAAGTGAACAGCCGATGTCTGATGATGAAACCATTAAAGGTGCAATTAACAGGGCGATTGAGGCGGCAGAAAAAGCAGGAGCTTCAATTGGCATAGGACTTGAAGGTGGAGTCCAGCAGACCCCGCATGGACTGTTGCTTTGCAATTGGGGAGCATTGACCGCTAAAGGGATGAAGCCAATAATAGCTGGGGGAGCAAGGCTGCTACTGCCTGAAGAAATTGCCGAGAAGGTATTAGCCGGTAATGAGCTAGGTCCTGTAATGGACGAATATGCCAAGAAACAGAATGTCCGTAAAAATGAAGGAGCAGTAGGCATTTTTACAAATGGCCAGGTAAATAGAAGTGAAATGTTTCTCCATGTCATGAAGCTGCTTGCAGGACAATATGAATATCTAACAGGACAAAGTGAAAAGACAGTCTGACGGACTGTCTTTCTTTTCGACAAATTTCTGAAAAATGTTATATTTTCCAACAATTTTTACTGTACAAGTCTTGTAAGTTAAATAACAAGAAAGGTATGATAGAAAAGAAGTGGTTTAGTCGTTACAGGGAGGAAAAAAGTATGATAAAGTTCATAAGGTCATTTGGGCTTATTATTATAGGAGTATTTCTGCTGGGAGCTTGCTCTGCCTCGTTTTCTGATGACAAGAAAGCGGCAGATGAGGCGGTGGGCAGTGTTTTTGAAAGCAAACCGGAGAAAACAAATAATAGTACTAAAGATATAGAATATCATATGCCTTTTGGTATTGAAGTAGAAGATGAATCACCAAACAATATACTGCTTAAAAATGAATCAAGGACTTATATTTTATTTTATAATCAGCATGAAAGAGAAGATAGCAAGGTCGTCTATGAATCAACCATGAAACAGCAAAAAAAATGGGACGTAAATGAAACTTACAATAAAGGCGGCAAATTTGGTTATATGTTGGTTAAAAAACTAAAAGAAGACCGCTATCAATTGATTGTCGGAATCGGCGGGGTAAAGCTGACAACTGAAACAGACAACATTAAAAAAGATGCTGAAGCTATGATGACAATCGCTAACTCGGTGAAAATTAAGTGAACGCTGTCAAATTGACGGTGTTCTTTTTTTTTGAGTAATAACCATGAGTCAAATCGGATTAGTTTCTTTTTTGGTTGTGCATGTTTAAAATATATGAAGTAGATTAGATTTTTACCAGGAGGTAGCGCCATGAAAAACTTGGAGTCAATGGAACAATTCGAAGCGTTGAAAAATAACGGTAAACATATATTTTTATTTACTGCAGACTGGTGCCCGGATTGCCGTGTGATTGAGCCTGTACTGCCTGAAATAGAAAGCAAGTATCAGGAGTATGAATTTATATCAGTGGATCGCGATGATTTCATCGATCTTTGCATCCAGCAGGATGTTTTCGGTATTCCAAGTTTTGTTGCCTATGATAATGGCAAGGAGCTTGGCCGTTTCGTAAGTAAAAACAGAAAAACACAGGAAGAAATCGAAAACTTTATTGAAGGCCTGGCTTAATCTTTTTCCCTCCATCTTTTGAGGTGGAGGGAAATTTCATGTAAAATGATTGGCATAATCTCTTGAAGAAATGGAGGGATAATCATGGATAGCAGAAAAATGCGTAAAGAGCTCGAGGAGCGTCTGAGGCATCCGGATCGCTCATTTACCTATGACCGTGAAAAAGACCAGCTGAGAATAGAAAATATTCATACAGGTAGAGGAATCACTGTAGCTCTGCCAGGCATCATTGCGAAATGGCAGGATCAGAAGGAAAAGGCGATTGAAGAAGTTGTCTATTACGTATCTGAAGGCCTAAATGCAATGGAAAATAAAGTGGAGCTTACAGGGAAAGAAAAAAATATCTACCCAGTAATCCGGTCCACTTCTTTCCCTTCAGAGGCAGAAGAAGGTGTCCCGTTCCTATATGATGGGCACACTGCAGAAACGAGAATTTACTATGCTCTTGATTTAGGGAATACATATAGGCTGATTGATTCAAAGCTTCTGCAAAAAGAAGGTTGGACGGGCAAACAGGTCCGTGAAACAGCTTTGTTCAATGTCCGGTCACTATCGGTGAATTTCAAAGAAGACCGAGTTGCTGATAACACTTTTTATTTCCTGAATACCAATGATGGTTATGATGCGAGCAGGATTTTGAATACAAGCTTCTTGAATGAGATGAAAAAGCAGATGAAGGGGACAATGGCGGTAGCTGTTCCCCATCAGGATGTTTTGATTATCGCAGATGTTGAAAACAATACAGGTTATGATATTTTGGCCCAGATGACAATGAGTTTTTTTGCGAGTGGAAGAGTGCCGATTACTGCCCTAAGCTTCCTGTATGAAAACGGTGAATTAGAACCAATCTTCATTCTGGGGAAAACGAAAAAAGAATAACGGCGTATTTAGTTCAAAAGCCCGATGAAAACGGGCTTTTTTCCTTTATGTTCATGACTTGTCATTATTTGGGTGAATTCATATGCCGAAAGTTTATTTTCCACTATGTTTATTCTCGTAAAAAATACTCATTCTTTCAATTTATCTCGAAAAAAACTAATTAACTGTTAAAATAGTAATGAAATGTGAAAGAAAGAGTGATTTAAATTGAGTTGGATAAAAAAGATTTTCACGATGTTCCAGAATGATGACGATGTTTTTAATGATATTGAACAAGGACAGCCTGTTCAAAAACCTTTGCCACAAGCGCGAAACCAAAAGAAGGATTTAGAAGCGAGAGTATTATATCAATATCCAAAAGGACAGTTCCGTTTCCCGTTGATTCCTGACGAACATAGAGGGAATGTAAAAGTGAATAAGAAAAATGTCACTTCAGAAAAAGTTGAGCCTGTTGCTGAAATGAAGCCGCTTATCAAGGAGAAAGGCCCATTAAGAGTAAAGGAGAAAGGTGAACCTTTTAAGGCAGCTTCTCCAAAGCCGCGCAAGGAAACTGTTAAGGAAAAGCCTCAAAGCTTCAAGCGAGAAGCTTTGAAGGAAACAGCATCGAAGTTTCGCTATGAACCGAGAACTGAAGGCTCAGCGAAATTCAGGCAGCCTTTTAAACCAACGGAAATTCCTTCGCCGATTTACGCCTATAACAGGCCGCCTATTAAGCCAAAGCAGGAAAATAAAAAGGATGTCGAAGAGGTCGAATATGAACTTAGCGGTTTCGAACAAAATCAGGAACCTTCAGCCGGAGACGCTGGCATTAATGAAGAATATGTTCGCTCTGTTGCTGAAGTAAACCGGACCGAAGGATTTTCAGAAGAACCTGCACAAACCAAAATAGTTAGAGCAGATGAGACAGAAAAGCAGGATATTTACATAATGGAAGATCTTGCAGAAGCACCTGATAAAAAGAATTACCAAAAGGGTGCAGAAACTGAGACTGAGACTGAACAATCTCAATTAGAATCAGAAGCGTTGAATAAAATATTTGAGGTGAATCTTTCTCAGAAAGTTCCTTTGATAACAGAAGAATTAGCAGTAAATCAGCAAGGGTTTGATGGAGAAAATGGAAGCACTCTAGTTGAGCAAGAAGCTGTTAAAGAATCTGAAGAACAGGCTGTCGCAGAAATAACAAATAATCCTGACCGCTTGGATAAAGAAGCAGCAAAACCAGAACAACCAGAACAACCAGAACAACCAGAACAACCGGAACAACCGAGGACTAGACAGCTTCCATTCAACGTCATCATGCTCAAGCAGGATAGGAAGAAATGGGAAGAGCGTAAATCATCAAAGTATCCTTCTTTCATGACAGAAGGATCGAAAACTAGTGCAACATCTGTACCGGACCAGCAAGCTTCCAGAACGATTGTAAACGATCATATCGAGGAAAAAAGCGGCCAGACTACAGCAAATTCAGGAATTTTAACTATGGAACAGACTGCTCCTGCAGAAGCAAATAGACAACCGGTAGTAACTGAACAGAAATCTCTTGTGCAACCGGTTGGGCAGCAGGCTATATCTGAAAAGACTGTTCCCCAGGAAGGTAAACTGGATGAATTTGACCAGCCAGCTTCTATGCAGCATTTCGTCAATCAACGAGCTCCAATGCAGCAAGCCGCTGAAATATCAAATAGCCAGGCTGATTCTTTAAAGTCTGCTACAGCAGGCCCTGTTACGAATGAAGTTGCAGCTGCAGTCCAAACAGAAGCAGAAGCACCTGGTGACTATGAATTCCCGCCGCTTGATCTATTGAGTCCTCCGGTTTTCAAGGAGCCTGATCCTCAATGGCTGGCAGAGCAGGAGCATATGCTGAATGAAACGTTGAGGAATTTCAATGTAGGAGCAAAAGTGGTCAATATGACACAGGGGCCTTCTGTTACTCGTTTTGAGGTGCAGCCTGAACCAGGTGTCAAGGTGAATAAAATTACAAATCTTTCAGATGACATTAAGTTAAGCCTTGCTGCAAAGGATATCAGGATTGAAGCCCCTATCCCAGGAAAGCATACGATTGGTATAGAGGTTCCGAATCATTCAAGCAGACCGGTTTTATTAAGTGAAATTTTACAGGGTGACTACTTCCTTGAACATGAATCACCATTGGCGGTCGCCCTTGGATTAGACATCGCTGGAAATCCAATTGTCACTGACTTGAAAAAAATGCCTCATGGTCTAATTGCCGGTGCGACTGGATCAGGGAAGAGTGTTTGTATCAATACCATGCTTGTGAGTCTACTTTACAAGGCACATCCAGATGATGTGAAGCTGCTGCTGATTGATCCGAAAATGGTGGAACTGGCTCCATACAATAATATTCCGCATCTTGTCAGTCCCGTCATTACAGATGTGAAGGCGGCAACTGCTTCGCTTAAGTGGGCTGTAGAGGAGATGGAGCGGAGATACGAGCTGTTCGCGCATACTGGCGTACGTGATATCAACCGTTTCAATGAGCTTGCCATTAAGCACCGCAGGTTCTCTGAAAAGCTGCCATTTATCGTAATTGTTATTGATGAGTTGGCTGATTTGATGATGATGGCCCCTGCTGATGTAGAAGAAGCAATCTGCCGGATTGCCCAAAAGGCGCGTGCTTGCGGCATCCATTTGGTTATTGCAACCCAGCGCCCATCTGTAGATGTCATTACAGGATTGATTAAAGCCAATGTACCTACAAGAATTGCTTTCTCAGTATCGTCTCAGATCGATTCAAGGACGATTATTGATATCAGTGGAGCTGAGAAGCTGCTTGGCCGAGGGGACATGCTTTTCCTTGAAAACGGATCTTCAAAACCGTTCCGCTTGCAGGGAACTTTTGTGACAGACAATGAAATTGATGATATAGTGGCATTTGCAAGAGAGCAGCGGGCCCCACAATTTTTGTTTGAGCAAGAGGAGCTGCTGAAAAAAGCACAGATTACAGAAGAAGAAGATGAACTTTTCTATGAAGCCTGCGAATTTGTCGTTGAGCAGGGCGGGGCATCTACATCAAGTGTTCAGCGCCGTTTTAAAATAGGCTATAATCGGGCAGCCAGATTAATTGAAATGATGGAACAGCAGGGGTTCATATCTGAAGGAAGGGGAAGCAAGCCCAGGGATGTGTTGATTTCTGCCTCTGACCTTGAGTCGCTCCAGGATACTAGTACATTCAATTAATTAATGGTATTCTTTATTAGCATATCCTTATACTAAGGATAGATGCCCAGAGCCCTATTGAGGGTTGAAGTTGAAGGAGCTTTTCGGATGAAGGAAATAGAATTGAAAATGCAGGGGAAAATCAGCCGCCTGACAAATCATACTTTTAAGTTTGATGAAAGAATCAGGGATGGCTGGTTTTCGGCTGTGTATTTTCTTAAGACAAGAGAGCTTGTAAAGAAATATCACGAAGATAATATAATTACGATGCAGTTTTTCCAAAAGGATGATGCAGTTCTTTGCGGGACAGATGAAGTGATTGCCCTTGTAAAAACATTTGCTGACAATCCGGAGGAACTGGAGATATACTCACTTAAGGATGGAGAAAGAATAGCTCCATTCGAAACAGTCCTGACTATCACCGGGCCATACCAGAATTTTGGATATCTTGAAGGAATTATTGATGGGATCCTTGCCAGAAGGACATCTGTTTCGACTAACGTCTACAATGTAGTCAAGGCAGCAAGTTATTCTGGCAAGCAAAAGCCCGTCATATTCATGGGAGACAGAGATGACCATTATACGACCCAGGCTGGAGATGGATATGCAGCCTATATAGGCGGTGCTACAGCCCAGGCAACTCATGCCATGAATGAATGGTGGGGCAAACAAGGGATGGGAACTATGCCGCACGCGTTGATCCAGCTGTTTAATGGAGATATCGTAGCTGCTACCCACGCTTATCATGAAACCTTTCCAAATGATGATTTGATTGCCCTTGTAGATTATAATAATGATGCGATCACAGATTCATTGAAAGTTGCAAGAGAGTTTGGGGAAAAGCTTAAGGGAGTCCGCGTAGATACTTCCCGGACGATGATTGACCAGTACTTTCTTCGCAACGAGCATCTTCTCGGAACATTTGACCCGCGCGGTGTTAATGCTGAATTAATCTTCGCTTTAAGAAAAGCGTTGGATGATGAAGGATTTACTCATGTTAAAATTGTCGTAAGCGGCGGATTCAGTGAAAAGAGAATCCTTGACTTTGAAAAGCATGATGTACCAGTCGATATGTATGGCGTCGGCGGCAGCCTTTTAAAACTAAAGATTGGCTTTACCGGTGACAATGTCATGCTGAACGGCAAACATCAGGCGAAATCGGGAAGAAGGTTCAGACCAAATCCTCGCCTGGAAAAAGTAGATTTCTAATCGATAAATTCCCTTCCGATTTGCATTAAAAGTGTTTAAATGTACCAAAATAGGGAAAATGTGCTTTTGCGCAGAATTACGGATTTTATTGGAACTGTGTTATTCATAAAATTGATGTTATAATGATTTAATACATTAAAGCAGATAGATAAAACATACTGTTTCTCTTTGTCTTCAGACCGGCTTTTTGATCATGAATGACCGTTCAGGAGTAATGAGCAAAACAGGATATCTGTCATATACTGTGTTACATACAGACGTTGTTGGAGGTTCTTTATATGACTATTTACCATTTTGTAGGTATAAAGGGGTCTGGAATGAGTGCATTAGCTCAAGTTCTCCATGATATGGACTATCAGGTACAGGGCTCCGATTATGACAAGCACTTTTTTACCCAGGTTGCCCTTGAGAAATCTGGAATAAAGATCCTTCCGTTTAATAAGGAAAATATACAGCCCGGAATGACAATCATTGCCGGCAATGCCTACCCGGATACCCATGAAGAAATTCAGGAGGCGATGAAGCACGGACTTCCAATCATCAGGTACCACCGGTTCCTAGGCGATTTCATGCAGAATTTCACAAGTGTAGCAATCACAGGTGCGCATGGCAAGACATCGACCACTGGCCTTTTAGCTCATGTCATGAGAGGCGCTAAGCCTACATCATTCCTGATTGGTGATGGCACTGGGAAAGGTGACAGGGACGCTCAGTATTTTGTGTTCGAGGCTTGTGAATACCGACGTCACTTTCTTTCCTATTTCCCTGACTATGCAATCATGACAAATATTGATTTTGACCATCCAGACTACTTTGCCAATATCGAAGATGTATTTTCCGCATTCCAGGAAATGTCCTGGCAGGTGAAAAAGGGCATTTTTGCATGCGGTGATGATGAGCAGCTGCAGAAAATCCAGGCTAAAGTACCTGTCGTTTTTTATGGCTTTGGGGAAGAAAATGATTTCCAGGCCAGAAATATTGTCAAATCAACGAGTGGGACTACCTTTGATGTTTTTGTCAGAAATACTTTTTATGACACCTTCTCGATTCCTTCTTTTGGGGACCATAATGTGCTCAATTCACTTGCGGTTATTGCACTTTGCCATTATGAAAACATTGAGTCAAAGGTCATCCAGGATCAGCTTCAAAGCTTCGAAGGTGTAAAAAGAAGATTCTCGGAAAAAAAGATTGCTGACCAAATTATCATTGATGATTACGCTCACCATCCGACTGAAATCAAGGCAACAATTGATGCTGCAATGCAAAAATATCCTGACCGTGAAATCGTTGCAGTTTTCCAGCCGCATACTTTCACAAGGACCCAGGCGTTCTTGAATGAGTTCGCGGAAAGCCTGAACAAAGCAGACAAAGTTTATCTATGCGAAATCTTTGGATCTGCCCGTGAGGTACACGGAAAGCTTTCGATCACAGATCTGAAAGATAAAATCGATGGCGCTGAAATCATTGCTGAGGATGATACATCAATCCTTAAGGAGCATGGAAGCGGCGTGATTTTATTCATGGGTGCAGGAGATATCCAGAAGTTCCAGGAAGCATATGAGAAACAATTACATGTTTAAATGAAAAGGATGCGGCCACTGGCCGCATCCTTTTTTATGGATATATTACTTAAGATTTTCAGGGTTCAATCCTTCTAATTCAGGGATCACGAAACGTCCATCTTTTCGGATCAGGACATCATCGAAATAGATTTCTCCGCCGCCATATTCTGGGCGTTGGATATTGACCATGTCCCAGTGAATATTAGAGTGGTTGCCGTTGAAAGCATCATCGTAGCATTGGCCTGGAGTGAAGTGGAAGCTTCCATCAATTTTTTCATCAAACAGGATGTCCTGCATTGGATGGAGAATGTAGGGATTCACGCCAATTGCGAATTCACCGATGAATCGGGCACCTTCATCGGTATCAAAGATCTTGTTGATGCGCTCGCTGTCGTTTGCTTCTGCATCAACAATCTTGCCATCCCTAAATGTTAATTTTACATTTTCAAAAGTAAAACCTTGATAAGGGGAAGGCGTATTGTATGTGATCACGCCATTTACAGAGTCGCGGACAGGTGCAGTGTAAACCTCTCCATCTGGAATATTAAGCTCACCTGCACATTTAACTGCAGGGATATCCTTGATTGAGAAGGTTAAATCGGTTCCAGGTCCTGTAAGTCTTACTTTATCCGTGCCGTTCATCAAATCTGCAAGGCTGTCCATTGCCTTGTCCATCTTGCCGTAGTCAAGGTTGCAGACATTAAAATAGAAGTCTTCGAACGCCTCGGTGCTCATTTTAGCTAATTGAGCCATAGCTGAATTTGGATAACGCAGAACAACCCATTTTGTTTTTGGAACCCGGATGTCTCTATGTACTTTCTTGCCGACAGTATTGCCATGAATCTTCATTTTATCTGCTGGTACGTCTGCATGCTCATTAATGTTATCGCCTGAACGCAATCCGATATAAGCATCCATTTTGCCCATCACATTTGCTTCAAAATCTGCGATCATATCGAATTGTTCTTCTTGTGCACCCATCAGTAATGCGCGGTCAACCTGGTGATCCTTTAAAGATACGAATGGGTATCCGCCTGCTGCATACGCTTCTTTCACAAGAGCTGTGACAAGCTCGCGTTGAAGGCCAAAGTTTTCAATAAGGACTTTTTCACCCTTTTGAAGCTTTACCGAGTAATTAATCAAGTTCTTTGCCAGTGTTTGAATACGAGGGTCTTTCAACAAAATCACTCCTAAAGATTAAAAATAGTAGATATAACCATATTGTACCCCAAATGGGGCATTTTGTACTGTTTTCCAAATGGATAAAAATATAAGTTTAGAAAGATTACATACATAATAGAAAGATATTCTTTTTAAGGAAGGAAAAGGGGGAGGCTCTATTGAAATACTTATTGGACAAGATGGTTTACGTCGCTTTTTGCGGGGTAAAATGTACATATGCTAACGGAGGTGTTTAAACAGTGGAAATTATTTTGTATCTAAGTGTTGCTGTGATAGCAATTGCATTTTTAGTGTTGGTAGTCTCTCTTTCAAAAACACTGAAATCCTTACAAACAACTTTAGACAGTGTATCAGGCACACTTGATGGCCTGGAGAAGCAGTTGGATGGAGTGACTCGCGAAACAACAGAGCTTCTGCACAAGACAAACAATTTGGCCGATGATATCTCCAGAAAATCAGAAAGCCTAAACAGTGTCGTTAATGCTGTTAAGGATGTCGGAAATTCTGTTCAGCGTTTCAATCAGTCGATCCATAATGTTCAAAACATGGTTGACCTGCAGCTTGATAAGAATAAGGATAAAATTTCACAGGTTGTTCAATGGAGCAACGTATTCCTAGAATTGAAGGATAAGTGGAAGACAAAAAAAACAGCTCAGATTGACCACCAGATGACTGAAGATCAGATGGTTGGCGAACAAATGGTTGTAAGACAGCGTGAAAGAGCTAGGTATTAAGGAAAGGTGGAGATAGATATGGTAAACAGAGAACAAAATCAGTACACGCAATATGATGGGAATAGTTCAATGCGTGAAAGCAGCAACTCCAGAGATTTTGTTACAGGAGCAATTGTTGGTGGTCTTGCTGGTGCTCTTGCAGCACTGCTGCTTGCACCGAAAACTGGAAAAGAGCTTAGAGGCACGCTAAACGAGCAGACTTCGACTCTAAAGAGCAAAGGTATTGATCTTGCTTCAGTAGCGAAGGAAAAAGCGAGCGGACTGAAGGAGACTGTTTCACAGCAATCTTCTACTCTCGTTAACAAAGTGAAAGACATGAAGAATCAGCAAAATGCTGGCTCTGCTTCACAAACAACGGAAGAGGACTTTGCTACAGAGGGAGAACTCCAACAGGTTCCAACCTCAATGGCCGAGACGAGCACAATGGATAGCACACACACGGCTACAGGAGAAGAAATCCAGAAAAAGCTTGAAGAAACTCAGAAGGCTTTCGATGATACTGAGAGCAAATTGAATCAGTAAGTTTGTCATAAAAACGGTGAAGTGGTAAGATAACTTCACCGTTTATTTTATTGAAGGAGAGTAGAATGATGCAAAAAATTGATTCAATCGAACAATTTGATCAGCTTGTAGAGTCTAGAGAAACATTCTTCATGCTAAAGCATAGTACGACATGCCCAATCAGCCAGGCGGGTTACGATGAATTCGCAAAATATGGGAAGAATGGCAGCGATAATTTATACTTTTTAACAGTCCAGGATTCACGCGATCTCTCAAATCATATAGCTGAAAAGTTCCATATTAAACATGAGTCCCCACAGGCAATCCTATTTGTTAATTCAGATGTAGCATGGCACGCCTCGCATTTTAAAATTACTGCTAAAGGCATGACAGCTGCAAAGGAAGAAAGTGCAAAGTAAAAAACATCCAAATCGGATGTTTTTTTACTTTTTATTTATTTTCAAAAACAATCTTAAGGTCATCACCAGGCGCTAGTAAATCATCAAATCCAGCTCTGGCGCCATTTTTCAATAAAGTGAATCGCCCGCTGTCCTTTGGAATCTGGACTTGGGCAAAATTGAAGATATCTTGGAAAATGAACGGCTCCAGCTTTCTTTGTCTGGTAGTAAGGTGATCACCGTTAAATAGTATGTCTTCCGGTTTAAGCTTTATATCATTACGGTAAAATTCCATTAATTGCTTGGCTAATAACAGCTCTTTACCATTATAGAATACCGGTAATGATTCTGAGACTTTAAGATCCAACATTTCAGCAGCTGTCGAAATGTTGGGCTGGGAACTCCTTTCAAAACGAATATCATCCAAATGTTCAAATGGTTGTTTAATACTGGACTCAATGCCATTCAAATAGACTTTCCCGGTGAAGGCAGGGATTTTCGTTACTTTGCCATCCATCGTAATAGTAAATGGCCGTACCTCATTTAAAATTTCAGCAAGATTAAGCTCCTTTAATAAATCCTCAATGGTTACTGGCATGTCAAAAGTGATTTGGTCCCTGTCTTCCACTTCTTTTGACATTGGTGCAAGCAAACCATTGCATGTAAGTACAGAACTTACTTCATGTTTGCTGCCATTGATCATGACTGCTTTTTTTGGCACCTCACCGATCAGGTAATGAAGCGTCAGATCTGTTTTTGCCCCATCTTCTCCTTTTATAACAGTAAGCTCGTCTCCTCCTTGCACCTCATCGTCGAAGGCGCACGCTTCACCATTTCGCAATAAAACAGGTGGCTGGCCATGATTGCCTGGAATCGTGACGTTCTTTCCGTTGAGGCTGACAATCATTGCTAATCCAGGTTTTCCGTAAAGCCTATTCATTTTAATTCCGGCTGCCAGTAAGCAATCACCGACGGTCAGTTTGTTAACCTCAAAAAGTCTTACAGGCTGGCCATTCACATAAACGGTATGATACTGCACAGGCGATTTCTTGGCAGCTATTGCAATTCCGATTGGAGTAACAAGCTCAGGTCCTTTTTCAATATGGCTGGCGAAAGAGACGGATGAAATTGCATCAAGCCCCCGGATAGCAACCCTGTTATCCGGAAGGTTCAGCTTGTTCGCAAGCCTTTTTGGCAATTCAGGTGTCAGGCTTCCACCCCCTACAAGCATGACTGCTTTAGGAGATTTATAGTTATTTAGCTTTAAAATTTCATCCCCAATAGATTCAGCTAGTCGGTCGATGGCGGGGGATATGCGAGATATAGCCTCTTCCTTGCTTATTTCCTCTTCAAATCCGAGAATGTCTGTAATTTTAATGTATTCTTGTTCTGTAAGCTCTCTTTTGGCTTTTTCAGCGAGGGGGAAATCGAGCAAAAATTCATCACTCACTGCTTCTGTAATCTCATCACCGGCAACTGGCACCATTCCATAAGCGATCACAGTTCCAGCATCAGTAAGAGCAATATCAGAAGTGCCTGCGCCGATATCTACGAGTGCTACATTCAATCTTCTCATGGAAGCAGGAATCAATACGTTGATGGCCGCAATCGGTTCAAGTGTCAAGGCATCCATTTCGAGTCCTGCTCTGTCCAAAGCAGAAAGCAGTGATTCGACAACAACCCTTGGAAGAAAGGTCGCAATGATTTCAACAGAGGCTTCGTTTCCACGCTGATCAATCAGACTTCCTATTTCTTCTCCATCAAGCTGGTAATAAAGTACAGAATATCCGACACAATAGTAATGATGGCTATTATCATTATTCCTTTCTCCAGCTACGGCTGCCTGGGCAAGCTGAACAGCAGTCAATTCCAGATGGAGGATATCCTGCTTAGAAAGCATAGGCTGTCCCACTATATCGACAATTGCTTTGGAGCGTTCGGTTTTCAATGCTCGTCCAGCAGCAGCAACGCATACCTTTGTTAACGGTCCATGTGAAGCTTCAAGCTCATATTTAATATCCTGGATAATTTCGGAAACCGAGAGTACATCATGAATCTGACCATCGAGCATTGACCTTTCTTCATGTTCACGAACAAGAATGTCAATTACCTCATGACGGCCATCTGATTCCTCGAGAATGATCCCTACTACTGATCGGGTTCCAATATCAAGCGCGAACAACTTATCTTTTACCTGCAAAACAATGCACCTTCTAACTTATATTCTCATAAAATGCTTTATTACTTAAAAGCGTTCAATTATTAAAGAAAATTGCGTGACAATTAAAATTAATTCGGCTATAATTACCCTTATTATTATTAAAGTATCACACATTGCTGTGGCTATAAAGAAGATTCAGACTTTGTGGAGATTCTCGTGGACACAGTTTTGGACCAGAAAAGGAACGATGGTTTGCTTTTCTTGATGATTATCTGATTTAGGGCTAAAATGAATTTCGAAAGGACGGGACGGAAAATGAGTAAAAATTTAGACCAGCTAAGAAATCGCGTTGATGAATTGAATTTAGAGCTTTTATCATTGATTAATGAAAGAGCCCTGCTCGTCCAGGAAATTGGCCGCGCAAAAGAAACACAAGGGGTATACCGTTATGACCCGGTAAGGGAAAGAGATATGCTTAATTTAATCAAGGAGCATAACAACGGTCCTTTTGAGAGTTCGACAGTAGAACATATTTTCAAAGAAATATTTAAGGCAGGCCTTGAGCTGCAGTCTGATGACCATCGCAAGGCGCTTCTGGTTTCAAGGAAGAAAAAGCCTGAAGATACAGTGATTGATATTAAAGGTGTAAAAATCGGTGATGGGAACCCAGACTTTATTTTTGGACCATGTTCAGTTGAGTCATATGAACAGGTTGCCACAGTAGCTGAAGCAGTAAAAGCAAAAGGCTTTAAAATGCTCCGCGGCGGTGCGTTCAAACCAAGAACATCTCCATATGATTTCCAGGGGCTTGGACTTGAAGGTTTGAAAATCCTGAAGCGGATTGCGGATGAGTACGATATGGCAGTTATTAGTGAAATCGTTAATCCTGCTGATATTGAAACGGCAGTTGACTATCTTGATGTCATTCAAATAGGTGCCCGGAATATGCAGAACTTTGAACTGCTTAAGGCTGCGGGCGCTGTAAATAAACCAATTTTGCTAAAACGTGGACTTGCTGCAACGATTGAAGAATTCATTAATGCAGCAGAGTACATCATGGCCCAGGGCAATGGACAGATTATCCTTTGCGAACGCGGAATCCGGACGTACGAACGGGCAACAAGGAACACATTGGATATCTCGGCTGTTCCAATTTTGAAGAAGGAAACACACTTGCCAGTACTGGTTGACGTCACTCACTCGACTGGCAGGAGAGACCTGCTGCTTCCGGCAGCCAAAGCTGCACTAGCGATCGGCGCAGACGGCGTCATGGCAGAGGTGCACCCGGATCCTGCAGTAGCTTTATCCGACAATGCTCAACAGATGGATCTAAAACAGTTCGACGAATTCTTGAATGGGTTGAAGTCTACTCCATTTGTAAGAATCTAAAATGTTTAAAACCTTCCTGTTATCTGCAGGAAGGTTTTTTTGTGTGGCAGGAAATATAGGAGACGCGCTCTATTAGTTAAATTAGGATCTATACTAAAGATTTTTTTTAAGGAAGTTATCTAAAATATTGTTCTTTTGATAGCAAAACAATTATAGATAAGTTGATTGGAGCACCGATCCGAGAACTACTAAAAGAGGAAAAAGGG
>NZ_JBALSS010000024.1:153312-157598 GCF_036967045.1 Bacillus sp. JJ1609 | reverse complement strand
GGGTCCGAGAACAACTCAAGAGGAAAAAGGGCATCGAGTTGTTATAGGGAAGGTTCCAAGAACAACTCGAAGAGGAAAAAGCTTGAACTTGAGCCTTTCATCATTCTTCCACGCAGAAAGCGAGCATCCAGGAGTGGAAGTCAACCACTATTCTAATAGCAAAAAAGTTAACGAAACCATCTATTTATTTCACATACAGAAAAAGCCTAAGTAAATATAGTAGTATTTTCTAAATAAAAACAGCAATTTAAAAAATCTTAACAAAATAAGTCCTTCACATTGCGGGATTGCTGTGGATATCGTATCATTAATAACATAAATTATACTTGTACATATAATCACAAACTTAAAAATGATTATTGTGGCAATATTTGCTGTAAACTATAGAAAAATCGCCGTTTATTATTTGAAGGAGTGGAATAGATGAATATCACAATATATGATGTTGCAAGAGAAGCCAATGTCTCAATGGCAACGGTTTCACGTGTCGTCAACGGAAATCCGAATGTAAAGCCTGCTACCCGGAAAAAAGTAATGGAGGTCATAGACCGTCTTGGGTACCGTCCAAACGCTGTTGCCCGTGGTTTGGCAAGCAAGAAAACGACTACGGTCGGTGTGATCATCCCTGATATCGCAAGTCCGTTTTTCGCTGAACTTGCGAGAGGGATAGAGGATATCGCAACGATGTATAAATACAATATTATCTTAAGCAATTCAGATCAGAACATTGAAAAGGAATTGCACCTCTTAAATACGATGCTTGGCAAGCAGGTTGACGGCATTGTGTTCATGGGTGGAAATATTAAAGCAGAGCATGTTGAAGAATTTAAAAAATCACCGGTACCAATCGTTCTTGCTGGCTCCATTGAAGAGACTGGTGAAATTCCATCCGTAAATATCGATTATGAACAAGCAGCGTTTGATGCAGTACAAGCTTTTATTGAAAAAGGCCATACGGAAATTGCGTTTGTCATTGGTCCTCACCACGAGCCGATCAACAAGGAGAAAAAGCTTGAAGGCTACAAGCGTGCACTTAGTGATGCTGGCATTGCTTATAATGAAGATTTCGTTATCGAGGGAGATTATACGTATGATTCTGGCCTGGAAGCGATTGAAAGGATTCTTGAGCTTGATACAAAGCCAACCGCAATCCTGGTCGGTTCTGATGAAATGGCGCTGGGTGTCGTACATGGAGCTTTCGACCGTGGCTACAACGTTCCGGATGATTTCGAAGTCATCAGTTCCGATAACACTAGGTTGACGTTAATGGTTCGCCCGCAGCTGACTACAATCGTTCAGCCGTTATATGATATCGGTGCAGTAGCGATGCGCTTGCTGACCAAATATATGAACAAAGAGAATGTGGATGAGAACATCGTCGTATTGCCGCATAGGATTGAAAATAGAAATTCTACGAAATAATATGGGGGCCCTTGCTGTTGTGCAGGGGCCTTTTGATATTTTTTTCCATACTTCACAGCAGCGTTCAGAACAAAAAAACCGTATAAAGAGTCCCGGTTTTACTATCGGAATTCTTACACGGTTTCAGATTTTTTGTTAGATCGGATCGGATATAATGCTTTTTCGACTGTTTGAGCATTCTTTTCCGTAATTTCTGGTTTACGTGGAATGGGTGGATATAAATTCTCCGGATCATCCCACTCTTTTGCCAGTTCAACAGAGGCTTTATCCTTCCATTCGTCAATCCAATCTTGTGGCAAACTGCCATAACAATTGGAGTTTTCAATCATTTCAAGCCAGATGAGTGACCATGCTCTTGGCACAACCCGCCAAATGTCGTAGCCTCCGCCGCCTACGGCAATCCATTTGCCCCCGCAATATTGATGGGCAATCTCATGTGCCAGCTTTGGTATTTCCCTGTAAATCTTCATTGTTGATGAAAGATGAGTCAATGGATCAAGAAAATGGGCATCAGCACCATTCTGAGTAAGAATCACATCGGGCTTGAAAAATTCCGCAACTTCCGTGAGTGCATTTTTATAGGCATACAGCCAGGAGTCATCTTCTGTAAAAGCATCGACTGGAATATTGAATGAGTAGCCATAGCCTTTCCCTTGTCCTCGTTCATTCACGTTACCGGTGCCTGGAAATAAGTAACGCCCTGTTTCATGAATCGATAATGTGCATACATTCGGGTCGTCGTAAAAAGACCATTGGACGCCATCTCCATGATGCGCATCCGTATCTACATATAATACACGTGCATTGTATTTTTCCTGCAGATACTTAATTGCCACAGAGCTGTCATTATAGATGCAGAAGCCGGATGCCTTCCCCCTGAAGCCATGATGCAGTCCGCCGCCAAGGTGTAAGGCATGCTCAGCTTTTCCGCTCATCACATAATCGACAGCGGTCAGTGTGCCGCCAACCAAAAAGGCGCTCGCTTCGTGCATATTTGCAAAAATGGGCGTATCCTCTGTTCCCAATCCATATCCTTCAGCAGCGTCACCTTTAAGCTGTCCCTGGCCGGCAAGCTTAACCGCATTAACAAAATTGGGGTCATGGATCAGGCATAGTTCCTCATCCGTTGCCATTCGGGGTGCCACAATCTGATTTTCCTCAATAGCCCCCAATTTTTGCAATAAATCCAAAGTGAGTTTTAAGCGCATCTGATTAAAAGGATGTTGGCTGTTGAAACGGTAATTCAGCAGCTCTTCTGAAAAGACAAACACAGAACGGTCGGTCATGATGACATCCCCGGCAGGTTCGGCCATAACACGTTATGTCCAGCCTTTTTTAGATCCTCAATTACGGCTAATGGATTCATTGTCTGGATCCTTAATACTAGAATCTTAAAATTCTCATCCTTTTGATCAGGGTATACAAGAACGCTTTGGATATTGGCTTTTCTCTGGCAGATGACAGAGGATATTTCGTGCAGCATACCAGCCTTGTTTGGAACCTTCACTTCAATCTGAGAGCCTGGCTGATGGGCTCCAGTCAACTTTACTAATGTATGGAGCAGGTCTGTTTCGGTTACGATTCCGACCAGTTTCTTATCCTTGATGATGGGCAGGCAGCTGATATTATGCTCGTAAAATACAGCGGAAACCTCTTCTACAAAATCGAGTGGATGCCCTGTTATAACCTCCGTGGTCATAATAGAGCTAATAGGTTTATCAAGCTCATGCTTGTGCTCATCCCAATGGAAAATCGAAGGAGCCGCATCCTTGATATCACGATCAGATACCAAACCGAGAATAGCATGTTCAGTATCGACAATAGGTATATGCCGGATTTTTCGGTCGGACATCAGTTTAATCGCTTCTGCAATCGTGTTTTCCGGAAAAAGAGCAGAGACATTCTTTTTCATAATTTCTTCGACGATCATGTTTTTTCCCCCTTGAATGATGCGGTATCTTTCAAGTTAAGCCAAAATAAATCAATAGATGTATTGGTGATAATGGTGTTTAAGTATACGCTTATATCCTTTTAAAAAAGGGAATCTTACATATTTAAAATGCATAGCGATAAAATGTATGGATAAAAACCTATTAATACATGAACCTATTCATGAACCGCAGCTTGTCGAATTTCTGGACCGATTCCGTCGGGATTCTTTTACCGATTTTAGCCATTAGGCAGTTAGCTGGATGGGAGCTGATTTCCGGGTCATCTGTCGCATACCAGACAAGGCCGCCTGCATTCATCATTTTTTCCATGACTTTGCGGTATTCCCAAACATTAAGGCCGGTTCCTTTTAAATCCCAGTGCCAGTAATATTCTGTCGTGATGATGATATAATCTTCCATTGCGTCATCCATCATGGAAACCACCAATAGGTTTTTCCCGACTCTGCTTCCGCGGAATTCAGGAATAACCTCAATTGCGCCAAGCTCGATTAAATCTTCCATGCCGCCTTCCGACCACCGCTCAAGCGGATCTGGATAAAGATAAGTAACATAGCCGACAACCATATCCCCTGAACGGGCTACAATAATCCTTCCTTCAGGCAGACCAGCAATTTCAATAAGCGCCTTATGCTGCTGGGCGGGAGGACGAAAAGCTACCAAATCCTTATGAAATTCATAGCTTGCCAGTTTTTCAGGAGAAATTGGACCTTCAATGATTAAACGGCCATGAGGAGTTTTCAGTTCTTTTGCGTTATAAGTCTTTTTATGTTCCATTCAGTCACCACCCGTCAACAATTCAAACGTCAATTCTATTATACATAAAAACTAACAGATAAAAGCGCTTTCACAAAATTTTCTGTTTTTAAAACCTGTTCTTTTCGTAAGGCTATGTCAAACAAGGCTGTTGATTTT
>NZ_JBALSS010000024.1:125537-153251 GCF_036967045.1 Bacillus sp. JJ1609 | reverse complement strand
CAGCTTTAACAGAGCCTTTCGTAAAATAGTTACAACTCTTCAAGCATATTTTAATGTTTCTATAAGAATAGTATAAACAAAACCTTTCATAATAATTTCTCAACGCCTAATGCCATTTGATTAATCCAGCTGTTATAAAGGTGATGACCTTAAGGGGAGGACTTAATATTTTTATATAAATATTTTTAAAATTGAGAAAAGCGAATTTTTATACTATAATGTATTTTAAATAAAAAAGACAAGGGGGATGGGTATATGAAAGTGGAAGCGCTACCAGTTACACAAGGGGATCATAATCTCAAGAATTATGAGGAGTTCCACGGCCAATTCGATTGGGCTGAAGCGGAAAAAGAATTTTCCTGGCATGAAACAGGAAGGGTGAATTTAGCCTATGAGGCAATTGACCGTCATGCCATGGGCTTCAGAAAAAACAAAATCGCTCTTTATTATCAGGATGGAACACGCAAAGAAAAGTACACTTTTAAAGAAATGAAGGACATGACCAACAAAGCTGGGAATGTCTTTAAAACATATGCGGATGTGGAAAAAGGGGACCGTGTATTCATCTTCATGCCTCGTTCTCCTGAATTGTATTTTGCCGTTCTTGGCGCCATCAAGCTTGGTGCCATCGTTGGGCCTTTATTCGAAGCGTTCATGGAAGGTGCAGTTCGAGACAGGCTTGAGGATAGCGGAGCGAAGGTATTGGTGACGACTCCAGAACTTTTGAAAAGGGTGCCAGTCAGTGAACTGCCTAATCTAAAGCATGTTCTTTTAGTTGGGGACAATCTTGACGACAACGGAGAATTCATCGATTTCAAACAAAAATTATCCGAAGCGAGCAGCAAGCTTCAGGTCGAGTGGGTTGACCGCAAGGATGGCTTGATTTTACATTATACGTCTGGCTCGACTGGAAAGCCGAAGGGAGTTCTCCATGTCCACAACGCAATGATCCAGCATTATCAGACGGCTAAATGGGTCCTTGACCTTAAGGAAGATGATGTATATTGGTGCACGGCTGACCCGGGCTGGGTAACGGGTACCTCATACGGAATTTTCGGACCATGGCTGGCTGGAGCTTCGAATGTCATTATTGGCGGCCGATTCAATCCAGAAACATGGTATAAAATGATAGAAGAGTATGGAGTGACTGTCTGGTACAGTGCCCCTACAGCCTTCAGGATGCTTATGGGTGCAGGGGACGAGGTAGTGAAGAAATTCGACCTCAGCTCACTTCGCCATATTCTCAGCGTTGGTGAGCCTCTTAACCCAGAGGTAGTGCGCTGGGGCATGAAGGTATTCCACCTCCGTATCCATGATACATGGTGGATGACAGAAACAGGTGCTCAGCTGATCTGCAACTATCCAAGCATGGAAATCAAGCCAGGCTCAATGGGCAAGCCGATTCCTGGCGTAAAGGCAGCGATTGTCGATGACCAGGGCAATGAACTGCCTCCGTACAGAATGGGCAACCTGGCAATCAAAAAAGGCTGGCCGTCCATGATGCAAACCATCTGGAACAACCCGCAAAAATATGAATCTTATTTCATGCCTGGCGACTGGTATGTGTCCGGTGACTCGGCTTATATGGATGAGGAAGGGTACTTCTGGTTCCAAGGAAGAATTGATGATGTTATCATGACATCAGGAGAACGCGTGGGTCCATTCGAGGTTGAGAGCAAGCTTGTTGAACACCCTGCTGTTGCTGAAGCTGGTGTCATCGGCAAGCCGGATCCAGTCCGCGGGGAAATCATCAAGGCCTTCATCGCTCTTCGTGACGGCTATGAGCAGTCTGATGAATTGATTGAAGAAATCCGCCAGTTTGTTAAAAAAGGCTTGGCAGCTCATGCTGCTCCACGTGAAATTGAATTCCGTGACAAGCTGCCAAAGACAAGAAGCGGTAAGATTATGCGTCGTGTCTTAAAGGCTTGGGAACTTGATCTTCCTACTGGTGACCTATCTACGATGGAAGATTAATAAATTGATAATGACAAAAAGAGCGTGGATTTATTTCACGCTCTTTTTGTTGTAATCTCATGTAAAAAATGAACCGTCATCCTTTAAGGATGTGGGTTCGTTAATATTGTTCTGAAATATTAAAATATTTAATTTGATTTGTGCTAAAATGGTAATAAAAGGATTTGGCTATGAAGTTTGGCTAATAGAGGCAGAGGTGGAATATGAGACTTTCAGAGATTCATCCTATTTTTTATCATCTCAGAATCAGCCAAAAGCAGCTTTTCCGATCTATTCATAATTTAAAGTACCAAAAAGAATTTGCAAAAACTTATTGTAAGGAATCCTATCCATTCACTTGCAAGAAGCATCAATCCCTCTTGAGAAGAAAACTGGGCAATAGTGACCCACAGCTCCAAGAAAATAAAATCAATAATCTAAAGCTTGCGGCTAGTAAAATCGATGGCATTATCATAAGACCTGGAGAAATTTTTTCCTTTTGGGCATTAGTCGGAAAAACAACAGGTAGAAAAGGCTATATTGAGGGAATGCAGCTTTCCAGGGGAGAAGTTAAAACAGGTGTTGGCGGTGGAATCTGTCAACTAGCGAACCTGCTTTATTGGATGGCTCTTCATACTCCATTAGAGATAGTAGAAAGGCACCATCATAGCTTCGATCCTTTTCCTGATGAAGGCAGAGTGCTGCCATTCGGAAGTGGTGCAAGTGTGTTTTACAATTACATAGATTTACGGTTTAAAAATCCTGCAAATCATTCGTTCCAAATTAGAACCTGGGTTACAAGCAAGCATTTAAAAGGGGCAATTTACTCAGATGCCGATTGGGGATTCTCTTATCATATTCTGGAGAAAAAACATCGCTTTGTTAAAGAAAACAACAAAACCTTTCGTGAAAATGAAATTTGGCGAAAGGTCGTTGATAAAAGGACAGGGAATTGCGTAGAAGAAGCCCTTCTTATTAAAAACTTTTCAGAAGTGAAATATGAAGTACTTGAAGAAAAATTTCTATAAGGATCCCTGCAGGCACTTATTGCAAGCAGGTTTAAACAATTTCTAATTCAGGAGGTAGTAATGGGTTACATTGAGGACTTACGGAATAAAGTTGGAACTCAACCACTAATATTGGTTGGAGTTGCAGTAGGTGTAATGAATGAGACAGGTGAATTGTTATTACAAAAGCGAAGAGATGGACTTTGGGGAGTTCCTGGGGGATTTATCGAATTAGGAGAATCAACTGAGGAAGCTGGAAGAAGAGAAGTTATAGAGGAGACAGGAATTGAAATTGGTAAGCTTGATTTAGTAGGTGTTTTTTCCGGGGAACAGCACTATGTTAAATTACCAAATGGTGATGAATTCTATCCAGTTACAATTGCTTATGTTACAAATGAAATTAAAGGCGGAATTCTTAACCCAGACGGCAAAGAAACAACTGAGGCGAAGTTTTTCAAGGTAAATGAGTTACCGGAAGAATTGAACCCTTTAATAAAAAATCTTATTAAACAATATTCATTTTCCTTTTCAAAATAGCTGTGTTAAAGGTCAGTGTTGATTTTTTGCACCTGTTGATTGGAGCGGAAAGCAAGTGCCTAGAGCGGACATCAACAGTCGAATTTAACACAGCCTTCAAAATTGAAAATTTAATTCGTTAAGCGAGACTATTGATAAAGATTGTGAAGAACTCTATTTAAAGTAAATGTGGTGATAGCTTAGTAAAGGTTATCGCCTTTTTTCTGTGAAAATAGTAGTTAAATTAGTTGAAATTAGAACTATTTCAACGATTTAGGGGGGGATTTCTTATGGTATATGATTATAAAAATAAAACCATTACTACTAAAAGGCTGAAACTAAGATTGTTTCAAAAATCTGATGCAGCAGATGTTACTACACTTTGTAATAATTATAATATCTATAAAAATACCTTGTACCTGCCTTATCCATACTCTTTAGATGATGCTTTATCGTGGATTGAGCATCATCTTGATAATTTTAATGCTGATAAAACTTATGAATTTGCGATCACAGATAAGGAAAGAGGAGAATTATATGGGGCTATCGCGCTAACTAACAACCAAAAGTTTAAGAATGGTGAAATAGCCTATTGGATTGGTGAAGAATTTTGGGGAAATGGATATGCTACAGAAGCAGCGCAAGCTATATTGCAATTTGCATTTGATGAAAAGGAATACCATAAAGTTTTTGCTCGTTACTTTTATTCAAATCCTGCTTCCGGAAGAGTGATGGAAAAACTAGGCATGAAAAAAGAAGGGACCTTTATTGACCATGTGAGGAAAGAAAATCGATATGAAGATCTAGTATATTATGGGATTATAAATCAATAGGATTAAAGATTTTATTAGAAGTATAGTTCGCTAATGGAAATACGAAAGGTGGATTAATCCTAGAGGGATTAATCCACCTTTTTATATTGAGCCTAGTTCATAATTTCACTCTTTGTCGATTCTCTGGACCACAGTGGGTAGATAATCACCTTATTTTCAAGAATGAATATTCTGGGTTTAGAGCTACATTAATTGGAGGAATGGACATGGGATACTTTGTTACTGTAGAACCAGGTGTGAAATTGTTTGTTGAAGATATTAATCCAGGCGGAAGCAAAACCATAGTATTTTTACATGGTTGGCCTTTAAGCCATAAACAGTTTGAATATCAGTTTGATGTTCTTCCCTCAATGGGCTACCGGTGCATTGGAATAGACTGGAGGGGCTTTGGAAATTCGGATAAACCAATGAGTGGATATACTTTTGACAGACTGGCGGATGACATCAGGATTGTAATAGGACAACTTCAGCTAGATAATTTCGCTCTAGTTGGCCACTCTACGGGAGGTTCGATCGCCATCAGATACATGTCCCGGCACAAAGGTTACGGAGTATCCAAGCTTGTATTAATTGATGCCGCAGCTCCGACAGGCTTTTCTGCGGAAACGGCTGATAAATTGCTTAATGATACGGTAAATGACCGTCCTAAGATGATACAGGGAGTAACGGATACCTTTTTCTTTCAGTATATTACTCCTCAATTTTCAGAATGGTTTTTCCAAATGGGTTTACAAGCGGCAGGTTGGTCGACAGCTTCAGTCATAATTTTATTAAGGGATGAAAAGCTGGATGCTGATCTTCCGAAAATTGATGCTCCGACCTTAATTATTCACGGGATTCATGACAAAGTTATCCCGTTTGCACAAGCACAGGAGCTGAATCGAAAAATAAGAAATTCACAGCTTGTCCCTTTTCTTTATAGTGGCCATGGTGCCTTTTGGGAAGAGCGCAACAAGTTTAACCTCCTATTGAAACAATTTATTTAATAAACCATTTATTATGATGGGAGAAAGCTGGTGTAATGATCAATCCTATTCGGCAGGGTACGAAGAGGATTAATGGACATTTATGTTGAACTTATTAAACATAAAAGGAACGTAAGCAGGTGAATTGCTTATGAAAAACCATCTAATCCCTATGAAAAACTTTTATGATTCAAGCAAATAGAAGTGGGAAAAAAGTCACTATAATTATGCTAATAGCAAGGGAGAGCCAATATGAAGATTGTGATGGGATTTAGTGGTGGCAAGGATTCCACCCTTGCCTTATTTAAAATACAACATAATCCTGAATACGAAATTGATTCATTGTTAGTGACTCTTACAGAAGGATACAACCGCGTTACTACTCATGGAGTCCGGTATGAGCTGCTTAAGCAGCAGGCCGAGTCCTTGGGCATTCCATTAAGAGAAGTCTGGATACCGCAGGAATGTCCAAATGAAAAATATCAGGAAATTATGGGCAAAGCTGTTGCAGATATGAAGGAAGACGGAGTCACTCATATCGCCTTTGGTGATATTCACCTTAAGGATGTACGGAATTATAGAGAAAAAATGCTCTCGGGGACAGGAATAACCCCACTCTTTCCTCTGTGGGAAATACCTGTAGAGGAGTTAAGTCATGAGTTTATAAACCTTGGTTTTAAAACCGTAATAACATGTATTGATATGGATAAATTAGATAAAACCTTCTCGGGGAGAGTATATGACAGGGAGTTTATTAGAGAGTATCCTAAAGAAACACATGATCTATGCGGAGAGAACGGTGAGTTCCACTCTTTTGTGTTTGACGGTCCAAATTTTAAATTTCCAATTAAGTTTGAATTAGGTGATCAGAAAGTAACACCAGACTATACCACTAAAAAAGAACGATTTTTATACATAGATTTAATTCCGATGCACAACAGGTAACCAATATTGGGTGTTGGGCAGACGCTAAGGGCATTAAAAAAATAGTGTTAAATAATGCTCTGGAGACGAATGAAAAAGCGATCGAACTCTATAAAAGACTCGGTTTTGAAATAAAAGGTCTAATGAAAAAAGATAGAACCCTAGCAGACGGAAAATACTATAACACTTATCTGAGGGGAAGAATCATCGATTAAACCCTAAAACATCTTTAGTAAGCTGAAGATGGTAAACTCCTGGCTGTTATTTTTATTAAAAATAGGGAAAAACAAAATTGTGTCCCAGTAATGCTTTTATGCAAATGCCAGGCTAATTGAAAATATTACCGGGATAAATCAAACTGCTCTTAAAAATTATAAGGAGGTATGCAGAATGAACGATATCACTGTCTATTCAACCAATACTTGACCGTACTGCACAATGATGAAACAATTCCTTGAGGATCAAGGATTAGACTACAAAGAAGTAAATGTGCAGTTAGACCCTATTGCAGCCCAAAAGCTAGTCGAGGAAACCGGACAGATGGGCGTACCGCAGACAAAGGTAAATGGCCATTGGGTCCTCGGCTTTGATCCCGAAACACTGATGCAGTATGTGAAATAGGCGGTTATGCAAAAAGAGGCTTAGACCTCTTTTTTGCTTTTCTAATCTTTTTTGACGAGTTTAGGAAGTTTCTTAATATAAGGGATGAAGTATAACAAAGATATTATTTTATCTGGGTTGAAAAAATAAAAAGATATATAAACAGGGAATTAACCATGATAAAAAATAGGCATCGGATTATCCGATGCCACAAAATGATTCTTTTGATCTTTTAAACTGCGATTTTAGCTTCTTGTAATTGAATTATCTCATCGGCTTAAGAAGCCTTCTGTTCCGCAAAAGTAGCCTGCTGAACTACTTTTTTTCCTTTAAAAACGTTGAATACTAGATTCAATGCAATAGCAGTTAAGCTGCCCGCCACGATCCCATTATCGGTAAGTATACGGATGCTGGAAGGCATTTGGTCAAATAATTCCGGAACGGCTGTCACGCCCAATCCCATCCCAACAGAGCAGGCAATAATCAATAAATTCTCCTGTGATGCGAACTCTACTTTGCTAAGCATTTTAATTCCATAGGCGACTACCATACCAAACATCGCAACCATTGCCCCTCCAAGAACAGGTGTAGGGATAATGGTAGTTAATGCGCCAATTTTCGGTACCAGCCCGAGCAGAACAAGAAATACTCCAGCTGTGTAGATGACATTCTTTGTCTTTACCCCTGACAGCTGAAGAAGGCCTACATTTTGAGAATACGTGGTATAAGGAAATGCGTTGAAGACTGCCCCAAGGATAATCGCAAGCCCTTCGGCACGATAACCATTTGACAGATCTTTTTCTTCAAGCTTTTCTTCACAAATATCTCCCAGTGCAAAATACACTCCTGTTGATTCTACTAAACTAACCATTGCTACCAGAATCATCGTCAGAATGGCTGTTACCTCAAAAGTCGGCATCCCAAAGTAGAATGGAGACGGCATATGGAACCAGGAAGCCTCTGCTACAGCTGCAAAATTCACCTTTCCCATAAAATAAGCAACGATCGTTCCCGCAACCAATCCAAGCAGAATGGCAATTGCACGAATAAATCCTTTAAAGAAGCGGAATAGCAAAATAATGAATAGCAATGTCCCAAATGCAAGACCTATGTTTGAAAGAGAACCAAAGTCCGGACTTCCTTGTCCTCCAGCCATATTATTCATCGCAACTGGGATTAAAGTAATCCCGATAATAGTTACTACAGAGCCAGTAACAACAGGAGGGAAAAATTTAACCAGCTTTCCAAAGAACTTTGAAATTGCTACTACAAATATACCTGATACAAGGATGGAGCCATAGATTGCAGAAATGCCGTATTGCCCACCAATGGCGATCATCGGCCCAACTGCAGTGAAGGTACAGCCTAATACAACAGGGAGGCCTATACCAAAGAACTTGTTGCGCCAAACCTGCAATAGGGTAGCAATACCGCACATGAAAATATCAATCGAAACTAAATAGGTTAACTGTTCCCCTGTTAATCCAAGGGCTCCTCCAACAATTAGAGGAACAATAACCGCTCCTGCGTACATTGCCAATACATGCTGGATTCCTAATGAAGCAATTTTGAATGGGTTCTGTTTCTTCACGCCAATTCCGCCTTTCTCTCAGTTGAATTCTCAAAGCTGACTATGCCGTGTTCAAGAGAGTTTACTATCGCTAATGATTCAACCTGGAAGCCCTTATTTCGAAGAATGCGTCCGCCATCTTGAAACCCTTTTTCTATAACAATTCCGATTCCTTCTACAGATGCCCTAGCCTTAATCGCTATTTCTACAAGGCCTAATGCCGCTTGTCCGTTTGCGAGGAAATCGTCTATGATCAGCACCTTATCGTTTTCTGATAGATATTTATTTGAAATAGAAATTTCACTGGTTTCTTCCTTGGTAAAAGAGTAAACAGATGATGTGATCAAATCATTTACGAGAGTCAAAGATTTTCTTTTTCTGGCAAAAACAACTGGCACTTGTAATTGAAGACCGGCCATAACAGCAGGAGCAATTCCAGATGATTCAATAGTTAGTATTTTTGTAATCCCGAAATCGGCAAATCGTCCGGCAAATTCCTTTCCAATCTCAAGCATGAGCTGCGGATCGATCTGGTGGTTTAAGAAGGAGTCTACCTTTAGAATTGATGAAGACAAGACGCTCCCTTCGTTTTTTATCTTTTCAATTAGCAGTTCCATGTTATTCCTCCTCTTTAGGTGAGAGCCATTAAAATACAAAAAGCCCAAAAACCATGCCTTCACATCATAAAATGAGTGAAGCAATGGCCTTTGGACTGTTAAGCATACAGGCGAATAGAGGGTAGTGTTACCACCCTGACATTGCTCACTCATAGTCGGATCATTTACGGTAATCCGGTAGAAACTTGCAGGCCTTATCCCCGCGATTATATGAGTGAATCTTATTAATTTATTGTTATTATAACACCATTAAAAATTAGTTCAACAAAAAATGATGAAAAAGCCGAACTAAATTTTAAAAAACACCTTAAACATTCGTGGTTTTTACAGTATCTTGCCAGAAATAATCATTTTTACAATTCAAACCAAAACCCGTATCCAAAAGGATACGGGTTTTGGTCTTACGAATAAATGTTAATTCCCATTTCCTCCGCCGTTGCCATCACCGCCACCTGGTGGTGGGGGTGTAGGAGGATCCTTCGGTTTTGGATCAGTAGGAGGAGGGTCCTTTGGTTTAGGATCCGTTGGAGGATCCGCTGGCTTTGGATCTTTAGGTACTCCAATCTCAACGATATTGGAGGGTGCAGATTCTTTTCCGGCAATATCGACGGCGGTCACATAGAAGGCACCGCTGCCTGCCTTGAATACTAAGTCTGCTCCTGCTTTAATGCTGCCGACCTTCTGTTTTCCATTGTAAATTCGATAGCCGACGATATCATTTTCAGGGTGTTTTCCCCATGTAATTGTATTGCCAGAAAGCTTGATTCCTGGTGATGCAGGTGTTTTTCCATTCTCACTCAGCTTATCATCCGCCACAAGAATTTTAGACCAAGCATCCTTATTAGGAATCAGCTGCTGTGGGTTTCTGATTTTATGGCCTATTATGCTTTCCATATACGCTGGATTCAGGATTACGCCTGTTTCAGCAAACTCTGCCGGAGTTGAATCAAGTGCAAGATAGCGCTTATCGCCAACATAAACAAATTTGCTTTCAACGAGACTGTCATCGACTTTAGTTGGCGCGTACTTTGAGATGAAGTAATCGGATTCTACAAGGCCTGCTTTTGAACAAGCGCTTGAAGGCAATAATCCTGATACTGCGCAATATGCTCTTTTGACAATTCCGCCTGGCATTTTAAAGTGTTCGGCCGGGTCGACCAGCTGAGGAGCTACATCATAAGCATCGTTCACTAAATCTGCCCATATGTACTGAGTCCTGACACCATATGAAAGGCCCCTATAGCTTTTTTCAAGTGGCTTATTATGGTCATAGCCAAGCCAAACACCCATGGACACATTCGGATTTGTAGCGACGAACCATGAATCATAATATTCGTGCCCGGTTCCTGTCTTGCCGGCCCAGTCTGAATCGAACTTAAGACGGCCATTTACAGCGGTTGCTGTTCCCCTTCTGATAACGTCCCGCATCATATCGATCGTTAAGTATGCTGTTTGCGGACTGAACACATCAACGGGTTCTGCTTTATGTTGAAAAATAATGTTTCCTTGCTTATCAACGATCTTTTCAATCAGATAGGCATCAATAAATTTCCCACCATTTGCGAATGTACCAAATGCATTCGTATTTTCTTCTACCGTGACTCCACCTTGCAATGAACCGATTGCAGTTGAAAGATTGGAATAATCATCTTTTGTTAAATTAGAAAAGCCCATTTTATCCAGAAAATTGGCAGGCTTTTTGCCTAGGATGTTCTTATAGGCAAGGACTGCAGGAACGTTATAAGATTTTGTCAATGCATATCTTGCCGAAGTTAATCCACTGTATTTCATGTCATAGTTGTGCGGCCAGGCTTTTCCTGGACCGATCAAAAATACTTCAACGTCTGGAAGGACGCTGCCAGGACTCAGTGATCCTAATTCTATCGCTGGAGCATAGACAAGCAGCGGCTTCATGGTTGAACCGTTTTGCCTTGTGGTATAGGTCGCGTGATTGGATTGCTGTCTGTCAAAATCACGTCCGCCAACGAAGCTGATTATTTTACCTGATTTGTTTTCAATCATTACAGCGCCAACATCAACCTGTTCTTGAATAGTAATCGTTTTATTTGGGTCGTCAGGATCCGGAACTTCCTGAGGCTTATCACTGCCGTAATAAGCATAGTTTTTGGCAGTTTTCTGCATTTTGTTATAGATATCCTTGTTGATGGTCGAATAAATTTTATAGCCATTCTGGCGAAGGTCGCGGTCTGCCAGCGCATGATATTCTGCTCTTAAATTTTCATCTTGCTTTAAATCATCTGCTTCATAGCCATCACGTTCAGCAAGGATTTTGGCTAAAATTTCTACAGACCGGGCCTCGATTTCAAAAGTGAGGTACGGGTATTCTTCAACAGTATTATCACTCGGTACTTCTTTTACAAAGTCTTTAGTAATGTCATAGTTGATTGCTTCATTGAACTCTTTGTCTGTGATGAAGCCAGCACCATGCATTCTGGTAAGTACTGTTTTTAATCTTGTAAGTCCTGGTTCAAGGCCGGCTTCATCCTTGAGAATTCCATGATTGCTGCTGAACGGCGTATACCCGAACGGGCTCTGAGGAAGTCCAGCGATAAAAGCTGCCTGCGGCAAAGTCAGATCTTTGGCATCTTTGCCGAAGATTCCTTTAGCCGCTGCCTGTACACCCGCAATATTACTGCCGTTCGCATTCCTTCCGAAGGTTGCGACATTCAAATATGCTTCCAAAATCTCTTTTTTATCGAAGAATTTTTCGAGGCGAAGCGCGAGAAGGATTTCTTTTGCTTTACGTTCGAAAGAAATTTCATTCGTAAGGATTTGGTTTTTGATGAGCTGTTGGGTCAGTGTACTTCCTCCGGAGGATGTCGACGAGTTTGTGACTTCCTGGAAGAGTGCACGCATGATTGCTTTTGGAACAACACCTTCATGCTCATAAAAATACTCATCCTCGGTTGCCACTATTGCATTTACCAAATGCTCCGAGACGTCATCCAGTTTAACTTCCTCACGGTATAGATCAGTACGGAGCTTTCCAAGATAAACTTCGTTATCAAAATATAAATCAGATGTTTCTTCGTAGTTGTATATGTCTTTTTTCATATTCTCATAAGGCCTGATTTGTTCATCTTTAACAAGGGATGCAAAGTAGCCTGCACCGACACCACCCGCAAATCCAGCACCGAGCACCATGACAATGATCAATAACAGCACCATGTTCCAGATAACCGAATAGGTAATCCTAGCTCCTTTTACGGTTTTTTTATTCGTAAAAAAAGCACCCAAGGATTTTAATTTCTCTTTCCAAGGCTGTTTTTCTTCTTGCATTCGTATCATTCCCCCTAAAATCACATACATTATAGCATAAACATGTAGTCGAAAAGACTCGAATCTGAATTTTTCTGAAAATTTATGTCGGATTTGACAACGGATATGTTATTATGGTAAAAATGCTTTATTAACTTTATAGCAAAAGCTTTGAAGGGAATTAGTAGTGCTTCTGTCAATGTTCCAGAAAGCCGGCGGGTGCTGTGAGCCGGTACAAACAGAAGGATGAATTACCTCCCCGAGCGCCGCCAGCGAACTGAAGACATAGTAGCTGCGGCCGGTTTAACCGTTACATTACTGAGTGGAAGACAAATTTGTTTTCAAGCCGGGTGGTACCGCGCATTTATAGCGCCCCTGCAATTTATTGCAGGGGCGTTTTTTATTTGGCTAAAAAAGATTTTGCCGGATACCCAGGATTTATTTTTGAATGGAGGAAGAATATATGGATTTATTAAAAGATCTAGAGTGGCGCGGGATCATCTACCAGCAGACAGATGAAGAGGGAATCAAGGATACACTTTCTAAAGAGAAGATTTCTTTATACTGTGGTATTGATCCAACTGCAGACAGCATGCACATTGGGCATTTATTGCCATTTCTGACACTTCGCCGTTTCCAAAATGCAGGCCACCGTCCGATTGTACTTGTTGGCGGAGCAACTGGCTTGATTGGAGACCCAAGCGGCAAAAGTGAAGAACGTAAATTACAGACGCTTGAACAAGTTCAAGTGAATGTTGAGGGTATCAGGAAGCAGCTTGAGCAAATCTTTAATGTTGAAGGTGAAAATGGCGCGCTGATGGTCAATAACTATGACTGGGCAGGCTCAATGGATATCGTTACTTTCCTTCGTGACTTCGGGAAGCATGTGGGCGTGAACTACATGCTGGCAAAGGATACGATTGCCTCGAGGCTCGAAACAGGAATTTCTTTTACTGAATTCACATACACCATCCTGCAGGCAATGGATTTCTTTCACTTATACGAAAAACATAGCTGCAAATTACAGATTGGCGGAAGCGATCAGTGGGGCAATATCACAACTGGCCTTGAACTGATCCGTAAGATGTCTTCTGAAGGATCGAAGGCGTTCGGGTTGACGATTCCGCTTGTTACGAAGGCAGACGGAACGAAGTTTGGTAAATCTGAAAGCGGAACAGTATGGCTCGATTCCGAAAAAACCTCTCCATACGAGTTCTACCAGTTCTGGATCAACACAGCTGATGCTGATGTAATCAAATACCTGAAATACTTCACTTTCCTTGGGAAGGAAGAAATCGAGCAATTGGAAAAATCCGTCCAAGAAGAACCGCATCTTCGACAGGCACAGAAAACTCTTGCCGAGGAAATGACTCGCTTCATACATGGAGATGAATCACTTCAGCAGGCTATCAAGATTTCGGCAGCATTATTCAGTGGCGATGTAAAGAATCTAACTGCAGATGAAATCAAACAAGGTTTCAAAGACGTTCCTTCTTTTACAGTAGAAGGGGTAGAGGAATTAGGGCTAGTTGACTTGCTGGTTGCAGCCAAAATTTCTCCTTCTAAACGGCAGGCTCGTGAAGATGTCAGTAACGGCGCTGTCTCACTGAATGGAGATCGTGTCACAGACACAGCGTATGTCCTTGGTGAAGCAGACAAGATCGAGGGTCAATTCACTATCGTCCGCCGCGGCAAAAAGAAATACTTCATGATTAAATACTAAGGCAGCTGCGTTGATAGCAAGTGCTTAATGAAAAAACAGTCTTCCTCGGTTGCAGGGAGACTGTTTTTTGGTTGTGAAATTATGCTTAATACAGTATTTAAAGCAGATATAAGGTTGTTTTTGGAAATTGGAGACAAAGTTGAAGCTGTAATTGTTTTAAAACTTCTTGAATTCCGCAACTTTTTGTCGAAATCCCGCAAGATTCCAATGTCATTCCGCAAGTACATCCTGAAATCCCGCAACTTTCATCCATTATTCCGCAACTTGTGTAGAATTACTCGGAAAATGTAACCGAACCTTTGTCATAACAAAAACAAAAGCAAAAACAAAACCCCCGACCAGAATGGTCAGGGGTTTTAAGAACAAACTATTAACGAGAGTAGAATTCAACGATAAGAGCTTCGTTGATTTCAGCTGGAAGTTCAGAACGCTCAGGCATACGAGTGAAAGTTCCTTCTAGCTTGTCTGCATCGAAAGTCAAGAAGTCAGGTACGAAGTTGTTAACTTCGATTGCTTCTTTAACAGCATCTAGGTTACGTGACTTTTCACGAAGTGTGATTGTTTGTCCTGGAGCTACGCGGTAAGATGGGATATCTACGCGTGCGCCATCAACCATGATGTGACCGTGGTTTACAAGCTGACGAGCTGCACGACGAGTGCGAGCAAGACCAAGACGGTAAACAACGTTGTCTAAACGAGCTTCAAGAAGAATCATGAAGTTTTCACCGTGCTTACCAGGCATTTTGCTTGCTTTGTCAAACAAATTGCGGAACTGGCGCTCAGTTACTCCATACATGTGACGAAGCTTTTGCTTCTCTTGTAATTGTAATCCGTATTCGGATAATTTTTTACGCTGGTTAGGACCATGAGGACCTGGTGCGTAAGGGCGTTTTTCTAATTCTTTACCTGTACCGCTTAGTGAAATTCCAAGACGGCGGGATAGTTTCCAGCTTGGGCCGGTATAACGAGCCATGAATGACTCCTCCTTAGTTTTTATTTTGTAAAATAAAAACAGATTGTGATTGTCAGTTATGGGTATTTTGTTTTCATGTACCTTCGCCCTAGCAGCAGCGGGTTACGAGATACACCATCAAAAGAGTTTGAGGAACAAAATACATACATAATGTTGATCACACAGGCTGCGATATTTTACACAAGGAGTATTATATAATTTTTACATGAATAAAGTCAAGATAATATTTTTGCGAAGCTGTTTTCTCATAATAAGTATAAACACCTTTAACGCATTTAAATAGTTATTCCTCCTATTTCCGAAGACTTTTTTTAAGCAGAGTCCATATTAATGCAAAAGTAGCAAAGTATACGAAAACAACCTATTAAAAAATCCTTTTAAATCATACTATTTTACTATGCATATGATATAATTAAAAGTAATTGTTTTATATTTCAAAAAATTAGATATTCACCTAAACTAATACAATTTGCCATGACATGATATTTAATTAACGATGGGTCTTTAATGGACTTGATCCGAGGATTTCAATCTATTATTTAACAAATTAAGAGTCACATCCAAATCGCTGGCTGATGCGATTGAAAAACAGGTGATACATATGGAAGAAACATTAGAACGTGAATTATTATTGGAGTTAAAAATCCATTTTTTTGAATTGATCTGCGGCAGCAGAGACTCATTTTCCTTTACTGAACTTCTTTCACAAATGCTTGCGATCCTGAAACCTTTTATGAATGCAGATGAAGTTGATTTTTATCGTTATGAAGAATGGAAGCAGGATTTGATTTTAGAAGCGACGACAAGAGAAGGTGGAAAAGAGGCAATTATCAGTCCTGATATTGTAACGGTTCAGTATGAGGCTGGCCAGCGATCCTTCATTAAGAATCCATCAATTCCTGGCTTTGAAAAATATGACTTGCTGATGCTTCTGTATAAAGCAGGAGAATTAGAAGGTATGATTGCTTTGCAAATGTATGGCAGTTCGCAAATCAGTGCATCGGACAATTTTTTAGAGAAGGCAACGAGCGAATGTGGCTCCTTTGTTGATAAAATCAGCAGCCTTGCCGATACGATGGCAGAGGAAAAACGCTATAAGCAATTGTTCCGTGTCACAGAAAAATTCCATTCAACGATGGATATGGACGCCGTTTTAGGAGAAATCATTTCTACTTTGAAGGAAGTGTACCCTACCTTCATCTATTATTTACTGCTATCACATGACCATAAAGGATATGAAGGCTTGCCAGTAAAGGATTTAGAATATGATAGCGAGAACCTGACTGCAATGCAATCCTATGTAAGCGGACAAATCCAGTTTGAAGATTCTCTCGTTGATCGAAATTCAATTATGTATGCCCCTTTAAAAGGAAAGCAGGGCGTGTACGGGGTACTGCAGATAATTGCCCCTGACTCACTGGTTTTTCCTCAAAATGAGGTTGAGTTCATTAAATTATTGGCCAACACTGCGGGAAGCGCCTTAGAGAATGCCAAACTTTATGAACAATCAAGAAAGTTGATAGCGGATTTGCAATTGATTAATGAAACTTCCCATCAGCTTAATACAAGCTTGCGCCTGACTGATACGATGAAGTTTATTTGTGGGCAAATAGTGAAATCCTTTAAAGCACAAGAAGTTGGTTTCATCATGATCGATTCAGAAAGTGATGATTACTCTGTGCTTCAGGGAAGCACCAGTTTTTTCTTTTCAAAACATGCCTCAAAATATATCTCTGATGTCGGCAGGCGGATTCAAAGGGAAATGGAGCCGTTATTTATTGGGGATTTTGATTCGGAGAATGAATTTTCATCCATACATTTTAGATCAATAATGGGCGTTCCAATGATTCAAAGCGGTGATTTGAAAGGATTTGCAATTGTTCTGCATGAAGAGCCTTATCACTTTGCCTTTGAAACTTTTAAATTGCTGCAATCACTGATCCATCATTCAACACTTGCATTTACCAATTCCATTCTACGTGAAGAACTGGAAAAAATGGTCGTTACTGACCATTTGACCAGGCTTTACTCAAGAAAATATTTGGATGAGAAAATGAAATTGTCGATGCTTGAGGATTCCCAGGGCACTTTTATATTAATTGATATTGATAACTTTAAAGGGGTTAATGATAAATATGGGCATCAGGTCGGGGACGATGTACTCATTCAGCTTGCTCGGCAGATTGCTAAAAATATACGCGGAACTGATATTGGGGCAAGATGGGGCGGAGAAGAGCTCGCGATTTATTTACCGGGAGCGCCGCTTGAAATTGGAGTCATGATTGCAAACAGGCTTGTCGATAAGGTTGAGAAACATACACAGCCAAACGTTACGATTTCATGTGGAGTTTCTGCATGGATCAAGGGCCAGGCAGACACGACTAAAACTCTATTTAAAAGAGCTGATCAGGCACTCTATCTTGCAAAAGACTCCGGGAAAAACAAAGTGGTTGTCCAAAAAGAAAATCAGTTTGATTTCATAAGCACTCAGGAGTGAGTGCTTTTTCTTTTATAATCGAAGATAAATTACTTTCATAATCTGGATAAATATCATATTCTGTTAATGGGGTTTGTAAGCGGTTACAAAGAATACAGGAGGATTAGTATGGGAGAGAAACGATTCGAAACAGAAGTAATCCATTCAGGTTATAAATCCGATGAATTCAGGGGGAGCCTTGCTCCGCCTCTATTTCAGACCAGTACATTTACCTTTGACACTGCTGAACAGGGAGAAAGGCGATTTGCGGGAGAAGAGGATGGTTTTATTTATTCTCGGCTTGGCAATCCAACCGTCGCTATGCTTGAAGAAAGAATGGCCGCGATTGAAAAAGGAGAGAAAGCCCTTGCTTTTGCATCGGGCATGGCAGCCGTTTCGGCAATATTAATTTCGTTAACAAGGACTGGCGACCATATTCTTTGTTCGCAGGGCGTCTACGGATGTACCTTTGGGCTCCTGCAGCTCATGAAAGAAAAATATGATATCAATCATGATTTCTCGATGATGTCGACAAGAGAAGAAGTTTTGTCTGCCATTACTCCTGAGACAGCATGCATCTATATTGAAACGCCAATCAACCCGACAATGAGGCTGGTTGACTTGGAAATGGTTGCGGAGGTGGCGAAAGAAAAAGGAATACCGGTTGTGGTTGATAATACTTTTAGTTCACCTTATCTGCAAAATCCACTTGAGCTTGGGTGCGATTTTGTCATTCACAGTGCGACTAAATATATTTGCGGCCACGGAGACGTAATAGCAGGAATAGCGGTTGGACCTAAAGAAATCATGTCCAAGATTGCTATGACAACACAAAAGGATATTGGCGGAGTTATGTCCCCCTTTGACGCATGGCTGCTTCTTAGGGGATTGAAAACACTTCCTGTAAGGATGGACCGCCATTGTGATAACGCAGAGAAACTTGCTGCCTATCTGTCCGATCATCCAGCTGTAGAGGAAATCATCTTCCCGGGTGATCCGAATCACCCTGATTACATGATTGCAAAAAAACAAATGCGTAAGTCAGGGGGGCTGATCTCTTTTAACATTAAAGGAGACCAAAAAGCTGCCCAGTTATTTATGAACAAACTTAAGCTTATTAAAATCGCCGTCAGTCTCGGTGATGCAGAGACTCTAATCCAGCATCCAGCAACAATGACACATGCTGTTGTACCAAAGGAAGCGAGAGAAAAAATGGGCATTAAGGATAATATGCTGAGGCTCTCTGTCGGATTGGAAGCCTGGGAAGATCTAAGAGATGATCTTGAAGCTGCTTTTGAGGCAGTAAGAAAAGAAAGCAAGCAGGAAAGCGGGTCGTTCTAAAAGAGCTGTTTTCGAAAAGATTATGTTTTACCGTAGTACGAAAACTAAAAAAAGCAGTTATCATTCATTCGATAACTGCTTTTTTATGTGTTCTGCTGTAAAAAACAATGAAGATTAAATATACTGCACCAATACTTCAACAAATTCTTCTAGTTTTTGCTGATCTAATTCATCAAAGCGGTTTTTCTCAGGAGAGTCGATATCCAGGACTCCGAGTAATTTTCCATCCTTAATCATGGGAACGACGATTTCTGACTGAGATGCTGCATCACAAGCAATGTGGCCAGGGAATGAATGGACATCCTCAACGCGTACGGTCTCCCTATTTGAAGCGGCAGTTCCACATACGCCTTTGCCAAGCGGAATCCTGACACATGCAGGCAATCCCTGGAATGGTCCTAAGACAAGCTCACCATCCTCCATGAGATAAAAACCTGTCCAGTTAACACGATCAAGAAATTGGTTCAATAATGCAGAAGCATTGCTCAAATTTGCAATCGCGTTTTTCTCATCTTCGATCAGGGCTTTTAGCTGCTTTATTAATAAATCGTAGTTTTTGTCACGGCTGTCGCTGTAATTTTCGACTTTAAACATCCTTTTTCCCCCTTATTCATGAAGTTTTACTATACATTGTATCAAATATAGCCGAAACAATGGAGACTTTGTCGAGCTTTTTTTAAAGGGAATTTCGTATATTTCCAGAAAGGTAAACAGTAAGAGATTGCTTTGAAAGGGAGGGGTGGAGATTGAGGAAAAATTCTAAAGCTGCAATCATGGATGCGGCCATCTTCTTGTTTAACACAAAGGGGTTTAATGGTACATCAGTCAGGGATATTGCAGCAAAGGCGGAAGTGAATGCAGCGAATATCTCTTACTATTTCCAAAATAAGAATGGACTCCTCGAAAACTGTTTTACTGCCTTTTTTGAAAGCTATCTTGAAGAATTGGAAAAGGGGTTTTCATTGCTGGATTGCGGAGCGGAAATTTGCCTGAAAGCGATGGTTGATAATGTGTTAAGGTTTCAATGTGAAAATATCCAGTTAACAAGGTTTATATTAAGAGAGATGACGATCGATTCACAGGTTGTTCGCGAAATCATGTCTACCTACCATGTGAAAGAGCGTTATTTTTTCAAAAAGGTGCTTGAAAGGGGCATGGAAACCGGTGAATTCAGGAACCTGTCCGTCCAGTACATTATTTTACAGCTAAAGTCCCTCCTTTCTATGCCGTTTTTAAATACTCATTATGTTACCGAGGTTCTCCATGTACTGCCACATGAACAATATTTTGCCGCTAAGTACAGTAAGGAAATGTCCCAATGGATAAGAGGGACAATTTGTATGGATCTGCAGGAGCAGCAAAAAATGTTAATCAATATATAAACTCTTTTCGTAATCTTATCATTTATAAAAGGGATAACTAAATCCGTATTACAAGAATCCTATATTATTAAGAGGAAACCGGCATATACGCCGGTTTTCCTTTTTATAGCAGCATACTCCCCAGCCCTTGCCCAAGCTCCTTTGCCTGGTGTGCATCAGATCCATAAATTAATGGTATCCCAAGAGTGATTGCCTGTTTGATTACCCAGTCGGGTGGATATGGCTCACGGCACAGAGGTTTTGCCGTACCGGCACCGTTATAATCAAGCTCATATCCATGATCTGAAACTTTTTCCAATATTTGAGTAATCTCCTCCCTGAAGGTGTTCTCAGTAGTGAAACGCAGCCTGAATTTATTCGCTAGAGTAATATGCCCGATTCTCTTAGGTTTGTACAAACCTAAATCAGTTTGAATCGAATTCAGCACCGTTCGGTAATAATTGCGGTGAACATTTTCCACCGAGCCATAATGCTCAACCATGGCGCTGAAGGTTTCAGGACTGTAATCGAGGCAATCATACGCACCATCCATATCTTTTAAAAAATGTACTGATAGAATTGCATCATTTAAATGTCGTCCATATTCATTTAAGAAAGCTGCAATCTGTTCTTCATACCCCTCAATGAAATCAACCTCCAACCCAGTATTGATCTTGATTCTGCCATAGTACTGTTGTTTGGCTTTTTCAATTATTTTAAAATAATCTTCAAGATCATCGAGTTTCATCGCGCTGTCCTTTAATGGCGTCGGGTCGATGAATCCTTCTGGAAGCGGAGCATGCTCTGCAAAGGTAATTTCCGTATAGCCAAGCTGTAAAGCTTTTTCAATATACTCTTCGATTTTATCCTTTGTTCCATGCGGGCAAAAAGAAGTGTGTACATGGCCGTCTCTCATAAAAACACCACCAAAAGTAATATTTTTCGTTTGCTGTAGAGCCAAATCGGCTTAATTCGGATAATTTCAACAAAAAATCTCAAATTAATAGTCAAAAAATGTCGTTTACATGGTAATATAAATACATTATACACGCATTTATAAATTCAATTTAAATATATGGATATAGAACTTGGAATTTGTGAGGCCAGGGGGATAACAATGAAGTACATAATTGGTGGAATTGCTATATTAATAATTCTTTATTTAATAGGGTATTTTAGGAAACGGAAATTTTACAGTGAAGTGGACAGATACGAGTCCTGGAAGATCGAGATTATGAACCGGCCTGTACTCGATGAAATGTCAAAAGTAAAACAGTTGAACATGACAGGACAAACAGAGGAGCTTTTCGAGCGCTGGCGCCAGGAATGGGATGAACTTGTTACTTCGAAGCTTCCGGGAATAGAAGATTACTTGTTTGATGCTGAAGAATATATTGATAAGTATCGTTTTAAAAAAGCGAAAGACTCACTTTCCATCATCGACCAGAAACTGACTGAAACTGAGGACAAAATCAAAAAAATCCTCCACGAATTGAATGAACTGGTCGGCAGTGAAGAAAAGAATCGTGAAGAAATTGATGGACTCAAGGAAGAATACAGGGAAAGCAAGAAAAGCCTCCTGACTCACCGCCACAGCTTTGGCAAAGCCGAAGCAAGCCTTGAAGCTACCCTTGAAGAGATCCAGGGGAAATTCGTGGAATTTGATGAGAAAACCGAGAACGGAAATTATTTAGAAGCAAGGGAAACGGTCCTGACCATCAAAGCAATGCTTGACGAGGTTGCCGTGAAAATGGATTCGATCCCTGCGCTTCTGCATGATTGCCAATCAACACTCCCCGGTCAAGTCAGCGATATAAAAGAAGGGGTCAAGGAAATGTCTGCCCAAGGGTATATTCTCGACCACCTGAACGCAGAAGCAGAATTAGAGAATATTGGCAAAGAACTTTCAGAATACATTGTTTCGCTTGAAAGCGGGGATGTCGAAATAGCTGGGCAGGGCATTCATGGCTTAAAGGAAAAAGTCGATAATCTTTTCGATCTTCTCGAACATGAAGTTATGGCTAAACAATACATCAGCAAGACTGAACATGAAGCCAAGGAAATACTCGTAAAAGCTATAACGGAAAGCAAGACACTTAAGGAAGAAACAAAGCACATCCAGGAAAGCTATCATCTTTCGGAAAAAGAGCTAGCCGCCCAAACAAATGTAGAACAGCAAATAAAGGGGCTGCTCAAACGTTTTGAATTGATTGACCACAGAATTACTGAAAATGATACACCTCAGAGCTTGATAAAGGTTGAACTTGAAGAAGCTAAACAGCAGCTAGATGCTCTTGTTGAAGAACAAAAAGCACTGATGGAAAAGCTTAGCGCTTTGAGAAAGGATGAATTGGCTGCAAGGGAGAAAGTAAAGGGACTTTCCAAAAAGATTACGGAAATGGTCCGGACGATCTCCAAAAGCAATATGCCAGGATTATCGCAGGATTATAAGTATCTTCTTGACGATGCGAATGAAAGCATCAATCAAGTAAATGAAAAACTTGATCAGAAGCCGCTTGATATCCCTTCCATTCATCAATATTTGGAAATAGCTGTCTTAACCGTGAACAAGCTGGAAGCTTCAACAGAAGAAATCGTCGAGACGGTCATGCTTGCCGAAAAGGTTATTCAATACGGTAACAGATACCGGAGCAGATACCCATCGGTTGACCGTGGCCTGCGTGAGGCAGAAGAGTTTTTCAGAAACTATGATTACCGCCAGGCGCTAGAACAGGCTGCAACTTCAATTGAAGAAATAGAACCAGGAGCACTAAAGAAAATTGAAGTCATGCTTGCTGAAAAATAATTATAACCAGTCAGGTCTCCAAAAAAGGAGACCTGTTTTTTTGGAGGCAGTTTGATTGTCTTTTTCGCAAGATCTGCCCCATAAGAAAGTTTTGGGAAATAATAAACGTGTCGCAGGTGAAGAGGGTTCTGTTTGATTTTCAATGGACTGCTAATATGATAAGATTTTTAGTTAGCATAAAGGTTTTGAACAAGGGGGGAAGACGATGATTTATTTTGACAACAGTGCAACGACAAAACCCTATAAAGAAGTATTAAATTCATTTTTGAAGGTATCTGAGGATTTTTTCGGCAATCCATCATCTCTTCATAGAATTGGCGGGCAGGCAGAGAAACTGCTCCAGCAGGCACGCAGCCAGGTTGCTAAATTGCTTAACGTCAAGGAAACGGAGGTTTTATTCACCTCTGGTGGTACTGAGAGCAATAATCTTGCTGTTAAAGGCGTGGCAATGGCGCATAGAGAAAGAGGGAGACATATAATTACCACCGGGATGGAGCATGCCTCCATCCATAATGCAATGATGCAGCTAGAGACGCTTGGATTTGAAATTACGTATATTAATCCAGATTCCCATGGTTTCATCAGCACAGAAGCAGTCGAAAAGGAAATGCGTGATGACACTATCCTAGTATCCATTATTCACGTAAATAATGAAGTCGGTACGATCCAGCCCATTGAGGAAATTGGCTCAATGCTGAAAAAGTACCCTAAGGCAATTTTTCATGTGGATCACGTCCAGGGAGTTGGAAAGGTTCCAGTGGATTTTTCCAATGCTGGGATTCATTTATGTACGATCTCTGGGCATAAATTTCACGGACTGAAAGGAACAGGCGTCTTATTTGTAAAAGAAGGAATACGTTTGTCGCCATTATTTTCAGGTGGGAATCAGGAATGGAAGCAGCGGAGCGGAACGGAAAATGTTGCAGGCATGGTTGCGATGTCAAAAGCATTGCGGATGACGCTTGAACAGAGAAAAGAAAAGCTGAATCAAATGACTGCGGCATTGGATAGATTAAGGGATGGGATATGCCAGATAAAGGAAATTACCATCCATACACCTGAGAAAAACAGTGCGCCACATATTTTAAATTTCTCTGTAAAAGGACTTAAGGCAGAAACATTTGTCCATGCGCTTGAGGAAAAGGATATATATGTATCGACTACAAGCGCATGTTCTTCAAAGAAAAAGGCTCCCAGCAAGACTTTATTGGCGATGGGAGTTCCAACTGATGAGGCAGAAAGTGCAATCCGGATCAGTCTTAGTTACAGCAATACAGTAGAAGAAGCAGAACAAACAGTGAAAGCAATAGCAGAGGCTGTAAAACAACTAAGTGAGGTAGTAAATAAATGATGTATGACCGTATATTGGTTCGATATGGAGAAATATCGACAAAAGGAAGAAACAGAAACAAATTTATCGACCGGTTAAGAAAAAATATTAAAAGAACTTTAAGCGATTTACCGAATGTTGAGATCAAGGCAGATCGTGACCGCATGTTTATCCTGCTGAATGGCGAAGACAGCGCAGAGGTAGGGAAACGAATAAAAAGGATATTTGGAATTCAATCTTACAGTCCGGCAATTAAAGTCGAAAAAGATATTGAGAAAATGAAGGATGCTGCGCTTGACCTTTTTAGGAGCATTCACAAACAAGGACAAACCTTTAAGATTAGTGCAAAAAGGTCTGATAAAACATTTGAACTTGATACGAATGAAATTAACGCTACTTTTGGCGGCCATATTTTAAGGAATGTAGATGGGCTGACTGTTGATGTACGCAGGCCAGATATTAACCTTCAGATAGAAATTCGAAAAGAGGCTGCCTACATCTCTGCTGAGAATATCAGGGGAGCAGGGGGGCTGCCTGCTGCATCAGGAGGTAAAGGGATGCTAATGCTTTCAGGCGGCATCGACAGTCCAGTTGCAGGTTATTTAACCATGAAAAGAGGCCTTGAAGTAGAAGGTGTTCATTTCTTCAGTCCTCCATTCACAAGTGAACGCGCTAAGCAAAAAGTTATCGATCTTTCCGAAAAACTTGCAGAGGTAAGTGGACATTTCGCGCTGCATATAGTTCCATTTACAGAAATTCAACAAGCCATACACAAACAAGTTCCTGAGAACTATACGATGACTACAACAAGAAGGCTGATGCTTCGAATTACGGACGCTATCAGAGAGAAACAAGGCGGTTTAGCTATCATCACTGGCGAAAGCCTTGGTCAGGTAGCCAGCCAGACTCTCGAAAGTATGTATGCGATCAATGAAGTAACTAGTACGCCGATCATCAGGCCATTAATCACAATGGACAAACTTGAGATCATGGATATTGCCCATGAAATCGAAACGCATGACATATCCATCCGGCCTTATGAAGATTGCTGCACAGTCTTCGTCCCAGCATCTCCTAAAACAAAGCCAAAGCTTGAAAAGGTCCAGAACTTTGAGAGCTACTTTGATTTTGAGGAATTGATCCAGAAAGCGGTAGAAGGAACAGAGCGAATCATTGTTAAACCAGCTTCCGTACGAAAAGATGACACTATAGATGATTTATTCTAGGGTGGTTATGAGCGTAAGTTTTCGAAGACATAACAGCAATAAATCTTGAACATAAATATCAATTTCACATATGTTAAAAATTTGTGAACAATTACCAGTTAATCTTCAGTATTAAGCCATGTGTTTCTACACACTCTATACTCACAAGGAGGTGAAAACACATGGCAAACAACAACAGCTCAAATCAACTTCTAGTTCCTGGAGTTCAACAAGCTCTTGATTCAATGAAGTATGAAATCGCTACAGAATTTGGTGTACAACTTGGTGGAGAAACTACTTCTCGCGCTAACGGTTCTGTAGGAGGGGAAATCACTAAGCGTTTAGTGCAAATGGCTGAACAACAACTTGGTGGCGGATTCTCTCGCTAATTAAAAAATAAATAATATGGCTACAAGGAGCAGGGCAAAAGTCCTGCTCCTTTTTCTGATTGCAGAAAACGTTATCTTATAATTTATAATTTTATAATAATTTTGTATAATGAACTAGTGGGGATTTATCTAAAAAATTAAGGGGGAAGATTATGAACAGGGAAGAATTGATTGCACCTCAAAAGTATAATCTTGTATCGGAAATGGAGCACTTTGCCCAGGATTCCAGCAGAAAGGCAATCCTATGGGAGAATGAAGAAGGCGATACAAAGGAAATTACATACAGTGAACTTCTAAAAAATGCAAACAGAATTGGAAACGTTTTCTCGAAATTCGGATTGAAGCAGGGAGATGTTGTACTTGTTGTGGTCCCAAGACTGATTGAAGCTTATCAAACATATATTGCTGCGTTAAAAATGGGACTGGTTGTCATTCCAAGCTCTGAAATGTTAAGGACGAAGGATTACCAATATCGGATTACACATGGGGATGTAAAAGCGGTGGTAAGCTTCGCTCCATATACAAAAGAATTTTCCGGAATCGAGGAAGTTGTGAATCTGCATAAGTTTGTAATCGGAGAGAACATAGAGGGCTGGATTCATCTTGACGAAGAAATGAAATCGGCTTCTGGAGAACTTGAACTGGCGGACACTGAGCGCGACGATATGGCGTTTTTAAGCTATACATCTGGTACGACAGGCAATCCGAAGGGAGTTGTCCATACACATGGGTGGGCATTTGCCCATTTGCGCACTGCAGCAAGTAAATGGCTTGGCATCGAAGACGGGGATACTGTATGGGCAACTGCAGGACCAGGCTGGCAGAAATGGATCTGGAGCCCGTTTTTATCAGTAATGGGAACAGGAGCTACAGGTCTCGTATATCATGGGAAATTCGAGCCTCAGAAGTATCTGTCACTTTTACAAAAATACAATGTGAATGTTCTTTGCTGCACACCGACCGAATATCGTTTAATGTCGAAAGTAGAGAACATTGGCGATTACAGCCTTCCTGGGCTGCACAGTGCTGTGTCAGCAGGCGAGCCACTTAACAGAGAAGTCATCGAGACCTTTAAAAAGCACTTCTATGTCGATGTCCGCGACGGATATGGCCAAACAGAGAACACTCTTCTTGTTGGAGTCGCAAAGGGAATGGAATTGAGGCCAGGTTCCATGGGTAAGCCTACACCAGGAAACACTGTCGATATTATAAATGAAAACGGTGAACCTTGTCCTCCAGGAGAAGTTGGAGATATTGCAGTCCATATTGAAACACCAGCTTTGTTCAAAAACTATTACAAGGATCCTGAACGCACGGCGATGCAGTTCAGAGGAGATTATTATGTAACAGGCGACAAAGCTAGCAAGGACGAAGAGGGTTATTTCTGGTTTGAGGGCCGCGGTGATGACATCATCATCAGTTCAGGCTATACAATCGGACCATTCGAGGTTGAGGATGCTCTCGTTAAGCACCCATATGTTAAAGAATGTGCTGTCGTAGCATCACCAGACGAAATTCGCGGCCATATTGTAAAGGCATTTGTCGTCTTGAGGGAAGGCATCAGCGCTGAGCAGGAAAACCTGGTAGCAGAGCTGCAGCAGCATGTAAAGGATTTAACAGCACCATACAAATATCCGCGTAAAATTGAATTCCTTGAAGAACTGCCAAAAACCACCTCCGGAAAAATCCGACGCATTGAGCTAAGGAAAAAGGAATTGGAAGTTGCAAGTAAATAAGGAAATAGAAAAGCAGGCTGTTTAGGAATGCTTCAGCTAGTCGACAAAGATACAGTTCACAAATAAGTTATGGAATCCCTGTTGATTGGAGAGGAAGGCGCGTAGACTCC
>NZ_JBALSS010000024.1:123751-125388 GCF_036967045.1 Bacillus sp. JJ1609 | reverse complement strand
CATGTTTTACTTTCCAACCAAAATAAAAAACTGTAGACAAGCTCGCTTTCATCGAGTTTGTCTACCTGCTAAAGCAGGCTGTTTAGGCCTGCTTTTCTATGTGTTAGCAATTGTTTTCTCAATAAAACTTGGGTATATATAAGTAAAAGAAAGGATGATCAACTGTGAAAATAGAAATTAGAGAGCCTGCATTAAACGAACTGACGAAGATTGATTTCGATAAAGATGAAGGAATAAGAATATTAGCTGAGTTTGTAGGCACATGCTCGATTGCTACAGACATTGAGCTTCACATAGAGGAAATGCAAGAAAATGATTCAGTAATAAATGAAAACGGAATAAATTTCTTCGTTCCAAAGAAATCCATAGAATCACTGCCTGATAAAATATTTTTAAATTATAAGCCGGGATTGGGTTATAAAATATCCTCGGAGGAAGAGACCTTTGGTTATAATTTTAAGCTAAAATATAAGAAAAGTTAGTTTATGAAATAGCCCTGAGGGGTTATTTTTTTTGTTAGACATAGATGGCAGCCGGTTTGCGTCTCTTGTCTATCCTTTGTTTAAGAAAAAGATTGTCAGTGTAGCTTTTGCCCTTTATAATGATATTATTTCGAGTCTAGAAAGATTAGGGGTGTCAACAAATGAATAATAGGACCGAACAGCAAGCTGGCGTTTTATATGCAGCTTTTTCTTATATTTTATGGGGGGTGCTTCCGATTTACTGGAAGCTTCTTCATCACGTGAATGCCGATGAAATCCTGGCTAACCGGGTATTTTGGTCGTTCTTTTTCGTAGCAGCTGTTCTGTTCTTCAACAAAAAATGGAGCCTATTTACCGGAACATTGCGCGGCCTTGCTAAAAATAAAAAGCAATTTGCGGCCCTGGCAATAGCTTCATTGCTGATCAGCATTAACTGGTTCATCTACATTTGGGCCGTCAATACGGACCAGATGATCGAAGCAAGCCTTGGCTATTATATCAACCCGCTTGTAAGCGTGCTTTTGGGAATGTTCTTCCTGAAAGAAAGACTGACCTTTATGCAATATGCATCTTTTGTTTTGGCAGGAGCCGGGGTAGTGATCATGACTATATCTTACGGCCAGTTTCCTTGGATATCTATTTCACTTGCGGTTTCCTTCGGGCTTTATGGGCTTGCGAAGAAATTGATAAAAGTGGATTCCGCGGTTGGGCTTGCACTTGAAACACTTGTTGTTATGCCACTGGCTGGAATTTATATTGGATACTTGTTTCTCCAGGGTTCCAGTTCGCTATTTGCTGGTTCATGGACGACAAGTCTGCTACTTGCTGGCGCGGGCGTAGCTACTGCCGTACCACTGTTGTATTTCGCCAAAGGTGCCCAAAGAATTCCGCTGGCAACACTAGGAATCCTTCAATATATTGCTCCAACTATAACCTTGATTCTTGGTATTTTTGTCTACCATGAAACTTTCTCAATGGTTCATCTGCTAGCTTTTACCTTCATCTGGTCTGCTTTGATCCTTTATTCACTATCTAGGACGAAGCTTGGAACTGCTATGAGTGTAAGATGGAAAAAAGAAAAGGAAATGCATATGTAAAAATAAGAGCTGCGGATTATCCGCAGCTCTTCGTTTATAAGATAAGAAAGTATAAAAT
>NZ_JBALSS010000024.1:105746-123649 GCF_036967045.1 Bacillus sp. JJ1609 | reverse complement strand
GCGCTTGCGCTTTTCTTACAAAAACGTCCTCTTAACTTTCTCCCAGAAGGAATTATCCTTCAGTTTTACAGTCTTAATGATCTTGTTGCTTAGTTTTACATCGAACTTGTCAACATGCTGGATGCTTAAAGCTTCATTATCCATACCCATGATTGGATAGTCATTGCCGTCTTGGGCAACCTTGAAAGTAAGCTTTCGGTCACCGCTCAGGATGAAAGAAGATCCCAGAGTGCGGTAATGATTATTATTCACAGAAGCGAGCTCGCTTACTTGCATGCACGGAAGAAGCGGGTCTACAACCGCACCATTAACAGATTTGTTATAAGCAGTGCTTCCTGTTGGAGTAGCAACAATCATCCCGTCCCCGCGGAAAGTTTCGAAATGGATATCATCAATAAAGACATCCATCACGAATGCTTTTATAATTCCTGAGCGGACGCTGAATTCATTCAAGCATACAAAAGATGTCTCTTCATCAATTGTGACCTCAAGCGTTGGATAGCGTCTTACTTCAATTTGAGCATTGGTTATCGCTTCAATCATTTTATCTGTATCGGCAATTTGGAAATCGCAATACATGTTCAAGGAGCCAGTGGTAGAAATTCCAGCATATAGGCAATCATCACGAAAACCGGTTTTTCTTACTGCCTGCAGGAACGTTCCGTCATCGCCAATACTGACGATGATGTTAGCCTGGCGATAATCTGTAACAATATTGAAGTCATATCGTCTTGCCAATTCGTATAAAGGCTCAACTTTTTCCAACATTTTTGTATCGGGCTTATGGTAAAAATAAATATTGCGGCGATCTGACATTACTGATTCCTCCAAACATTATGTAATTTTCCATATTTTTACCCACTTTTGAAATCTTTTGCTAAAATAAATGTTATTGACATCAGTTTATCATTTTTACATAACTATTTGAAAGTACAAGGAATTTTAAGGGGGCTTTACGATGAATGGTAAAAGATGGGCAGCATTAGGTATCGCTGCAGGTTTGCTGATTGCTTCAACAGTTATTAATCTCTTGTCTACATTCGCATTCAGCGACGCTGAAAATACATTTAATGACATATTTGCTGTATCGGAAGAAATGTTTGCGGAAGAAATCATTGAAGATGGGGATATGCTGAGTAAAATCGCTGTCCTGTCAATTGATGGGGTCATCCAGGACACTGGGGATACTCAGTCTTTCTTTGAAAGTCCACTCTATAACCATAAGGCATTCATGGAACAGCTCGAATATGTAAAAGAAGATAAGGATGTTAAAGCAATCATTCTGCGAGTCAATTCTCCTGGCGGAGGGGTCGTAGAGAGCGCTGAAGTACACGATAAAATCAAGGAAATACAGAAGGATACTAAGAAGCCTGTATATGTTTCTATGGGATCGATGGCAGCATCAGGTGGCTATTATGTTTCCGCACCAGCGGATAAAATCTTTGCCAGCCCAGAAACTTTGACAGGCTCTCTTGGAGTCATCATGCAGGGTGTCAATTATGCTGGCCTTGCCGAAAAATACGGTGTTGAATTCAACACAATCAAAAGCGGACCATATAAGGATATCATGAGTCCTTCCAGGAAGATGACAGAGGAAGAACGGAAAATCCTTCAGTCCATGATCAATAATTCGTATGAGGGTTTCGTAAAAGTAATTTCAGAAGGTCGTGGCATGTCTGTTGAACAGGTCAAGAAAATCGCTGACGGCAGAATCTATGACGGCCGTCAGGCGAAAGAACTGAACTTGATCGATGGCTTCGGCTATCTTGATGATGTCATTGAAGCAGTAAGGAAGGATGAAAAATTGGGAGATGCCCAGGTAGTAAAATATACAGAAAGTATGGGAATCGGTTCCTTCTTTAGCATGAGTGCGCAAAAAATCATGGGGAAAGACGCAGAAATGGCAGGTTTAATGAAGATGCTGTCCAAGCCTAATTCTCCCCGCTTAATGTATCTGTATGCGGAATAGGGGGGACGAAAATGAATTCGAATGAATTTGATAAGGAAGAAAAAAGAACTTTTAATGATTCAAGCCTGCAAAAAGGGATGAATCAGGATGAAACTGAACTGCCGGTAAGAACGGAAAGATCTGAAGGTACTTATGGAAATAACGAACAAACTGCTCAAACAGAGCCTGTTGAAGCCGACAAAATAAGTACTCGAAGTGTGTACCTTGATAACGGTGAACAAACAGAACAATTTGATCGAATACCAGCAGGTAATTCCGCATTACATTCACCGGATAAGTCTGAAGGAATTTTTACTGAGCAAAATGAAGCTGGCCATTTTCAGTGGGAGGGCTTATATGCTGGATTCTGGATGCGATTTTGGGCCTATTTACTGGACCTGATTGTGATTGGCAGTGTAAACAGGATGATCATCAATCCTGTTTTCCGTGCCATGGATGTCTCGTTAATAGAGGATGGAATTATCTCACCTATAGCCATCGCCACTGCGGTCGTGTTCTATTTATATTTTGTGCTGATGACTAAGTATTATGGTCAGACGCTTGGCAAGATGGTCTTCGGTTTAAAGGTTGTCGAGTTAAGCGGAAATCGCCTATCATGGGGGACAGTGATTTTCCGGGAATGGATCGGCCGTTTTATATCAGCGACATTAATGATTCTGTATTTAATTGTTGCTTTCTCCAAAAAGAAACAGGGCTTGCATGACATGTTTGCTGATACAACCGTCATATATGAACCTCGATAAAATGAACCTGCTTCGGCAGGTTTATTTTTATGCCTTTTTGTTGATAATAATAGGCTGAAAGGTTGTGGAGGATAATGAAATGGGTGCTGCTTGCCTTACTGCTTCTCACTGTACTTTTACTAATCATCCTTATAACAAAAGTGAAAATTTTTATAGATTATTTCCACGGCAATGATAATGACCATCTTAAAATTACCGTAAAAGCCTGGGGAGGGCTTATAAAGTATAAAGTCGATATCCCAGTTATTAAAATTGATGATAATTCACCCACGATTGTGGCGGAGCAAAAAATACAAACAGGGCCTAATGAAAATATGAAACAGGAAAAAACATCCCAAGTCGATAAAACGGATTTGCTCAACAGTATAAATGACTTCAAACATTTAGTAACCCATGTTGCAGGACTTCACAAAATTATCAGGGGTTTTTTAAGGAAAGTAACAATCAGAAAAATAGAATGGCACACCATGGTTGGAGTAGGTGATGCCGCAGCGACCGGGGTTCTAACTGGAGCCTTTTGGGCTGTAAAAGGCGGATTGATTGGTGTCCTCAGCCTATATATGAAACTGAAAGAAATGCCAGTTATGTCGATCACGCCTAGTTTTCAGCATGCCGTGTCAATCACTAGCTTTAAATGTATGATTCAAGTCAGAGTCGGGCATGCTATTTTAGCAGGAATAAAGCTGGTTAAATATTGGAAAGGCGGATGGCCACAATTCAAAACAAAGCCATTATCCGTACTTTCTGATGATAAAACTAATACCGTTTAAACAAGGAGGAAAACAGGAATGTCCGACCATCCAATTCAAGGACTTATGACGACTGCCATGGAAAGTTTAAAAGAAATGATTGATGTCAATACAATCATTGGAGACCCTGTAGAGACACCGGACGGAAGTGTGATCCTGACAGTTTCTAAAGTAGGTTTCGGTTTTGCTGCTGGTGGAAGTGAATTTGTTTTGGAAAGCACGAAGGGTGGATCAGGAGGCTCTGGCGGTTCTGGTGGTTCTGGAGGGCAGTCCGGAGGTTCACAGCATCCATTTGGAGGAGGTAGCGGCGGAGGCGTGTCAATTACGCCAATCGCTTTCCTGATTGTCAGCTCACATGGCGTGAAAATGCTTCATCTTGATGAAAGTACACATTTGTATGAAAAAATTCTTGACCTGGCGCCTCAGGCTGTGGATAAAATTCAGCAAATGATGTCCAAGAAAGATCAGAACAGCCAGAATGGCAATCAAAACCAAAACCAAAATCATCAATCAGCTTACAACGGACCTAAATCAGAACTTGAATTTTAAGCTGCTGCTGCCTTTTCGATTGGGGAGGCAGCTTCACTTTGTAAAAGTATCTTAAAAGATTTATTTATCAGTAATGCATTTAAAAAAGTTAGTTAAGTAAGAGGTTCGATTCTCTTCTATAGCAGTATGCTAGATGAGTCCGTAAAATAATTGCAAAATGTGGCTGTAAAAGATATATTTACACTGTACATAAAAAGGACAAGGAGGATGAGCAGGTATGGCATCTGTTACATTTAAGGGGAACCCAGTTACATTGTTAGGAAATGAAGTGAAAGTTGGAGACCAGGCACCTGATTTTAAGGTTCTTGCAAATGATATGTCTGAAGTGACGCTTCAGGATACTAAAGGGCAGGTTAGACTAATTAGCGCAGTACCTTCACTTGACACTGGCGTTTGTGATGCAGAGACTCGCCGTTTTAACGAGGAAGCTGTAAAACTTGATAATGTTAAGGTATTGACAGTGAGCGTTGACCTGCCATTTGCACAGAAACGCTGGTGCGGAGCCGCTGGAATTGAAAATGTTCAAACGGTTTCTGACCACCGTGAACTTTCATTCGGTGAGGCGTACGGAGTCGCAATTAAAGAACTTCGTTTGCTGGCTCGCGCAGTATTTGTTGTAGATTCTAATGACAAAGTAACATATGTACAATATGTTAGTGAAGTGACTGATCATCCCGATTATGAAGCAGCCGTTGAAGCTGCAAAGCAAGCTAGATAAACCCAGCCATGACAAGCCGCAGGATTCTGCGGCTTGTTTTATGTAGGAGAATCCCAAAAGGCTATGGAACGCGAAAAACGATTAATGCATCCAGCTTGTAAGCAATGAAAAACATGGCTACAATAGTAGATACCTATTTTAATCGGGAGGAAGAAAAGTGAGTATGACTCCGGTAGAAAAACTATTTACCGCTTTTAATACAACGGCGGATATTTTAAAAGAAGAACTTGCATGTACATATTTGGAGGCGCTGGCTGAAACTGGGGAGAATATGTTTCAGGGGAATGTCCTTCAAGATGAGTTAAATGAAGTGACGAAGAAAAGGCTTGAAAAAACATATAAAGAGATAAAGCTTGATGATTTTTCCAGGGAAGATATCCGGAAAGGGTTCCAGCTGGCAATCTTGAAAGGCATGAAGGAGCATGTGCAGCCTAACCATCAGATGACACCAGATTCAGTCGGTATGTTCATAGGATATTTAGTAAGCAAATTCATTGATAAGAAAGCCTTCAGGCTGCTCGACCCTGCCATTGGTACAGGCAATTTGCTTGCCACAGTACTTAACCAGCAAACAGATAAAACGATTGACTCTATCGGAGTGGAAATCGATGATCTGTTAATCAGATTAGCTTTCGTCAATGCCAATTTACAGAAGCATTCTGTCGAACTTTTTAACCAGGACAGCCTTGAGCCGCTGTTTGTAGATCCGGCAGATGCCGTTATTTGTGATCTTCCTGTCGGCTACTATCCAAATGACCTTAGGGCAGAAGAATATGAAGTGAAAGCAGCTGAGGGACATACATATTCCCACCATATGTTCATTGAGCAAAGCACGAAGCATGTAAAGGATGGCGGTTATTTGTTCTTTATGATTCCGAATGGATTATTTGAAAGTGAGCAGGCTCCTTTACTGCATGAGTTCATTAAAAAGAATTTGATTGTCCAGGGTATTTTGCAGCTGCCAGCATCATTGTTCAAAAATAAGCAGGCTGCAAAAAGCATCTTGATTCTGCAGAAAAATGGCACTGAAGTTAAAGCGCCGAAACAAGCACTTCTTGCTGAGCTGCCAAAGCTGTCAGATGGAGCAGCGGTAAATCGCATGCTAAATAAAATCGACCTATGGTTTAAAGAAAATAAGCTAAATGAAAAATAACTTAAAGAACCGGATCATTCCCGGTTCTTTTTATTGTGAATAAGGGTAATTAATAACTATGTGAAACTTTTTACAATCATTTGAAGTATCTGAATAAAAACTCATTTAATATTTGAGAAAGCTTTGCTTGAAATGTGAAATGGACAGTGTTTAAATGAAACATTGAGAGATATATTTGCAGCCTGTAGCACACAATAAAGGTGTACTATTTTAACGTATATATAAACAGCTTGTTATATAAAAGGAGCGGAAAAAATGGCTAAAATCATTGCAATCAATGCCGGCAGCTCATCACTTAAGTTTCAATTATTTGAAATGCCGAGCGAAGAAGTTATTACAAAGGGTATTGTAGAAAGAATCGGAATTAAAGATTCTATTTTCACAATCTCTGTTAATGGCGAAAAGATCAAGGAAGTTACTGATATCCCTAATCATGAGGTTGCGGTAAAAATCCTTCTTGATAAGCTTACTACGCTTGGAATCATCCAATCCCTAGACGAAATCGAAGGCGTTGGCCACCGTGTTGTTCACGGCGGAGAAGAATTCAATGATTCAGTGTTGATCACTGAAGAAGTATTGACTAAAATCGAAGAGCTTTCTGAGCTTGCTCCATTGCACAATCCTGCTAACATTACTGGAATCCGCGCATTTCAGGGCGTGCTTCCTAATGTGCCAGCAATTGCAGTCTTTGATACAGCTTTCCACCAGACAATGCCAGAAAACTCATTCCTGTACAGTCTTCCATATGAGTACTATAAAAAGTACGGAATCCGTAAATATGGCTTCCATGGTACATCACATAAATATGTGTCACAACGTGCGGCTGAAATGCTTGGACGTCCGGTTGAGCACTTGCGCCTAATTTCCTGCCACCTTGGAAACGGTGCTAGTATTGCCGCGATCGAAGGCGGTAAATCAATCGATACATCAATGGGCTTTACACCTCTTGCTGGTGTGACAATGGGAACACGTTCAGGGAATATTGACCCTGCTTTGATCCCGTACATCATGGAAAAAACGAATAAAAATGCTGACGAAGTTTTAAATGTCCTTAATAAGGAAAGTGGAATGCTCGGCGTTTCTGGTTTCTCAAGCGACCTTCGCGATATCGAAGACGAAGCAGAAAAAGGAAATGAGCGTGCAGAGCTTGCATTGAAGGTATTCGCAGACAGAATCCACAAATATATCGGTTCATATGCGGCACGTATGTGTGGAGTAGACGCAATCATTTTCACTGCAGGTATCGGCGAAAACAGTTCTGCTATCCGTGCCCGCGTCCTTCAAGGACTGGAATTCATGGGTATTTACTGGGATCCTGCTTTGAATAAAGTACGTGGAGAAGAAGCGTTTATCAGCTATCCACATTCTCCTGTAAAAGTTATGGTCATTCCGACAGATGAAGAAGTTATGATTGCACGCGATGTTGTGCGTTTAGCAAAATAATAATTTTAAGGGCAGGAGCAAATGGCTTCTGCCCTTCTTGTATTTTTCTAGAAGTTTTCTTTTGTGCTATACTGGAAGAAAATTCACATGGTGGAGGTTTTTTAATGCCTTTGACTGATCGGGAAAAAAAGGTATTGGATGAATTGGGTCTATGGGAAAGTAAACTGTATGGCTATGAGCCGAATGATTTTGAACTTGCTTATGACAGGTATTTGGACCGATCCTTTTCACTGCTGCCTGAGGAGGTACAAGAACGGTTTTTCTCGCTCTTTGACAGTGGGTTGTTTCATCTTCATTCCCTTATCCAGGGATCGCAGCTGCAGATGGATGCAAAAGAAAGAATTCTCGCTGCAGGCCGTGTATTTCAGCCTGACCTTGAGACAATCCAGGATTTAAGGGAGCTGCCGATCGAGCAGCTGGAGTTTATTGCAGGACAGCAAATAGCACGCCATAGAATCTATTCCTTGGTGCAGGGAGGCATGTCAGCTAGCGGCAGCAAACTTGTACTTGGGGCCGATATGCCGGCAATGGCGGTCATCAATCTAAGGGTTGTACAGCTGATTGCGATGACATATGGTTTTGAAGTGAATACACCTTTTGAGATGATGGTCGCCTTGAAGGTATTCCATACTGCTACAATGCCATCAAGGATGCAAATTTCAGGCTGGACAGAATTAAAGAATGATTTGGAGCAGGCCGAAGATTATTATTTTTACCAGGGAAAGGAAGACCTGACAGACGTTACATGGCTCGAACAGCCAATCAAGCAAATCTTCAAGGGAATGGCCATTATGATATTCCGCAAAAAACATTTGCAAGGCATGCCAGTCATCAGCATGGCGATTGGAGCAGGAGCAAACTATCAATTGACCCGTAGAGTCACCGAATTCGCACATAAATATTATCAGATGAGGTATTTCAAAGAAAAAGGGGCACTGTAGCATTATGAGTACACAGGAGCACAAGCAGGCTGCACCAAGCCAGGTCCGCTGCATGGTTATAACTGTCAGCGATACAAGAACGGAAGAAACAGACAAAAGCGGCAAACTTATGATGGAATTGCTTGAAAACGCAGGTCATAAAATTGTTGAGTACGCAATCGTTAAAGATGAGGCAGAGTCAATTAAATCAGAAGTACTAAAGGGATGCAGGAATCCGGACATTGACGTTGTGCTGACAAATGGAGGAACGGGGATTGCAAAACGGGATGTAACAATCGAAACGGTCCAAAGTCTATTCGATAAAGAAATCCCTGGTTTTGGCGAGATTTTCCGCATGCTTAGCTACCAGGAGGATATCGGATCCGCTGCTTTATTATCACGGGCAGCAGCTGGTGTAGTGAATGACAGAGCTGTCTTTTCAACCCCAGGGTCAACCGGGGCTGTCCGCCTGGCAGTGGAAAAACTGATTATTCCTGAGATCGGACATGTCGTAAGGGAATTGACAAAGGATTTATAAGTCCAAAAATAAACTCGCTTTGATTTCATCCTTTTATTTAGATAAAGGGATATACAAATTTATAGAAAAAAAGAGTTTGGAGACATCTCCAAACTCTTTTTTTCTATGTGACACCCACTGACTGAACAGTACGTTCCTTTAGGATTATTGATGCATCTTAGCAGAAGTAATATCCTGGTGAGTCCTGTACCAAAGCCACAGGTCATTAATTTTGGACGCTAACTCTGCTATTTCGCTGTTTAATTCGCATGACCGTATAAAATTGCTCTCATCTGAAAGCTGAGCTTGCTTCATGTTAATGGTTTGCTCAAGCTCTGATATTCTATCAGGAATGCTTCCGCGTATCTTTTCCCAATGGAGAAGGATTGCATGCTGTGTATCAAGGCTATATTCATCCCAGTTTTCTTTTAAAGCAGGCAGGGGAATGCCCAGTCGGCTGTTGAAAAGAAAATATTGTTCCATATCTAATGGAGCCCCCAATCCGATAATCAATAAATTAATTCTACTATACTTCTATTTTCACTTCCACAATTGCCTGAGAATGTTCCTGTACGAAGATAATTAAAGAAAATAATAATTTTTCCTTGAAAAGTTCCTAAAAACCTGTTAATTTATTAAACGTGAATAAAAATTTATATTAATGAATAAATATTCGTTTATAAAGGAGCAAAAAAAATGACTGAAAACAAAGTGATACTAGCCTATTCAGGCGGTCTGGATACATCTGTAGCAATTAAATGGCTTAAGGAACAAGGATATGCAGTGGTAGCTTGCTGCTTGGACGTTGGCGAAGGCAAGGATCTTGATTTCATCAAGGAAAAAGCATTGAAAATTGGTGCCGTCCAATCGTATGTACTGGATGTAAAGGATGAATTTGCAAACGATTATGCATTATTTGCATTACAGGCTCATGCATTATACGAGGGGAAATATCCGTTAGTTTCTGCCCTCTCTCGTCCGCTTATTTCTAAGAAACTAGTAGAAATCGCAGAACTTGAAGGTGCCGTTGCGGTAGCCCACGGCTGTACAGGAAAAGGGAACGACCAGGTACGATTCGAGGTTTCAATCAAGGCACTTAATCCAGACCTGAAGGTAATTGCTCCTGTACGTGAATGGAAATGGTCTCGTGAGGAAGAAATTGCTTATGCAGCGAACAATGGAATTCCAATCCCGATCAATCTAGACAGTCCCTTCTCAATCGACCAAAACCTTTGGGGAAGAAGCAATGAGTGCGGTATCCTGGAAGATCCTTGGCAGGCGCCGCCGGAAGAGGCGTATGAACTGACAACTGGACTTGAGTTCACTCCAGATACACCTGATGTCATTGAGATTGAATTCAATGAAGGTATACCTACAGCAATCGATGGAAAAACTTATCCTCTTTCTGAATTGATTCTTGAGCTAAATGCCATCGCAGGAAAGCATGGCGTCGGAAGGATTGACCATGTAGAGAACCGCCTTGTCGGCATCAAATCCCGTGAAGTATATGAAGCTCCGGCAGCAATGACTTTAATTAAAGCCCATAAGGAATTGGAAGATATCACACTTGTTAAAGAAGTGGCACATTTTAAGCCAGTCATTGAGAAAAAGATGACAGAATTGATTTATGAAGGTTTATGGTTTTCACCTCTTCAAGAAGCATTGGCTGCCTTCTTAAAATCTACTCAAAAGCATGTGACAGGTACAGTCCGCGTTAAACTATTCAAAGGCCATGCGATTGTGGAAGGAAGAAAATCACCTTATTCCCTATACAATGAGAAATTGGCAACTTATACTGCAGATGATGAATTCGATCACAGCGCTGCTGTTGGATTCATTAACCTGTGGGGTCTTCCGACAGTAGTACACAGCATGGTCCAGGGCAAGAAGGTGACAGTGTGAAGAAATTATGGGGAGGCAGATTCACCGGGTCGGCAGAGGATTGGGTTGACGAGTTCGGTGCCTCGATTGGCTTTGACCAGGAATTAGCACAGCAGGACATCGAAGGAAGCATTGCCCATGCTTCGATGCTGGCCCAATGTGGGATCATATCAGCTGGAGAAGCAAATGAAATAATTGAAGGATTGAAAAAGCTCAAGGAAAAAGCAAGTAACAATGACCTTGAATATTCAGCGAAGCTTGAGGATATCCATTTAAATATTGAGCATCATTTAACAGAATTGATTGGCCCAACCGGCGGCAAACTCCACACTGCCAGAAGCAGGAATGACCAGGTTGCGACGGATATGCATTTATACCTAAAAGCTCAGGTTGAAGAAGTCATTGAGTTGATCAATGAGTTTCAAAAAACAATTATAGATCAGGCAGAAAAGAATATTGAAACGATCATGCCTGGCTATACACATTTGCAAAGAGCACAGCCAATCTCTTTTGCCCACCATCTTATGGCTTATTTCTGGATGCTGGACAGGGATAAACAGCGGTTTTCTGACAGTCTAAAAAGAATCAATCTATCTCCTCTTGGAGCAGGGGCACTCGCGGGGACTACTTTCCCAATCGACCGCCACCTTACTGCGGAGATGCTTGGTTTTGAAGGAATTTATGAGAATAGCCTAGACGCAGTAAGCGACAGGGATTTTATCCTTGAATTCCTGTCTGGAAGTTCGATTTTGATGATGCACCTTTCTAGACTGTGTGAAGAGATTATCTTATGGTCCAGCCAGGAGTTTCAATTTATAGAACTCTCAGATGCTTTTACAACAGGCAGCAGCATCATGCCCCAGAAGAAGAATCCAGACATGGCTGAATTGATTCGCGGAAAAACAGGCCGTGTCTATGGAAGCCTTATGGGTCTGCTGACGGTTTTAAAAGGATTGCCGCTAGCATACAACAAAGACATGCAAGAGGATAAGGAAGGCATGTTTGATACGGTAAAAACCATCAAAGGTTCATTGAAAATTTTCTCCGGAATGGTTAAGGCTATGAAAGTTAAAAAAGAGACAATGGAAGGCTCCGTTAAGAACGATTTTTCAAATGCGACCGAACTTGCGGATTATCTTGCAGCTAAAGGGATTCCTTTCCGTGAAGCACATGAGATTGTTGGAAAGCTGGTTCTTGAGTGCATACAAAAACAATGTTACCTTGCAGATCTTTCTTTAGATGCTTATAAAGAAATGAATCTTTTGTTTGAGAATGATATATATGAAGCTTTAAATCCATATAATGCGGTTGAACGCAGAACTAGTGCCGGCGGAACAGGGTTTTCTCAGGTGAAATCCCAAATCGGTAAAGCAAAAGAGCTCATATAAATAGAAAAAAGCACGCAATCTTTCAAGTTTGCGTGCTTTTGATATTTTAAAAATCATCTTAGTTAACTTTGTCAGTACGGACGACAAGGACGTCACAGGATGCGTATCGGGTGATATGTTCTGACACACTTCCGATGAAGAAGCGCTCCATTGCGTTCATTCCGGTCGCTCCACAAATTATTAGGTCGGCGTTAAATTTTTTAGCAACATCTTTTGCTATCTTGACCTTTGGTGAACCATAATCGATTTCGTAGCTGACATTTGTGACTCCAGCTTCAATTGCCTGTTGTTTGTAGCTTTCCATGAGTTCAGTGGCAAATTGGTTCGCCCGTTCTGAAATCGTACGGTCATATGCCTCTACAGTTGCAAATGTGCGTAAATCGATGATGTGGGTCATGAATAGCTTTGCATCATTTCTTTTTGCAATCTCAATGGCTTTTTTAAAAGCCCATGCTGCTTCCTTAGAACCATCAACGGCAACTAAAATGTTCTTATAAGATAGTGCCATAGTTCTCGCCTCCTTTACCTTTATTATACAACAGTTTTTATAGTATAGCTGTGACAATCCAACGAAAACTATTTAAGTAAGCAAAACAATGTAGGAGGGTAAATGGATGAAAAAGCAAGAGCATGTAGGCCAGCCGGCATTCGATTATGATGACCAGGGTGTCACCCAGGTTAGCCAGCAAATTATGGACTCCTATAACAGTGGAGTGATCGGGCAGGAGCAAATGACTTCTGTTGTGGAAACTGGCCAAGAACAGCAATAAAATGAAAAACAAGCTGTTGTTTTATTAAACAGCTTGTTTTTTAAATGTTGATGCTTCCGAGGTGCACGCGGAATGCTAGCGCCTGGAGAGAAAATCACCACTTTAATCCAAGAAACCTAAATATTAAAAATATACAGAATAGTATATTTTAGGTGATTTAATACGAATTGTTTTGCCAAATGGGTTTTTTTCTACTAAAATGAAAGTGTTTTCATCCTCGTCCTTTCTAGAAAAGATTCCTATCTAATAGACTTTTATAAATTGATGCATGATTTGAAGCATTTTAAAAACAGAGCCTAATAGGATGAAATTTGATATAGTAGAGGCGGGCCTGAAATGGAAGGGCAATTATTATTTATAGGAGGTATGCAATAATGCGTATCGGTGTACCTAAAGAGATAAAAAATAATGAAAACCGTGTGGCTATGACGCCTGCCGGAGTACTAAACCTTGTTAACTTTGGCCATGAAGTATTTATTGAAACAGGTGCTGGCCTAGGTTCAAGCTTTACTGATGAAGATTACAAGGGTGCTGGAGCGATGATTGTTGCCAGTGCAGAAGAAGCATGGTCACAAGATATGGTCATGAAGGTAAAAGAACCTCTGCCAGAAGAATACGGTTATTTCCGTGAAGGGTTAATTCTATTTACATATTTGCACCTTGCTCCTGAACCAGAGCTAACAAAAGCTCTAATCGAGAACAAGGTTGTCGGCATTGCATATGAAACAGTACAGCTGCCAAACAACTCTCTTCCATTGCTGACTCCAATGAGTGAAGTAGCTGGCCGTATGGCTACTCAAATCGGTGCGCAATTCCTTGAAAAGGTACACGGTGGAAAAGGGATCCTTCTTGGCGGAGTTCCGGGAGTACAAAGAGGTAAGGTTACAATCATCGGCGGCGGTGTAGCGGGTACGAATGCTGCTAAAATGGCTGTTGGCCTTGGAGCAGAAGTAACAATGATCGACTTGAGCCCTGAGCGTCTGCGCCAGCTTGATGACATTTTTGGTTCAGATATTACGACTCTGATTTCCAACCCATACAATATCGCTGAATCTGTGAAGACTTCAGACGTAGTGATTGGCGCGGTGTTGATTCCTGGCGCTAAGGCTCCAAGACTTGTAACAGAAGAAATGATTCAATCCATGAACCCAGGTTCAGTGGTAGTTGACATCGCGATCGATCAGGGCGGAATTTTTGAAACGACTGACAGAATCACTACTCACGACAATCCAACTTATGAAAAGCATGGAGTTGTCCACTATGCCGTTGCAAACATGCCTGGCGCAGTACCAAGAACATCTACAATTGCGCTGACAAACGTAACAGTGCCTTACGCAGTTCAAATCGCGAACAAAGGCTACAAGCAGGCTTGCCTTGACAATGAAGCATTGTTGAAGGGAATCAACACGCTTAATGGCTATGTTACTTATAAAGCAGTTGCTGAAGCACATGATCTTGTATACTCTGAAACAAAAACACTGCTAGAGCAAATCTAATGTTATGAGGCTGACTCAAAAGGTCGTTGAATGTGACCTTCTGAGTCAGCTTTTTATTTTTCAAAGGATGGTTTAACAGAATCCTGTCTATCTTAATCGAATGCATCGTGATTTTCTTATAAAGCTGTTTAAAATAATTTCATTTTAGCGTATATTATTTATGGGATATACGGATTCTTGCTCAAGGAAATAATGACCAGGAATGTCCGTGATAAATTGTAACTAAGGAGTGTCATGATGGAAAAAATACTTGTTTTTGGACATAAAAATCCTGATACCGATACAATCTGCTCGGCAATCGCCTATGCTAACTTAAAGCAGAAGCTTGGTGTTGATGCAGAAGCAGTCCGTTTAGGCCAGGTGAATGGAGAAACTCAATACGCATTGGATTATTTCAAGGCTGAAGCACCTCGTCTTGCAGGACAAGTTTCAGAAGAAGTAAACAGCGTTATCCTCGTTGACCATAACGAACGCCAGCAAAGTGCTGACGGTATTGAAAAAGTAAAGATTGTTGAAGTTATTGACCATCACCGTGTTGCTAACTTTGAAACAAGCGATCCGCTTTATTTCCGTGTTGAGCCAGTTGGCTGCACAGCGACTATTTTAAACAAAATGTACAAAGAAAATAACGTAGAAATTGATAAGAACATTGCTGGACTTATGCTTTCTGCGATCGTTTCTGATTCATTATTGTTCAAGTCCCCAACGTGCACAGAACAAGACGTTGAAGCTGCCCGTGAATTAGCCGAGATTGCAGGGGTAGACGCTGATCAATATGGTCTTGATATGCTTAAGGCTGGTGCGGATCTAAGCAGCAAAACAATCGATGAACTCATTACACTTGACGCCAAAGAGTTCCAAATGGGAAGCTCCAAGGTTGAAATCGCACAGGTAAACACAGTTGATGTTAACGAAGTACTTGCACGCCAGGCTGAGCTTGAAGATGCACTTAACAAGAAAATTTCAGAGAATAACCTCGACTTGTTCGTATTGGTTATTACTGATATTCTTACAAATGATTCTGCTGCACTTGCGCTTGGAAAAGAAGCTGCGGCTGTTGAAGAAGCTTTCAACGTTACGCTGAACAATAACACTGCGACTTTAAAAGGCGTTGTTTCACGCAAAAAGCAAGTCGTGCCTGTATTAACAAATGTACTTGCAAAATAACCATTATTAAAAAGGCTGTGTTAAAGGTCAATATTGATTTTTAGCACCTGTTGATTGGAGCGGAGGGTACTCGATTCCTCGAAAATGCTGCCGCATTTCCTTCGTGCGTGGGCAATTTCGAGGAAGCTTTTCAAAGTCCTGCGGGCTCACCGGACGCCCCACGGAAAGGGAGTGCCTGGAGTGGAAATCAACAGTCCAATTAATATAGCCACTAAAAAAACCGTCTCTGCCTTTTAATCGGCAGGACGGTTTTTGTATTTAGGCGAAATTTTCTCTTCTTGCAGCTATTACCTTTAGCTTTAAAGTAATGAAAATAAAGTAAACGATTGCAGCTATTGAAAAATAGATCCATGCTTCGGTAACCTGGTCGCTTTTCCATAGTCCGGTCATCGACAGCAATGCCGGAAAAGTTAAAGTAAGCCATGATTGCACGAAGGCAACCTTGCCGATATAGGCATCGATTTTTTTATTAAGGCCCATGGATAAAAAGAAAAGGAACCAAAGGTATGCCCACATCAGCCATGTAAGGGTGCTGACAATATCATTGAAGTGGACATAGGCTACTAGTGCATATATGAGTGCGATAACTGCTACCCAAAGGGAATACCAGCCGAGTCCGCTTCCATCAAGATCTTTTAATAGTGTTAACCCAACATACAGGTAAGTGAAGCCAAAAAGAAATATGCTGGCTAGGCTGTAGATTGTCCAGTTGCTTTGATCGGATACCATGATCAAATAGAAAGGTACAATGACTTGCATAGCCCCGATAAATAAGTTAAATACTGCTACACTTTTTGCATTTGCCCTTCCAAGAAGCATTAAGCTGTTTAGGAATAGTGCTGCACCTGATAGCAATAAACCTGCGTCTCCCATGATGAATGCCGCAATTAATGTTAAATAACGGCTCTTTCCTCCTTTATAAAGCAAGTTGTGATTATTAGCTTGGGATAGCTTGAATAAGAAAGAGCAATTCCTAAACCAGAAAGGCTGCAAGGAATTGCCCTTATTTATATACATATTATTTACTTAATCGATTTTTTCCATGTCCTTAGATGTAAAATAACCAGGCAGGATTTCGCTGATCGTTGTTTCCTGCACATCGCCATTAAGGTTGGCAAGGTAAATCTTTGTGTCTTCTGTAGCGAATTCAGCAATTACCTGGCGGCAGGCACCGCAAGGAGAAATAGGACCTTCAGTGTCTCCAACAACAGCAATCGCCTTGATTTCAGTATCGCCTTCTGATACAGCCTTGAAAATAGCCGTTCTCTCTGCACAGTTCGTCAGGCCATAAGAGGCATTTTCGATATTGCAGCCAAGATAAACCTGATCGTTGTTCGTGATGATTGCAGCGCCAACCTGAAACTTAGAATATGGAACGTATGCTTTGCTTCTAGCTTCAATCGCTTTTTCAACAAGCATGTTTTTATCCATCGTCCATTCCCCATTCCCATGAATATTTGTTATTAATGCTAAACCGCTTTTAGTTTTAGTATGAAGAGTTAGATGACAAGCCATTCATGATTGCAACACCAGAGCTTGCTCCGATTCTTGTTGCGCCAGCTTCGATCATGCTTTGTGCATCTTCAAGGCTTCTTACGCCACCTGAAGCTTTAACGCCGATATCAGGGCCAACAGTCTTTCTCATTAATGCAATATCTTCAACTGTTGCGCCACCTGTTGAGAAGCCAGTAGAAGTCTTGACGAAATCTGCTCCTGCGCTGACAGAAAGCTTGCATGCCATTTCTTTTTCTTCGTCTGTAAGCAGGCAAGATTCAATGATGACCTTAGTCAATGCTTTTCCTTTAGCTGCTTCAACTACTGCTTTGATGTCATTTTCTACTACATCATACTGCTTGTCTTTAAGTGCGCCAATGTTAATAACCATATCAACTTCTGTTGCGCCATTTTCGATTGCGTTCGTTGTTTCGAAAGCTTTTACTGCTGAAGTTGAAGCTCCAAGAGGGAAGCCGATTACTGTACATACCTCTACACCTTCAGCATCCTTAAGAATTTCCGCAGCTGTTTTTACCCAAGTTGGGTTAACGCATACTGAAGCGAACTTATATTCCTTTGCTTCTTCAGCCAATTTAACAATCTCTGCTTCAGTTGCATTTGCTTTAAGTAATGTGTGGTCGATCATTCTCGCTAATTCGTTTGTCATACTAATTCAAACCCTTTCCGTATTAAGATTATGATTAAACGCTTTCATAAAGAATAAAATTTCAACTCGAAATTTATTATGCCTTACTTACATGAATAATATATCAGGTGATTGAACAAATGTAAATAATGAATTGAACATATGTAAAAATAATATGTGGTAATACACGAAAATGTCACATTTATGGAAAGGGACTTGGATGGCAATTACTACTGTCAGGAATTTTTCTGATAAAGCGGATGTTGATTTATAAACCCCTGTTGATTGTAGTGGAAGGCG
>NZ_JBALSS010000024.1:75448-105572 GCF_036967045.1 Bacillus sp. JJ1609 | reverse complement strand
AAATCAACAGCCTTGTTTAACAGAGCATTGTTTTTAAAAAATGGCTGTGTTAAAGGACAATTTTTTCCTTTGACTTTCAGAGAGTGTTTCATTATAGTTGCTTTATAATAATGAATAATCATTCCCGTAATCGCGGGAGAGGTTCATAGCGGACACCCTCTATAAAAAACTATGGCTTTGAATTATAATTTCAACCATATCCAGAGGATATGGTTTTTTTTATTTATAAAAAGGCATCTAGAAGGGTATTTGAACTCATATCGCGTTTGCGGCCATCTTGGGAGGCTAAAGAAATGGCTGGAAGAAAAGAAGAAGAAATGAAAGATTTGACACTGCTTGGCAATCAGGGAACAAAGTATTTATTTGAGTACAGCCCTGAAATCCTTGAATCCTTTGAAAACAAACACCCTTATCGGGATTACTTTGTAAAATTCAACACACCTGAGTTCACAAGCCTGTGCCCGATTACAGGCCAGCCTGATTTTGCATCAATCTATATTAGTTATATTCCAGATAAACTAATGGTAGAAAGCAAATCATTAAAGCTGTATTTATTCAGCTTCAGGAACCATGGTGATTTTCACGAGGATTGCATGAACATCATCATGAATGACCTGATTAAGCTAATGGATCCAAAATATATCGAGGTGTGGGGAAAGTTCACGCCTAGAGGCGGAATCTCAATCGATCCTTACACAAACTACGGTAAGCCGGGAACAAAATATGAAGAGATGGCAGATTACCGTCTGATGAATCACGATATGTATCCTGAGAAGGTTGATAATCGATAAAGTATATGCCTTATATAAAAAACCGTCTGACATTAACGTTCAGACGGTTTTCTGCATTAAGAAACAAAAACAAGTTCCTTTGGATATTTTGTGAGGATTTCAATTCCGCTCTCAGTAATGACTACATCATCCTCGATCCTAACTCCAGCTACACCAGGTACATAAATTCCCGGCTCAGCTGTAAAGACCATCCCTTTTTCCAAGACAAGATGATTGGTACTGGTCAAGGAAGGGAATTCATGGACGCTGATTCCAAGACCATGTCCAAGGCGGTGAGGGAAATATTCTCCGTATCCCGCAGCATCAATGACATTGCGTGCTGCCAGGTCTACATCGGAACACTTCACTCCTGCCCGTGCGGTATCCAGGGCTTGCAGTTGTGCTTTCAGTACGGTATTGTAAATTTTTTCCTGTTGCTTATTAATTTCACCAAATGCAACTGTCCTCGTGATATCAGAGCAGTAACCATCCATGACTACACCTAAATCGAACAAAACTAAATCACCTTTGCTCATTTTAGTTAGGCCAGGTGTACCATGCGGGGCTGCGGCATTCTTACCTGTTAGTACCATTGTTGAAAATGACATCTGTGTAACGCCTTTTTTCTTCAGTTCATATTCAATTGCAGCAAGCACATCAAGCTCGGTTTTTCCTTCACTGATTTCATTTACTCCTGTTTCAATCGCAAAATCAGCGAGTTCACATGCTTTACGCAGTTTTTGCAATTCATCTTCCGTTTTGACCATACGCATCAGCCTTAACTTTTCTTCAGCGGATACAAAAGCCGAGTCAGAAAATAGGGAATTCATTTTTTCATAACGTTCAACATTCAATTGTTCCTTTTCGATTGCTGTACGCTTAATGGAAGGAACTCTTTTTTTAATGGCATTGTATGCAAGCTCCATCGAATCATCTGTATCGCTATAGCCAATAATTTCAAGATTCCAGCCTGCATTTTTTGCATTTTCCTTATCCATTGCGGGACAAATCATGAATGGTTCTGCATCCTGAAACACAGCAATAGCCAGCAGGCGTTCATGAGGATCGCTTAAAAATCCGCTTAAGTAAAAAACATTGTCTGGAGATGAAATGAAAGTGACATCAGTGTTGCTTTCCTTCATCCAGCCAGATAATGCAGTCAATCTTTCAGACATTAAAATTCCTCCTCTTATATGTATATCTCATAATGAGATTAGCAAGTTGATGATGAAAAGTAAAACGTTCTTTTTATTAAAAGACAGTTTTTATTAATGTTAGCACCTTACTAAAAAAAATTATGTCATAGTTATCCAAAAGAGCCGGAAATTAGTTATTAATCATTCTCTACGCTGGGTATAAAGGAAATGTAAGCAGGAAATAAGTGAATGTTGTTGAAGTTAATTACTGAGAATTGAAAGGAGCGATAATATGAAAGTATCTTTTCACGGCCATTCTGTTGTAAAAATTGAAACGAATGGGAAAACGATCATGATTGATCCGTTCATTACAGGCAATGATCTGACTGATTTAAAGGTTGAAGATGTCAAGCCTGATGTCATTATCCTTACGCACGCGCACGGAGACCATCTTGGAGATACAGTGGAGCTGGCAAAGAAAAACGATTCTCTGGTGATCGCCAACTATGAATTAGCTACATATCTAAGCTGGAAAGGGCTAAATACACATGGTATGTCAATTGGTGGAGCTTATCAATTCGATTTTGGTAAAGTGAAGATGACTCCAGCGTTCCATGGCACTGGCATGATTACCGAAAATAATGAGATTATTTATGGGGGCATGCCTGCTGGGATACTGTTCATGGCTGAAGGAAAAACTGTGTTCCATGCTGGAGACACTGGGTTGTTCTCACATATGAAACTGATTGGCGAAAGGCATCCAATCGACCTGGCCTTCTTGCCGATTGGCGATAATTTTACAATGGGACCTGAAGACGCGGCTTTGGCTGCCGAGTTTCTCAATGCAAAAGTAGTTGTCCCAATCCATTTCAACACATTCCCGCCAATCAAACAGGATCCTCATGGGTTTGTGGATTCACTTAAGAAAAATAAAGGCAGGGTTCTTGAAGCTGGGGAAGTCATAGAATTATAAACCATTGTGCTGCACAACTTTTTGTGCAGCATTTTCTTTTAAAAATGCTTTTTTATTCTTACCTGGCATAGATATAAAATAAGACAACCTATAGGAGGGGAAAAATGAAAAAGAACAAATACCTGTTATACTTGCTCTTGTGCGGAGTAATGATTTATATTGCTATGCCTGTGCTTAACCTTACATCAGGCGGAACTCATGCGCTATTCGCCGGATCATGGCTGTTTCTGGCCCTGCTTGTATTCGCAGGCAACCTGGCTGCATTTTTGTATACACCGAAAAAGAATCCGCGAACTGGCAGGACTAGTCTTGATAACAAGCAGAAAAAAAAATCACGAGTATTTACTGGCTGAGGATTCAGCCAGTTTTTTTGAACAAAAAAGGCAATTTGAGTGCCAAACTAGGCAGTTGCGTCGCACCAAAGGGAACCAAAAAAAGAAGTTTCAGTGTCCGAGTATTTAGCTACAATTTCCAAAAGGTGACCGAAAGGGAAGGGTACGATTGAATCAGCGCTCTTTACACCTTATAATATAAAATGGATAGAACTACATTGAACGGAAAATTATTATAAAGGGTGAAAGTCTTGGCAACAAAGCATGAACAAATACTTCAATATATAGATGAATTGCCAATAGGAGAAAAAATCTCAGTACGCCAAATCGCCAAGGCGCTAAATGTAAGTGAAGGAACTGCCTATAGGGCCATAAAAGAAGCAGAAAATAAAGGCTATGTCAGCACGATTGAACGTGTAGGCACGATCAGGATCGAAAGGAAAAAGAAAGAAAACATAGAGAGACTTACTTTTGCAGAAGTAGTCAACATAGTTGATGGACAAGTTCTCGGCGGACGTGCTGGACTTCATAAAACACTTAATAAATTTGTTATTGGTGCAATGAAGCTTGAAGCAATGATGCGTTATACCGATGCTGGTAACCTTCTGATTGTAGGGAACCGCGATAAGGCTCATGAGCAGGCACTAAGGACAGGGGCAGCTGTACTGGTAACAGGAGGTTTTGATGCAGAGGACCATGTCAAAAGGCTTGCAGATGAGCTCCAGCTGCCGATTATCTCAAGCAGCTATGATACTTTTACGGTCGCGACAATGATTAACCGCGCAATCTATGATCAATTGATCAAAAAGGAAATTATTCTTGTCGAGGATATTCTGACGCCGCTATCGGATACGATTTTCCTGAGAAGCAATGATCGTGTTTCGGATTGGTACCGCCATAAGGACAAAACCTTCCACAGCCGTTTTCCGGTTGTCGACCATAATATGAAGGTCATCGGAATGATTACTTCTAAGGACGTCATGGGCCATGATCAAGACACAGTGATTGAAAAAATTATGACTAAAAACCCGATGGCTGTCAGCGGGTCGACAAGTGTCGCATCATCAGCCCATATGATGGTATGGGAAGGCATTGAAGTTCTCCCAGTTGTTGATGATTCGAACAGGCTTGAAGGGATTGTCAGCAGGCAAGATGTTTTAAAGGCACTGCAAATGATCCAGCGCCAGCCGCAGGTAGGGGAAACTCTTGATGACGCAGTCACAAGCCAGATGGTCCTGACAAAGGGGAAAACAAAGGATGAAGATATTTTCCGCTGCCAGGTCACTCCTCAGATGACAAACCATCTTGGAACAATCTCATATGGAGTTTTTACAACGATTGTTACTGAGGCAGCAAATCGGGTGTTGAGGGGCTATAAAAAAGGTGATTTAGTTGTAGAGAATATGACAATCTACTTCATTAAACCAGTCCAGATTGACAGTGTAATAGAGATTTATCCAAAGGTGCTGGAAGTAGGCCGGAAGTTCGGAAAGGTCGACATTGAAGCATTCAACGAAGGAGTTCTAGTTGGGAAGGCCATGATGATGTGCCAGCTGATTGACAGGCATTAAATCTATTCACTGGTTAGTTATCTGCGTATATAAATGACAAAAGCCGATCCGTAATGGATCGGCTTCTTTTAAATTACTCTTTAGCTTCTTTAGCTGCAAGCGGCAGATAGAATTTATATGCTTTTACACCAGACCAGACACTCATTGAGCCAATGATAATGAAGATAACTGCAACGATGTATGTAAGCGTTGTTTGAAAAAGGAATACCTGATTCAAGCCAAATAATCCAACGAATAGTCCTAATGCGATGCTAGATTTAGCGGACAGCCATTTCTTTTCAGCAGGACGCTTGCTGCGGACGTATTTAATTTTATAAAAGATATAGAATACGAATGAAAGTACGATCAGTAGTACGAATATAGGCATTGCATTTCCTCCACTTTTATAATCATTATTATTTTACCGCTAAATTTGTCTGAATGCTATAGAGAGGTTTCCTTTCAAGATATTTTAATAACTACTTTGTGCCCCGATTTGAGTGAGGCATCCCAGTTGTAATGTAAATCCCGTTCATGTGCTCAAAATTGAGTGTGGGAACCAATTTGGGTAAAAAGATCTCTGATTTGTCCAAAAAAGTAAATTAAATTCCCATGTGCCACAATTTCACAACAGTAACCAAAATCGAATTTAACCAAATCCTCCTTGTGCTTCTGCTTTTCTTTTCCAATAAATATGTTCATAATTAGGATAGAAACAAGGTGAAGGAGCATGTTGATGAAAGCGCAAATTCTAGAAGCTATCGAAAATTATGAAACAATCATTATCCACCGCCATGTAAGACCGGATCCGGATGCATATGGTTCCCAGGGGGGGCTGGCTGAGGTTTTAAAAGCTTCATATCCTGGCAAAAACATTTATACGGTTGGCAAAGAGGAGTCGTCCCTTAATTATTTAAGGAGACTGGATTCAATCCCTGACGATACCTTTAAGGGGGCGCTTGTGATAGTTTGTGATACGGCAAATGCTGAGCGTATTTGTGATGATCGCTATCGCTTGGGAGAACAGCTGATCAAGATTGACCATCATCCGAATGAGGACCCATATGGTGATTTGCAATGGGTCGACACAACTGCCAGCTCTACGAGTGAAATGATTTATGAGTTCTATCTTTCCTTCAAGGATCATGGGCTTAAAATGTCTGACGAGGCCGCTCGATTACTGTATGCGGGTATTGTGGGGGATACGGGGCGTTTCTTATATCCAAGCACTACAAATAAAACATTCGCATACGCTGGTGAGTTAATCCATTATAACTTCTCGAGGACAGAGTTATATGACCGGATGTATGAACTGGCTCCGAATGTGGTGAAATTAAATGGGTACATTCTGCAAAACTTTGAGATGCTCGAAAATGGTGCTGCTAGAGTTGTAATGAAGCAGGAATTGCTTGAACAATATTCAGTAAAACCATCTGAAGCTTCATTGCTTGTAAGTGAATTGGGAAATGTCGCTGGTATAAAGGCTTGGGTGTTTTTCATTGAAGAACAGGATCAGATCAGAGTGCGTCTCCGTTCGAAAGGCCCTGTAATCAACGGGATCGCGAGAAAGTATAATGGAGGAGGTCACCCGCTTGCAGCCGGTGCGTCCATCTATTCATGGGATGATGTCCAAAATGTTCTTAACGATTTAATTGAAGTTTGCAAGGAATAATAAATAAGCCCCGCTTGGCTAAATGCTGAGGGGGGCTCAACTTAATCAAGAATCATCTCTACCTGAATACTGACAGACGTGTATATGACCATAGATTTGATTTTTAATTTATATCGTTTGTCATTAATTGGGAGCGTCTTATTCTCAATCAGCTTCGTAATCAGCTCCCTGCTTTTAAAGACTGAGTCTAAGTCTTTCGCCAGCAGAATGTTCAGGTCGCTCTTGGTCTGTTCCTCAATCTCATAGATGCTCAGTGCATCAAGTTTATATTTCTTGTCATTCACGATTTTTACTTTTATCTCCTGTACTGTAAGCTTTTCCTCATTTTTCTTATTCAGCTCAGCATAATCGTCTTGCCAGATTTTAATGTCTGCTTCAAGTTCCGCAATTTTATCTTTTTGTTCATGGATGGTTTTCGAGTTTTTTTCCATTAATACTCCATTGAAATAAAGAAACAATACCCAGCTCAATGCGGCACCTATTGCCATACCGGAAAAAAATCTCTGCCAGGAAGGTTTTCGGTAATACGGAGGGACTCTCATTTTACACATGCTCCTGTGTAAGCCAATTGATAAGGAGCGCACCAGTCTGGGCACCGCCCATGGCTGTCAGGATCAATAAAAACTGCTTGAAGATATCCTTTGTTTCCCCGTTCAGCAACCCTTTTTCAAAGCTGTACACTGTATCAAACGTACCACCGATGGCTGCAATAATCGCCCATATTCTTATGGAGCTCGAGAAACGAGCTATTTCCGTCATCAGAGGCTGTCCTGTCAAAAATGAAGCAAGCCCCCCAATCAGCGAGCCGCCCAGCAGAACACCAAGCGCAATGAAATAAGCTTCAAACAAATGTGGAATAAATGGCTGATTCATTGAAAACATCCTTTTAAAAAAATTGATTTTTCTTCGTATTTCATCATATGGACAAACACGATTTAATATGTTTTAAAGTTCCTTGAACAAAATGAGAACATATTTTCTTTTTTTTAGATAAAAGCCTATAATAATAGTAGATGAACCTTTAAGGGTGTGAGAGAAATGACATTTATTCACCTTCATGTCTATAGTGCATACAGCCTGCTGACGAGCACGGCTACAGTTGAGCAGCTCGTCCACGATGCCAGGGCAAAAGGATTTTCCGCACTCGCGTTAACCGACCGGAATGTAATGTATGGTACTGTGGCGTTTTATAAAGAATGTCTTAAAAAATCAATTAAACCTATTCTTGGCCTGACCGTCGACGTTGTCAGCGAAATCGAGGAACTGGAGTCATTCCCGCTTGTGCTTCTCGCCAAAAATAATCAAGGCTTCCAAAACCTGATGAAAATTTCAAGTGCTGTGCAAACGAAGTCTCCGGAAGGGATACCTGTAAAATGGCTAAAACACTATGCGTCAGGACTATATGCCATGACACCGGGAAACCAGGGGGAAATAGAATATTATTTATCAAACGGTCAACAAGAAAATGCCCTCCAGACAGTGGAGTTATATACGAAATTATTTGGCAAGGAAAGTTTTTATCTATCAATTCAAAACCAGGGCTTGCCTGGGCAGCATGAATTAACAGCTGAGCTGGCAAAGCTTGGTACTCAGACGAATACTCCCCTTGCAGCCGCTAACCAGGTCCATTATTTGGAAAGAGAGGATTCCTTCGCACAGGAATGCCTTTTGGCAATCAAGAATGGTGATAAGCTTCAGGATGACGGACGTGAAAAACTGGGCAGCAGCGAGTTTTATCTTAAAACAGCTGCTGAGATGGCAGACATGCTCTCTGAGTATCCTGAAGCGTTAGAAAACACGCTTAAAATCGCAGAAAACTGCAATGTCATGCTCGATATGGAATCAAGGCATCTGCCAAAGTATCCTGTCCTGCCAGGGCAGAATGCAGATGAGCTGCTTGAATGCCAATGCTTCGAAGGATTGAAGGAGCGCTATGGAAATGCCTCTGCAGAACATGTAGCGAGGCTCAAATATGAACTATCGGTGATAAAGAAAATGAAGTTCAGCGATTATTTCCTGATTGTCTGGGATTTCATTAAATACGCCAGGGAACAGGGAATCCTCGTGGGACCAGGACGTGGTTCGGCAGCGGGTTCGATCGTATCTTATGTATTATTCATTACTGACGTGGATCCTATTGAACACGAACTCCTTTTTGAAAGGTTCCTGAATCCAGAGCGTATATCAATGCCGGATATCGACATCGACTTCCCCGACAACAGGAGGGATGAAGTGATTGAATATGTGGCATCAAAATATGGAGAGCTGCATGTAGCACAGATTGTCACTTTTGGAACCCTTGCGGCAAAAGCTGCAGTCAGAGATGTAGGGCGCGCATTTGGATTGAATCCGAAAGAGCTTGACCGCCTTTCAAGACTAGTACCATCTAAACTCGGAATTACCCTTCGAGAGGCACTAAAGGAATCAGAAGGCTTAAGAAGTTTTATTGAAGAATCTCAAAAGAATAAAAGAATCCTTGATACAGCCATTAAGCTTGAGGGGCTGCCAAGGCATACCTCAACGCATGCTGCCGGGGTCGTGATCAGCGAACATCCGCTTACCAACGTTGTGCCGATTCAATCAGGTCAGGCAAAAGTTTTCCTGACTCAATATTCGATGGACCACCTAGAAGAAATTGGATTGCTCAAGATGGACTTTCTGGGATTGCGTAATTTAACTTTGATTGATTCCATTCTTCATTCTATTTATCAAAAAACCCGCCGCAAGCTCGATATCCATGATATCCCCTTTGATGATGAAAAGACATTCCAGCTGCTCGGCAGGGGAGAGACAACAGGCATTTTCCAGCTTGAATCAGAAGGAATGAGAAAGGTTCTGACGAAGCTCGAGCCAGGCCATTTTGAAGATATCGTTGCAGTCAACGCGCTTTATAGACCTGGTCCGATGGAAAATATTCCGCTTTTCATTGACAGGAAACATGGAAAGCAGCCAATCGATTATTACCATAAGGATCTTGAAAATATCCTTGGAAATACATATGGCGTTATTGTTTACCAGGAGCAAATAATGCAGATTGCTTCCAAAATGGCAGGCTTTTCTTTAGGAGAAGCTGATTTATTGCGTCGAGCTGTTTCGAAGAAAAAGAAGGAAGTGCTTGACCAGGAGCGGGAGCATTTTGTGAGTGGGGCTTTGCGAAAAGGATATGACACCAAGACGGCGAATACTATTTATGACCTCATCGTCAGGTTTGCGAACTATGGCTTCAACCGCAGCCATGCTGTCGCGTATAGTATGATTGCTTATCAGCTGGCGTATCTGAAAGCTAACTATCCGTTGTATTTTATGGCCTCACTGCTCTCCTCTGCAATCGGGAATGATACGAAAATTGCTCAATATGCGAGAGAGCTGCAGCAAATGGGAATCAAGCTTCTTCCCCCTTCGATCAACAAAAGTGCGTTCAGCTTCCAGCCGGAAGGAGAAGCAGTCAGATACAGCCTGGCAGGTATCAAGGGTGCCGGCATTGCCTCATTAAAAGAGATTTTCCAGGCAAGAAGAAATCAGCCATTTAAGGATATATTCGATTTTTGCATAAGAGTGCCTCAAAAGGCCGCTTCCAGAAAAGTACTTGAAGCATTGATCTATTCGGGTGCTTTTGATGAATTCGGCTATGACCGTGCCGTGCTTCTCGCCACGATCGATGTTGCGATTGAACACGCCCAGCTTGTTGCTCCTGATGATACTGGACAAATCGATATGTTTGCAGAAGCTGAATTCTCGCTGAAGCCTAAATATACGGAAGTGGATCCTATGCGGATAGAAGACAAGCTTAACCTGGAAAAAGAGGTGCTTGGTGTTTATTTATCGAAACACCCTGTTTCAATTCATGAAAAAGAATTCATGGCTGCAGGCGTAAAATCAATTGCTTCTCAACCTATGAACGGGAGAACTAGGCTCGGTGTCTACATCACTGAACAAAAGAAAATCCGTACAAAAAAGGGAGAGGCAATGGCATTCCTGACACTTAGCGATGCCAGCGGAGAAACAGAAGCTGTCGTGTTCCCGGCTGTATACAAACAATATGGCCACGTGTTGACACAGGGGGAAATGGCGCTGTTAGAGGGAAAGTTTGATCAAAGGGATGGGAAAAGCCAATTTGTGGTGCAATCAGTCCTTGATCTTGAAAAAGAAACGACAAAAGTACAAGAAAAAACTGTATTATATTTAAGGATCGTCAAGGAATCAGATCCTGTTGGAATGATGAAAGACATAAAAGCTTTATTGAAAAAACATCAAGGGGCTGTTCCTGTCATCGTCTATAATGAGGAAACAGAGAAGTCGCTGCTGCTGCCGAATGAATTCAGTGTAAGCATTACGGAAAACAGCATGGCTGAATTAAGGAAAGTACTGGGAGTTAATAATGTTGTCCTGAAAAAATAGACCTTTACAAGTATGATAGATGTGTTATATTGGAAAAGGATATGTGTGGTCAGACCACTGAAGAAGGCAACTTTTTTTAAAAAATAAGGAGTGGACCTAAGTTGACTTTACGTGAAGAAGCTTTGCACATGCACCGTGTAAACAAAGGGAAATTGGAGTCGAAATCTAAAGTTCCTGTAGCAAATGCCAGGGATTTGAGCCTTGCTTATTCGCCTGGTGTGGCGGAGCCTTGTAAGGAAATATATGATAAGCCAGAAACGGTATACGATTATACAATGAAAGGTAATATGGTTGCGGTTGTATCTGATGGTACTGCCGTACTAGGTCTCGGTAACATCGGACCAGAAGCAGCTCTTCCGGTAATGGAAGGAAAGGCTGTTCTTTTTAAGAGCTTTGCTGGAGTCGATGCCTTCCCAATCTGCCTGAATACAACAGATATAGATAAGATTGTCGAAACAGTCAAGCTGCTAGAGCCAACCTTTGGAGGCGTGAATCTGGAGGATATTGCTGCTCCAAACTGCTTCGCCATTGAAGAACGCTTGAAGAAGGAAACAAATATACCTGTTTTCCACGATGATCAGCATGGAACTGCGATCGTTACAGTGGCAGGTCTTGTTAATGCACTGAAAATCGTTGGCAAGAAAATGAATGAAATCAAGGTAGTAGCTAACGGAGCAGGCGCTGCGGGAATTGCTATTATAAAGCTTCTATACTCTTATGGTGTCCGGGACATCATCATGTGTGATACAAAGGGTGCGATCTATGAAGGGCGTCCTAATGGAATGAACGCGATCAAGGAAGAAGTTGCTAAATTCACAAACAGGGACAATGTCCAGGGAACACTTGCTGAAGCAATTAAAGGCGCCGATGTTTTCATTGGCGTATCCGTAGCGGGAGCATTGACATCTGAAATGATCCAAACGATGAATAGCGATCCGATTATTTTTGCAATGGCAAATCCTGTGCCTGAGATTATGCCGGAAGAAGCGAAAGCAGCTGGAGCAAAGGTTATTGGAACAGGCCGTTCTGATTTTCCTAATCAGGTAAATAATGTCCTTGCATTCCCTGGAATCTTCCGAGGAGCATTGGATGCCAGAGCAACCCATATCAACGAAAAAATGAAGGTAGCAGCCGTGAACGCTATTGCTGGGCTGATACATGAATCCGAGCTTTCAAGTGATTATGTCATCCCTGGTCCATTCGACCCGCGTGTTGCACCTGAAGTTGCTGCGGCAGTGGCAAAAGCAGCGATGGAAACGGGAGTAGCCCGTATAAAGGTAGATCCTGAAGAGGTAAAAGACCGGACAAGACGTCTGGCAGTCATTGGAAAAGGTGAGTGATCGCTTAGTGGCACAACCTGAAAAAAACACGAAGGTTTATGTGGAAATTGTCAGACAGCTAAGGGAAATGATTGAGAAAGACGGTTTGAAAACTGGAGATAAAATCCCCTCTGAACGTGAGCTTTCGGAACGCCTTAACGCAGGGCGTTCCTCCGTTCGGGAGGCATTGAGGGCACTCGAACTTCTTGGCTTGATCGAGACAAGGCGAGGAGAGGGCACATTCATCAGAGATTTTCGCGGAAACCAGCTGGTCCAATTATTAAGTACCTTTATCCTGCAGGATGAAAAAGCAAAAACTGATGTCATAGAAACGAAATATATGGTAGAAGTTGATTGTCTTTATCTTGCAGCTGAGAAATTCCAAAAAGAGGAATTTGAGAGACTGCAAATTTGGATTGAAGAACATCATTTTGAAGATGAGGAGTTCTTCAAAAAAATAGCTGAAATAGCTGACAACCACCTTATTTATCGTATTTGGAATATATTAAATGACTATTATAATTCCCTTCAGCTAAAGGGGTCTCCAGCTGAAAAAGCTGAATATCGTATGCTTGCAGACTCGCTGGCAAGCAAAAAAAAGGAACTGATTCTGGAAAAGTATCGTGCGCTGCGGAAAATGTCGACCAATTGACGACATGAAGCAACAACTTTTGTCTGTTAGATGTTATATACTTGTGGACATGCTTAAGATACTTGGATGGCACAGCTCTTTCTTTTTTACCATAGTGGTCTGGCCACTAGTGCTTTATTACTAAATATTGTCTCTTAACTATAACTAGCAAGATTACGGAGGGGGTTTTATTTTGCTTAAAGAGCTTTTCACTAAGACGAAAAAGAAAAAGTACGCAACGATTCCTTCTGAAGCAGCCAAGCAGGATGTTCCTGAGGGAATCATGACAAAATGCCCGAACTGCAAAAAAATCATGTATACAAAAGAACTAAATAAAAACTGCAAGGTGTGCATCCAATGCGGTTATCACCATCAAATGAATTCAACAGAACGGATTGACAGCTTCCTGGATGCTGGAAGCTTCCACGAGCTCGACAGAGAGATGATCTCTGGCAATCCATTAGGCTTTCCTGAATATGAGGAAAAGCTAGAAAAGGACCGCCAGAAAACAGACCTGAACGAAGCAGTTGTGACCGGAATTGGCACGGTTAACGGACTGGATGTTGTCGTTGCGATTATGGATGCTACCTTCAGGATGGGAAGTATGGGATCGGTTGTCGGAGAAAAAATTACAAGAGCGATTGAAAAGGCAGATGAACTTTCCATACCGTTTATCATTTTTACGGCATCAGGAGGCGCAAGGATGCAGGAAGGCGTATTGAGCCTTATGCAAATGGCAAAAACTAGCGTTGCCCTTAAAAGGTTCAGTGATAACGGCGGCTTAATTATCTCAATTATGACGCACCCAACTACCGGAGGGGTATCTGCAAGCTTTGCTTCCCTTGGAGATTATAATCTGGCTGAGCCAGGGGCATTAATTGGTTTTGCAGGTCGCAGGATCATTGAACAAACGATCCGAGAAGAGCTTCCTGAAGATTTCCAGACATCGGAGTTTTTGTTAAAGCATGGACAGCTCGACGCGGTAATCTCTAGAGTTAATCTGAAGGAGAAAATAGCTGGAATACTTGAAATCCATCAGCCAGGAGGGACTTTCGAATGGCAGGAGAACTAGAATTTGAGAAACCGATAATAGAACTAAGAAAAAAAATTAGCGAACTGAAAGAATTCACGCAAAATACGGATGTTGATCTGACAACAGAAATCGATAAATTGGAAGCAAGGCTCGAAAAGCTTGAATCCGAAATTTATGAAAATATGAAACCTTGGGATAGGGTGCAGATTGCCCGTCATCCTAGCAGGCCAACTACACAAGAATACATTAATTTGCTTTTCACTGATTTCTTCGAGTGCCACGGAGACCGTTCATTTGGTGACGATGAAGCAATTGTTGGCGGTATAGCGAAGTTTCATGGTTATCCAGTGACTGTCATAGGCCATCAGCGCGGCAAGGATACAAAGGAGAATATCCGGCGCAACTTTGGGATGCCGCATCCTGAAGGCTACCGAAAGGCTTTAAGATTGATGAAACAAGCAGAAAAGTTTAAGCGCCCAATCATTTGCTTCATTGATACGAAAGGGGCTTATCCTGGAAAAGCGGCAGAAGAACGAGGACAGAGTGAAGCAATTGCCCGCAATCTTTTTGAGATGGCTGGACTGAAGGTTCCTGTCATTTGTGTTGTAATCGGTGAAGGCGGCAGTGGCGGTGCACTTGCCCTTGGAGTTGGCAACTATATTCACATGCTGGAAAATTCCACGTACTCCGTCATTTCACCAGAAGGTGCTGCGGCTATACTTTGGAAGGATTCCACATTGGCAAAAAAAGCGGCTGAAACAATGAAAATCACAGCACCCGACCTAAAAGGCTTAGGTGTTATTGATGAAATTATTCCTGAAGTAAAAGGCGGGGCACACAGGGATGTTGCCCAGCAAGCAAAATATATGGATAAAATCCTGAAAGATTCGATGTCTGAGCTTTTATCCATGGATGAGGAAGCTCTCATCGACCAGCGTTATGAAAAATATAAACGAATTGGCGAGTACTCGTTTCCGAATGAATTTATAGGGGTAAAATAAAACGTGCATTTAAGCACGTTTTTATTTTTTCCAAATTTGAACCATTTTCCTTTTATGAAGCGCTTGCAGTTATATGATAATTCCGTCTTTATGTCAATATTAAGGATTCAGTTGAGATACTATATGCTACGTGTTATTTTAGAAATATTCCCGGGTATTCTGTTTATAATAAGATAAGATTACTACAGTGTCAGAAAAAAATGGCTTTATTGTAAAATTGTACATAGATGATACTGAATGAGGTGAAAGACTATGAAAAGAATTGGAGTATTGACGAGCGGCGGGGACGCCCCCGGCATGAATGCTGCAGTCCGTGCAGTAGTAAGGAAAGCGATTTACCATAACGTTGAAGTTTATGGTGTTTTTGGCGGATATGCTGGATTGATGAGCGGTAATATTAAAAAGCTTGAACTAGGATCAGTTGGTGATATCATCCATCGTGGTGGTACATTCCTTTATTCTGCCCGCAGTGAAGAATTCAAAACGAAGGAAGGCCAGCAAAAGGGCATCGATCAGTTGAAGAAATTCGGAATTGATGGACTTGTTGTCATTGGCGGTGATGGATCATACAGAGGAGCAAAAGCTCTTACGGAACAAGGTTTCCCTTGTGTTGGGGTGCCTGGAACAATTGATAATGATATTCCTGGGACTGAATTTACGATAGGTTTCGATACAGCACTTAACACTGTTATTGATGCGATCGATAAAATCCGTGATACTGCTTCTTCTCACGACAGAACGTTTGTCGTTGAGGTAATGGGACGCAATGCCGGAGATATTGCTCTTTGGGCAGGTTTGGCAGGAGGAGCAGAAACGATTTTGATACCTGAAGATCCTCATGATATGAAGGATATCGCTGAAAGGCTTAAAAAGGGTCATGAACGCGGCAAGAAGCACAGTATCATTATTGTGGCAGAAGGCGTTATGAACGGTTATGAATTTGCGAAAAAACTTAAAGAAGAAACAGACTTTGATACTAGGGTGTCTGTACTTGGCCACATCCAGCGAGGCGGTTCTCCAACTGCATTTGACCGGGTTCTAGCTAGCAGACTTGGGGCGCGTGCAGTAGAGCTTTTATTAGATGGTAAAGGCGGACGGGCTGTAGGAATGGAAAGCAACGCTATGGTTGACTATGATATCATTGAAGCACTGGCGAAGCAGCATACAGTTGATTTGAACTTATATAAATTATCAAAAGAATTATCGATTTAGTCTCTTTAAAGTAAACCAGGAGGTTGCAGGCTATGCGCAAAACTAAAATTGTTTGTACGATTGGTCCCGCAAGTGAAAGTGTAGATAAGTTAGAGGAATTAATGGTAGCTGGTATGAATGTTTCCCGTTTAAATTTTTCTCACGGCAATCATGAAGAACATGCTGCACGTATCAAGAATATCAGAGTAGCAGCTGAGAAAACAGGGAAGAAGGTAGGTATCCTTCTTGATACTAAAGGCCCTGAAATCCGCACGAACGATATGGAGAATGGTGCAATTGAGCTTCAGACAGGCCAAGAATGCATTATTTCCATGAAAGAGGTTCTTGGTACACCGGAAAAGTTCTCTGTTACTTACGACAGATTGATTGAAGATATTCACACGGGAGCTAAAATTCTTCTTGATGACGGCTTGATCGGACTTGAAGTAATCAGCGTTGATAAAGCAAATAATGAAATTAAAACTAAGGTAATGAACAGCGGAACACTTAAGAACAAAAAAGGCGTTAACGTTCCTGGAGTATCTGTAAAGCTTCCTGGAATCACAGAAAAAGATGCACAGGATATACTTTTCGGCATCGAGCAAGGTGTAGATTTCATTGCTGCATCTTTTGTACGCCGTGCAAAGGATGTCTTGGAAATCCGACAGCTGCTTGAAGAAAACAACGGGTCACATATCCAAATCATACCTAAGATTGAAAACCAGGAAGGCGTAGACAACATCAACGAAATCCTTGAAGTATCTGATGGCTTGATGGTTGCCCGTGGAGATCTTGGGGTTGAAATTCCTGCTGAAGAAGTGCCTCTAGTACAAAAGGATCTTATTAAAAAATGTAATGCTCTAGGTAAGCCTGTTATTACAGCAACACAGATGCTGGATTCTATGCAGCGCAACCCGCGCCCGACTCGTGCTGAAGCAAGTGACGTAGCAAACGCTATTTTTGATGGCACCGATGCAATCATGTTATCAGGTGAAACGGCTGCAGGACAATATCCTGTTGAGGCTGTTCAAACTATGCACAACATCGCTTCTCGCGCAGAGCAAGCGCTGGACCATAAGGAATTATTATCAGCCCGTAGCAAAGATACTGATCACAATATTACTGATGCTATAGGGCAATCGGTTGCACATACAGCATTAAATCTTGATGTAAATGCGATTATCACTCCAACTGAAAGCGGCCATACTGCAAGGATGATTTCAAAGTACCGTCCTAAGGCACCAATTATTGCTGCTACATCAAATGAACATGTTGTCCGCCGTCTTGCGCTAGTTTGGGGAGTATATCCACAGCTTGGACAAAAAGCTGAAACAACTGATGAAATGCTCGCTGTTGCAGTAGATGAAAGTGTGAACAGCGGTCTAGTATCCCATGGCGACTTGGTGGTCATCACTGCTGGGGTTCCAGTTGGTGAAGCAGGCACAACGAACCTGATGAAGATTCATGTTGTAGGGGATGTTCTTGCCAAAGCACAGGGGATTGGCCGTAAATCAGCATATGGACCGGTAGTTGTCGCTAAAGATGCTCAGGAAGCTTTAAGCAAGGTAAAAGAAGGAAGCATTCTTGTTACAATCGGTTCTGACCGTGAAATGGTTCCTGCCCTTGAAAAATGCAGTGCATTAATTACAGAAGAAGGCGGTTTGACGAGCCATGCGGCAGTAGTTGGACTTAACCTTGGAATCCCTGTAATCGTTGGCGTTGAAAATGCAATGAAGCTATTCCGTGATGGCCAAGTAATCACAGTAGACTCTGCAAGAGGCGTTATATATAACGGCCGTGCCAGCATTTTATAATAATATGTAAAGGGATGGGGAAAACCCATCCTTTTTTTATATGATTGGAAAGTATAAAATTCACTTCGAGAATTGTCCAGCTCCATCACCTAGCCCCTTGAGTCGCATATCTAGTTTCGGTTTCGGTCCCGAGACCCTTTCAGCTCCTAATTAATCTCAATTATTTGTATTCTCAATAAGGCGGCACATATAATAGAGAGACAGGCTAAACGAAAATGATGAGGTGGAAGATGAAATATTTTTTTCTGTTTTTAGTTCTTGTACCGGCAGCTGAGATCGGCGTCCTTCTATACTCGGGACAAACAATTGGCGTTTGGCCAACCATCGCTATGATTATCCTTACAGGTTTCCTTGGGGCATTCCTTGCCAAACAGCAAGGGCTTGAAACAATACGGAAGACTCAGGAACAATTGAGAAGAGGGATGATGCCAGGGGATGCTATTCTCGATGGTGTAAGCGTATTGGTTGGCGGCACCCTGCTGCTCACTCCTGGTTTTATTACAGATATTATGGGAATCTTGCTGCTGGCCCCGCCAACGAGGAAGTTTTTCAAGGTTTTAATGATGAAGGCTTTCCGAAATTGGATTGATAAAGGGAACATCAAGGTGATTCGGTAATATTACCTGTCTTTGATGCTCATCAAATTAAAAACGCCAACCAATGGTTGGCGTTTTATTATTAACGCTTCTTACTTAATGATCTCCTCATTTTTCCCCTTGATGAAAATCCATAAATCACGGAATACATTTGCCCGTTGCAAAGTATTGAAGATGACAAGAACGACTGGCCCGACAATCAGTCCAAGGAACCCAATCGTCTTAAATCCGACAAACAAGGCAATCAATGTCGCAAGCGGATCTAACCCGATACTGGAAGAGAGGATTTTTGGCTCCATGATCTGGCGCTGCACAAGGACGATGATGTATAGAATTCCTAATCCAATGGCAGTGCTCATTTCTCCGGTAATTGCCTCGTAAATGATCCAAGGTACAAAAACAGCTCCGGTGCCAAGATAAGGGATGATGTCAACTATGCCGGTTACCAGGGCGATAGTTATCGCATAATCCACACGCAATATTAACAGCCCGATTAAGATAATGACAGTAGTAATGGAAATCAGTGTTGCCTGTGCCTTTACAAAGCCAAAGAGAGCTTTCTTCAAATCTGCAAATACGGTCTTGCTGCTGCTTCTGGCTCGATTAGGCAAGAAACGTGTGCCCATTGAAGACAGGCGGTACCAGTCTTTACTGATGAAAAAGGTACCAAGTAATGAAAAAATCAATACTGTTGCTGCATTTGGCAGCCAGGAAAGGATATTAGGAATATTCCCGAAAAAGTTTTTAATAAAATTGCCAGCTGTTGTCCCGATGGAAGCACCGACATTCTGGATATTATTCATTATTGAATCTTGCTGCCCTGCTTCAAGGTTTTGAAACAACCCGGCCAATTGATTGTAAAGCGGGATAATTTGTGCGGCAAATAAATGTTCTATGTAATCAATCAGTGTTACAAGATGATCTGGAACAACCCTTGCCAGATATTCAGCTCCCGAAGCGATTTCAACTACCAGCAATGTGATAAGTCCAGCAAATACGGAAATGATCAGTATCAGAGCGACTGTTACCGCCAGCGCTCTTGGCATCTTAGCTTTTGCTTGAAGAAAATTGACAAGGGGATTCATCATGAAGGCAATTAAAAAACCGATAATGAATGGATAAGTAACTTTTGAGACATAAAACAATGCCATTGCGCCAGCAACGATAGCGCCGATAACGAGAATAAACCTTAAAGTTCTATACAAATAAACGGGATTCAAGCAATTTCCTCCTTTTGAAATATAACTGAACTGAGTCGGTCTGTTATGTATATATCTTAACAGTTGTCCGGCAATCCGAAAAGTTTCCTCTAATATACGGTGTATGTGTAAAAAAGATTCGACTTGAAAATAAAAAATCCTTTAAGGGGTAAAGTTAAATTATGCAACGTTGAAGGTACAAACTATAAGGGAGTATAATCAAGAGATAAAATATGAAGCAGCTGCCTCTTTAATTGGTGTAATATTTTTAATTATGTTACAATAGTTTTAACCGTGGAAGGATGAAAATTTTATGCTGGAACCAATGCTTTTTTTATTAACGCTTTTGGCAATAGCTTTCCTGGCCAAAAACCAGTCATTAATTATTGCAGTATTGGTTTTGCTCGTTATGAAGATTGTGGGTTTCGAAGCAAAAACCTTTTCCATCATTCAGGGGAAGGGAATAAACTGGGGTGTTACGGTTATTACTATTGCAGTTTTAGCACCAATCGCTAGCGGTGAGATTGGCTTCAAGGATTTATCAGGAGCTTTTAAATCACCTTATGCATGGATTGCTCTTATTTCAGGAATGGCAGTAGCCTTGCTTGCAAAAGGTGGAGTTACTTTACTCGCAGAAGATCCTCATATAACAACTGCTCTTGTACTTGGAACAATTCTTGCTGTTTCTCTATTTAAGGGAGTGGCAGTGGGACCGTTGATTGGCGCAGGTATTGCTTTCGCTGCAATGAAAATATTTGAATTTTTTAAATAGCTTTTTTCTTGCTCATTTCGTAATTTTCGATTGCGAATTACTTGTTAAGAGAACTTATTCGATTAAAGCATTAAAAAAGTAATATGGTTGAAGATAACTATAAACAAAAAACTGCTCTTAATGAGAATACAGTCTTTTTGTAAAATAATATTTTATATTGTTTTAAGTTGTTTTCATTCACAAATGTCAGATAATTGTTTATAATAGGACTTGTAACTGCTTCCATACTTTAATAGGGAATAGAAGCAAGATTCCACGGCGTTTTTTTAATAGAACAAAATGTAAGCATTTTCTTTTTGCGGATTGCCTGAGCAAGCGCTCAATAAATTTGGCAAAACCAGCTGATAATGGTCTGTCGCCGGAGCAGTGAACCGGCTTTCTGTAGCCTTGCAGGCTTATAAAGTGTCAGAAATTTCTTTTTTCTGATAGCTGTTAGTTAACAGCATTTTCAACATACAGACAAAATGGGATATGGGGAAATTAACTACAAAGGAGAGATTGAGTATGTCAGTAACACGTGGTCTTGAAGGAGTAGTGGCAACAACCTCCTCAATCAGCTCAATTATTGATGATACGCTGACTTATGTTGGCTATGACATTGATGATTTAGCTGAGAACGCTAGTTTTGAAGAAGTAATTTACTTACTATGGCATCGCAAGCTTCCTACTCAAGCTGAACTGGAAGAATTGAAGAAACAGCTTGCAGAGAACGCTGCATTGCCTAAGGAAGTACTTGAACATTTCAAGATGTATCCGATCGATAAGGTTCATCCGATGGCGGCTCTGCGCTCGGCTGTATCTCTTTTAGGTTTATATGATAATGAAGCAGATGTTATGGAAAAAGAAGCGAATTACCAGAAAGCAATTCGTCTCCAGGCAAAAATGCCTAGTATCGTTACGGCTTTCGCAAGAGTAAGAAAAGGTCTTGAACCTATTGCTCCAAGAGAAGACCTGAACTTTGCAGCAAACTTCCTTTATATGCTGACTGGCAAAGAACCGGATGAAGTAGCTGTAGAAGCAATGAATAAAGCGCTTGTCCTGCATGCTGACCATGAGTTGAACGCATCTACATTCACAGCACGTGTATGTGTTGCGACTCTTTCAGATGTCTACTCAGGCGTTACAGCAGCAATCGGTGCGTTAAAAGGACCTCTTCACGGCGGAGCAAATGAAGCGGTGATGAAAATGCTGACTGAAATTGGTACGCTTGAAAATGTCGAGCCAGCAATCCGTGAAAAGCTTGCTAACAAAGAAAAAATCATGGGCTTTGGACATCGTGTATATCGTCAGGGAGATCCTCGTGCGAAGCACTTAAGAGAAATGTCCAAGAGATTGACTGAGATTACTGGTGAACCACACTGGTATGAGATGTCTACGAGAATCGAAAACATTGTTACAGGCGAAAAGAATCTTCCGCCAAACGTTGATTTCTACTCAGCTTCTGTATATCACAGCCTGGGTATTGACCATGACCTGTTCACCCCAATTTTTGCTGTTAGCCGTGTTTCTGGATGGCTTGCTCATATCCTTGAACAGTATGACAACAACCGTTTAATCCGTCCGCGCGCTGACTATACAGGACCTGGAAAACAGGAATACGTGGCAATCGGATTAAGATAATTTAGAAAATAAGGAGCAATATTTTACTTTTTAGTGAAAAATTGCTGTAATAGGAGAGTGTGGGAAGTTAAGTATCTAATCCAGTTTCACAATTGTGTGCGAGATTCCGATGCTTGGCTTCCAAAATGAAAGGTTAGGGGTGAGTTCGCCTGCTAACCTTTGATTCTGTTACTGATTTCGAAGGGAGAGAATAAAATGCAAGGTGAAAAAATTACAGTTAAAGATGGAGTATTAAACGTACCAAACAATCCAATCGTTCCATTTATCGAAGGTGACGGAACAGGTCCTGATATCTGGGCGGCTTCTGTACGCGTTCTTGATGCAGCTGTTGAAAAAGCATATAAGGGTGAACGCAAAATTGTCTGGAAAGAAGTTTTTGCGGGAGAAAAGGCATTCAACCAAACAGGTGAATGGCTTCCAAATGAAACATTAGAATTGATCAATGAATACCTTATTGCTATTAAAGGACCACTAACTACTCCTGTTGGCGGTGGAATTAGATCTCTTAACGTAGCGTTGCGCCAGGAATTAGATTTATTCGTTTGCTTACGTCCAGTACGCTGGTTCGAAGGAGTGCCTTCTCCTGTTAAGCGCCCTCAAGATACTGACATGGTTATTTTCCGTGAGAACACTGAAGATATCTACGCAGGAATTGAATATGCAAGCGGCTCTGAAGAAGTTAAGAAAGTACTTGAATTCCTTCAAACTGAAATGGGTGTTAAGAATATCCGTTTCCCTGAGACTTCAGGTATCGGCATCAAGCCTGTGTCCAAGGAAGGAACAGAGCGTCTTGTACGTGCAGCGATCAATTACGCCATCAAAGAAGGCCGTAAGTCTCTAACGCTTGTACATAAAGGCAATATCATGAAGTTCACAGAAGGTGCGTTCAAAAACTGGGGTTATGAGCTTGCTGAAAATGAATTTGGTGATAAGGTCTTCACTTGGGCTCAATATGACAAGATCAAGGAAGATCAAGGTGCTGATGCAGCGAACAAAGCTCAAGCTGATGCTGAAGCTGCAGGCAAGATTATCGTTAAAGACGCAATCGCTGACATTTTCCTTCAGCAGATTCTTACACGTCCAAAAGAATTTGATGTTGTTGCAACAATGAACCTGAACGGCGACTACATTTCTGATGCTCTTGCGGCTCAAGTTGGCGGCATCGGTATCGCTCCAGGAGCGAACATTAACTATGAAACTGGACACGCTATTTTCGAAGCTACTCACGGTACTGCTCCGAAATATGCAGGTCTAGACAAAGTAAATCCTTCTTCAGTTATTCTATCTGGTGTTCTTTTGCTTGAACACCTTGGCTGGACTGAAGCAGCTAACATGATTGTCAAGTCTATGGAAAAATCAATCGCTACTAAGGTTGTAACATATGATTTTGCACGTTTGATGGACGGAGCTACAGAAGTTAAGACTTCTGAGTTCGGTGATGAACTGATCAAGAACATGGAATAATTAAGGTGCAAAGGCTATCCTTTTAATGAGGATAGCCTTTACATAAAATTTTTTCAAAGTATCCATAAATATGTACCTTCTGAGGGGGAAGCCTTATGTCATTGAAACGTAAAAAGATTTCAGTCATTGGTGGAGGATTCACAGGAGCAACTACAGCATTCTTGCTGGCACAAAAAGAACTTGGGGATGTAGTATTAGTCGATATCCCGCAAATGGAAAACCCAACAAAAGGTAAAGCGCTGGATATGCTTGAAGCGAGCCCGGTTCAAGGCTTTGATGCCAACATTACTGGTACATCAAACTATGAAGATACTAAGGACTCTGACATCGTAGTCGTTACAGCTGGTATTGCCCGTAAACCTGGCATGAGCCGTGATGACCTTGTCCAGACAAACCAGAAGATCATGAAAAATGTTGCACAGGAAATTGCCAAACACTCTCCTGAATGCTTTATCGTAGTTCTGACAAACCCGGTTGATGCAATGACTTATACTATTTTCAAAGAGTCCGGTTTCCCTAAGAATCGTGTAATCGGCCAATCAGGGGTACTTGACACTGCGCGCTTCCGTACATTCGTGGCACAGGAATTAAACCTGTCAGTTAAAGACGTTACTGGTTTTGTTCTTGGCGGCCACGGAGATGACATGGTTCCTCTAGTACGTTATTCTTACGCTGGAGGTATTCCGCTAGACACACTTATTCCTAAAGATCGTCTTGAAGCAATCGTTGAACGTACACGCAAAGGCGGCGGAGAAATCGTTAACCTTCTTGGAAACGGCAGCGCATATTATGCACCTGCTGCGTCATTGGTTGAGATGTGCGAAGCGATTCTTAAGGATCAGCGTCGTATATTGCCATCTATTGCTTATTTAGAAGGCGAGTATGGATACGAAGGCATCTATCTTGGTGTTCCGACAATCCTTGGTGCTGGCGGAATCGAGAAAGTAATCGAGCTTGAATTAACTGCAGAAGAGAAAGCTGCACTTGATAAATCTGCTGATGCAGTCCGCAATGTTATGTCCGTGCTTGCTTAATCACTAACTGATTATTATTAAATAAGCTGTGTTTTAGCAGAGCATGAAATAAGAGAATCGGGGAATATTCCCCGATTTTTTTTCACAAGTTAATAAGTATATTGTTTTTGGACAAGGGAATGGAATGCAAGTATCTAAACTTCTATTGCAAAGGGGTAAAGGCTATGCTGCTTGGAAAAAAACGCAAGCTCGGCAGGAAACTTGAAGAAATTAATGTCGGCGAAAAACTGACGTTAACTGAAAAAATAGAGGATAAAGATTTACTTTTGTATTTAGGATTAACGAATGATTCGAATCCTTTATATATACAGCATGACTACGCTTCGCAAACGCCTTATGAAAAGCCGATCGTTCCAGCGATTATGCTTAATGGGATCATAACTTCAGCTGTTTCGAAATATTTGCCGGGACCTGGAAGCAACATTTTAAAACAGGATATAGAGTTCGTAAAGCCAGTTTACCATTATGGTACTGTTCAGTTTCTATTTGAGGTAACCGAGGTAATCAAGAGCAAGCATACAGTAGAAATCACTGTTTCAGGGAAGAATGAAAATGATGAAACCGTGATTAAGGGGAAACTGCTTGTATGTCCGCCTTATCCAGTCCAGCGAATGGACGGTAGGGCATTGGAAAATTTTTAAACGAAATGGGGATATACATGATAAATGTATATCCCTTTTTTTATCTTTAAAATTTGATTTTCATTGATAGGTTGATATTATAATGTAGATAGTGCTAAATGGATGAAAACAGGGGTAATAACTTTTTTGGAGGCTTATATGGACAAGAAGGTCTTGGTTGTTGATGATGAACAGTCAATCGTGACGCTGCTCAAGTATAACCTGGAACAGGCAGGTTATATTGTGGTAACTGCAATGGATGGTGAGGAAGGAATCAATCTTGCTGCAGAAGAAAACCCGGATTTAATGATATTGGATTTAATGCTTCCGAAGCTAGACGGAATTGAAGTTTGCAAGCAGCTACGTCAGCAGAAAATAAACGTGCCAATTTTAATGCTTACTGCCAAGGATGACGAGTTTGACAAAGTGCTTGGCCTTGAGTTGGGTGCGGATGACTACATGACAAAACCTTTCAGCCCTCGCGAGGTTGTAGCAAGGGTAAAAGCTATTTTGAGACGGGTGCAGACTCTTCCGGACGCTGTAGAGGAAAAGCAGGAAGATGAAGGACAAATCAAAATCGGAGAATTAAAGATTCTTCCTGAATTTTATGAAGCCTATTTCTTGGGTGAATTGCTGGAACTGACTCCTAAAGAGTTTGAGTTGCTGCTGTTTCTTGCCAGGAATAAAGGCAGAGTGCTGACACGAGATCAACTGCTGAGTTCTGTATGGAATTATGACTTTGCGGGTGACACAAGGATTGTTGACGTACATATCAGCCATTTGCGCGAGAAAATTGAGCAAAACACGAAAAAACCATCATATATTAAAACCATTCGCGGACTGGGATATAAGCTGGAGGAACCTAAGGGAGAATGACAAAATACCGGACACGTCTTTTGTTTGCCCTTATTACCCTGATCATCATCGTTTTGGTAGGTTTGGGCTTAGTGCTAGGTCAGTTATTTAAGAACTACTATATTCATTCATTCAATGAACGGATAAAAATAGAAATGAGCCTTTTAACAGCTAATATCGAGCAAAATGGCGGTTTGGACAAGCTGGATATAAATGAAATTGAACGAATGGGCGACCTCCTGAATGCAAGGATTACCCTTGTGGATATGAATGGTGACATCCGTTATGATACGGGCAAAATTTCGACTATTAATACTAGCAGACATAAAGATATTATCGGTGATATCGTTCAAGATACGCCAAGAGAACAAAGTGATCTTGAAATTGGCGGAGGATATGACCTTCATTATTATTGGAAACCGCTCATTCATAAAGATAAAAAAGAAGGATACGTTTTTTTAACGACACAAATCAATGAACTGCAAAAGGCATATCGGCAGATTTGGTGGATTCTTACGATCAGTTTGGGATTGGCTCTTAGTCTAATTATTCTGCTTGGTACAAGAATTACCAACCGCTATACGAAGCCAATTGAATCTGCAACAAATGTCGCGATCGAGCTTGCCAAGGGGAATTATCGAGCAAGGACTTATGAGGATCATATTGACGAAACGGGTATGCTCAGTGCATCCATTAATATTCTGGCAAGAAACCTGCAGGAGTTAATGAAAGCGAAGGAATCCCAGCAGGACCGTTTGACTACCCTGATTGAAAATATGGGCAGTGGATTGATTTTGATAGACAGCAGAGGCTATATAAATTTAATCAATCGTCCATATAGAGAAATATTCAGCGTGGACCCTTCAGCCTACCTTTATAAGCTTTATTATGAAGTTATTGAACATGAAGAGATTTCCCAAATGGTTGAAGAAATTTTCATGACAGAACAAAAGGTCCGTAAACAAGTTGTATTGCCTTTGGAAATCGAACGCCGCCATTTTGAAGTTTATGGGGTACCGATTATCGGGACAAACAATGTTTGGAAAGGGATTCTGCTGGTTTTTCATGATATTACCGAATTGAAAAAGCTTGAACAGATGCGGAAGGATTTTGTCGCAAATGTTTCACATGAGTTAAAGACCCCGATCACTTCCATCAAGGGCTTTTCAGAAACGCTGCTTGATGGTGCCATGCATGATAAAGGGACACTTGAAGCATTTCTGGATATTATTTTAAAAGAAAGCGATCGTCTTCAGGTCCTTATCCAGGAGTTGCTAGACCTATCCAAAATTGAACAGCACGGATTCAAATTAACAATCGGCAAAGTCGACTTGTTGAAGGGAATAACGGAAGTGCTTGAAATTTTAAGAGGTAAGGCAGAAGAGAAAGGCATTACCCTAGTATTGGGACAAATCAGCGAAAATATGGTGATTGAAGGCGATCCAGACAGGATCAAACAAGTGTTTATCAATCTGGTAAGCAATGCGATTACCTATTCTCCAAATCATGGGACCATTTCGATTTCGGTATTTGACAAGAAAGATATGGTTTCTATTGAAGTAATGGATTCCGGGATTGGAATTGAAAAAAGTGAAATCCCTCGTATCTTTGAACGCTTTTACCGTGTGGATAAGGCCCGAAGCAGGAACTCTGGTGGTACAGGGCTGGGATTGGCCATTGTAAAACATATTGTCGAGGCCCATAAAGGAAATATTGAAGTTACAAGTGAGGTCGGCAAAGGGACAACTTTTACGATAAGGCTTTACAAGCGGTTTCCTGGTTGATGATCTTAAATGTTAGTTTACCAAGCCTAAGAAAGAGCCAGTTGGGTGTCCCGATGGCTCTTTCTTATTTTTGCATAAATTTACAATAGCTTAACAAGGGGTTTATTTTTTCTTAACACTAAGTTGCTACAATCATTAGTGAAAACCCCTTCATCCAAGGAGCTAGAGAAAAGCACAAGCAGACCCCGCTTGTGCTTTTTTCCATTGTCTAAAAACCTATTTTGAATTATGATTCTTTTGAAACTTTTGTCAAGGGTGTTTCGTAAATACCAATTATAGACAGAAGTGCAGAAAGAGGGGAATAAAATGGTGAGTTTAAAAAAGATATATCTTACCAGCGGGATCGTGGTTCTTGCTATTATTTTAGGTCTGTTGGCGTTTACGACCTGGTATACCGTTGATGAGTCTGAACAGGCTGTGATATTGACATTCGGCAAGGTAGAGGATGGCATCAGCGATCCAGGATTGCATTTCAAGCTGCCCTGGCCAATTCAAAGTGTAGAAAAGCTATCTAAGGAGACATTTAGCCTTCAGTTTGGTTATGAAGAAAAGGATGGAGAAATCAAAGAGTTTCCTGATGAGACGAAAATGATTACCGGCGATGAAAATATCGTGCTTGCGGACCTTGTGGTGCAGTGGAAAATAACCGACCCGGCAAAATTCTTATACAATGCGGATAATCCAAGGGAAATTCTTTATGATGCAACATCTGCATCTGTAAGAAGTATAGTCGGAAACTCAAAAATAGACGATGCGCTGACTTCCGGTAAAGCGGAAATTGAAGCAGATGTGCGTGATTTGCTGTCATCGCTTATAGAAAAATACGATATGGGTGTTTCTGTTCTTGGCGTAAAGCTCCAGGATGTTGAATTGCCCAATAAAGAAGTGCGTAAGGCATTTACTGATGTAACGGATGCCCGTGAAACGATGAATACTAAAATCAATGAAGCGAAGAAATACCGGAATAAACAGCTTAATGAGGCTCAAGGTGAGAAAGATGCCTTAATTTCTCGTGCTGAAGGTGAAAAAGCGGCGAGGGTTGAACGTGCAAGAGGTGACGTGGCCGTCTTCAACAAGCTGTATGTGGAATACAAACAGAGCCCAGATATCACAAAACAGCGGCTTATACTTGAGACGCTTGAACAAGTTCTGCCCGGCAATGAAATATACATCATGAACGATGAAGGGAACACGATGAAGTATTTCCCGATTCGTCCTCTAGAGACTGAAAAGCCTAAGTCGGAAAAGGAAGGCAGTGAAAAGGATAATGGCTGATCAAAACGTTATTAATATGAATGAAAGAACAGGCGGATCATTCAGTTGGAGAAAATACACGAAAATTGGGATCTTCCTGATTATTCTTATCACCCTGCTCATTTTGATATTCACAAATGTTTTCATCGTGAAGCAAGGGGAGTACAAAGTGGTCCGCCAATTTGGTGAGGTAGTAAAGATTATCAAAGAACCGGGTCTTAATTATAAAATACCTTTTGTCCAAAGCGTCACAACTCTGCCAAAGCACCAAATGACATATGACGTTTCACAGGCGGAAATCAACACGAAGGATAAAAAGAGAATTTTAATAGATAACTATGCCATCTGGCGAATTGAAGATCCAAAAAAGATGATTTCAAATGCAAGGACGCTTGATGGCGCGGAATCCAGAATGGAAGAATTCATCTATTCCGTAGTCCGTTCTGAGCTTGGCCAGCTGGACTATGATGAAATCATTAATGATGAAAAGTCCTCCAGAGGTTCATTGAATGACAGAGTCACAGATAAAGTAAATGAACTATTAGCAGGCGGAAATTATGGAATCATGGTTACCGATGTCCGTATGAAGAGAACGGATCTTCCTGCTGAAAATGAAAAGTCTGTTTTTACAAGAATGATCTCTGAACGGGAATCTAAGGCACAGGAATACCTCTCAATGGGTGACGCGGAAAAGAACAGGATTGTTGCCCAAACAGATAGGGAAGTACAGGAAATCCTCGCTAAGGCGTCAGCAGATGCTGAAATGATCAGAGGTGAAGGTGAAGGGGAAGCGGCTAAGGTTTACAACCAGAGCTTCTCGAAGGACCCTGAATTCTATACGATGTTCCGTACACTCGAATCATATAAGAAAACAATTGATGGTGAAACCGTCATTGTCCTGCCATCAAATTCACCGTATGCTCGAATGCTGATGGGCTATACAAACTAATATTGTGCTGCCCTGAAAAGGCCGTTATTTTTCTTTCTATCATCTCTCATGATAAAATAGGAAGTAATTTAACGGTCTTTTTTTACATTAAAAAAGAAGGTTCTGTTAAAGCACAATTTTGTTTTTAAAAACCTGTTTTTGTAGTGGAAGGCGCGAA
>NZ_JBALSS010000024.1:67026-75319 GCF_036967045.1 Bacillus sp. JJ1609 | reverse complement strand
CTGGAACGAAAATCAACAGACTTTTTTTACAGAGCCAAAAAGAAAAAAACAATGGCACTCGTTAGCGCATTAAAAAGAGGAGGAGTTACATGTCTAAAAAGCTTGTATTGATAGATGGAAACAGTATAGCGTACCGCGCTTTCTTTGCGTTGCCGCTATTGAACAATGAAAAAGGTATACATACGAATGCTGTTTACGGGTTTACAATGATGCTAATGAAAATTCTAGAGGATGAAAAACCCACACACATTTTGGTTGCTTTTGATGCAGGCAAAACGACCTTCAGGCATAAAACTTTCAGTGAATATAAGGGCGGCAGGCAAAAGACTCCGCCTGAGCTATCCGAACAATTTCCGTTTATTCGTGAATTGCTGACCGCCTACGGAATCCCTCAATATGAACTGGAAAATTATGAAGCTGATGACATCATCGGCACATTAAGCTTGCTTGCTGAAAAAGAAGGCTTCGAGACGAAGGTCATTTCCGGTGACAAGGACTTAACGCAGCTTAGCTCAGATAAGACGACCGTCAATATCACAAGGAAGGGCATTACAGATATTGAAGAGTATACACCAGCCCATATCCAGGAGAAATATGGCCTTAGTGCCGAACAAATCATTGATATGAAGGGGCTTATGGGGGACGCTTCTGATAATATACCTGGTGTCCCAGGTGTAGGCGAAAAAACGGCGATTAAGCTGCTGAAAGAATATGGTACGCTTGAAAATCTGCTGCAATCCATTGAAAAAGTCAGCGGGAAAAAGCTTCAGGAAAAGCTTGCAGAATTTAAAGACCAGGCTGTGATGAGCAAGGAGCTTGCAACAATTACTAGAGAAGCTCCGGTTGTAGTAAGTTTGAATGAATTGGAATATGAAGGCTCAGAAAAAGACAAAGTCATGAAAATATTTAAAGAATTGGGTTTTAATTCGCTTCTGGACAAGCTAGGCGGGGATGTTGAAGCAGGAAATACAGTCGAGCTCGAGGATATTGAGTTTGAACAGGCCGACAATATTACCCCGGAAATGTTTGCAAAGGAAAGTACTTTTTATGTTGAAGTGCTTGAGGATAACTATCATTATGCAGACATCGTCGGCTTTGCAGTCGTAAGTGAGAAAGGCAGCTTTTATATGCCTGCAAAATCGGCCCTTGAATCTGATGAATTCAAAAAATGGGCTGAGGATGAATCCTGTAAAAAGACTGTTTATGATGCAAAGCGTTCGGAAGTCTCTTTAAGACACCACGGAATTCATCTTAAAGGTGCTGATTTTGATGTTGCCCTTGCTTCCTACATCATAAATCCATCTGAGAATCCGGATGATTTGGCTGCAGTTGCAAAACAGCATGGTTTCTGGAGTGTTCAATCTGACGAAGCGGTTTATGGCAAAGGTGCAAAACGGAGGATTCCGGAAGAAAAAATACTCGGGGAGCATCTTGTCCGTAAGGCAGCTGCTTTGGCTTTGTTAAAAGAAAAGCTTGAAACCGAATTATGGGAAAATGACCAGCATGATCTGTTTAGCAGTCTTGAAATGCCTTTGTCACTTGTATTGGCCGATATGGAATATCAGGGCGTAAAGCTTGATATGGACCGCCTTGTGAATATGGGTGAAGAAATTAAGGGACGACTGGCAGAAATAGAAACAAGGATCTTTGAGATGGCAGGAGAGCAATTCAATATTAATTCTCCAAAGCAATTAGGAGTCATCCTTTTTGAAAAGCTTGGCTTGCCAGCTGCTAAGAAGACTAAGACTGGTTATTCAACTTCAGCAGATGTTCTTGAAAAACTGGCTTCGAAGCACAAAATTATTGAAGAGATTCTTAACTATCGCCAACTAGGAAAGCTGCAGTCAACATATATTGAAGGACTGCAAAAAGTAGTGAATAAAGAAACACAAAAAGTTCATACAAGATTCAACCAGGCATTGACTGCCACAGGAAGACTAAGTTCCACTGATCCTAACCTGCAAAATATTCCGATTCGTTTAGAAGAAGGCAGGAAAATAAGGCAGGCGTTTGTTCCATCTGAAAAGGACTGGGTCATCTTTGCTGCCGATTATTCACAGATTGAGCTCCGTGTGCTGGCACATATTGCTGGAGATGAAAAGTTAATTGAGGCTTTCCAGAATGATATGGACATCCATACTAAAACGGCTATGGAAGTTTTCAAGGTGGGCAAAGATGAAGTCACTTCCAATATGCGCCGCCATGCAAAGGCAGTAAACTTTGGAATCGTTTATGGAATCAGCGACTATGGCCTATCGCAAAGCTTAAGCATTTCAAGAAAGGAAGCAGGAGAATTTATCGAACGCTATCTCGAAAGCTATCCGGGTGTGCAAGAGTATATGGATGAAATCGTAAAGGATGCAAAGCAAAAAGGGTATGTTCAGACCCTGCTTCACCGACGCAGATACATCCCAGAGATCACGAGCCGGAACTTTAATTTGCGGAGCTTCGCCGAACGGACAGCGATGAATACACCAATCCAGGGCAGCGCGGCAGATATCATTAAAAAAGCAATGATTGATATGGCTGACAGGCTTAAGGAAGAGGGACTTAAGTCGAGGTTGCTTCTTCAGGTACACGATGAACTGATTTTTGAGGCTCCTAAGGATGAAATCGAAAAGCTGAAAAAAGTAGTTCCTGATGTAATGGAAAATGCTATTGAACTGAATGTCCCGCTGAAAGTGGATTATGCTTTTGGCCCAACCTGGTATGATGCTAAGTAAGCTAATTAATATACGCAATTGGTGTATAACAGCAGTGACTACAAATAAGCATATGAAAGGCGGGATAGGATGCCTGAGCTTCCAGAGGTAGAAACCGTAAGGAGAACTTTAGAGGTTCTCGCAACGGGAAAAGAAATCAAGCATGTTTCAGTGTCCTGGCCAAAAATGATCAAGCGTCCTGAAGAGGCAGAGCAATTTAACGATGCCCTGAAAGGACAAATAATAAAGGAAATTGGCCGAAGAGGAAAATTCCTTATTCTTTACACTGAAAAGCTTGCGCTTGTTTCCCATTTAAGAATGGAAGGTAAGTATGGAGTATTTAATGCCGGTGACCCAGTGGACAAACATACACATGTCATTTTTCACTTTACCGACGGTACAGAATTGCGTTATAAGGATGTCCGGAAATTCGGAACGATGCATTTATATGAAAAAGGGAAAGAGTTTGAGACGCAGCCGCTTGCTGATTTAGGACCTGAACCTTTTTCAGAGGAGTTTTCTGTTGAATGGCTGTCCGAAAAGCTGAAAAAGACAAATAGAAAGATAAAGCCAGCCCTTCTCGATCAAAAAATCCTTGTGGGGCTAGGAAACATATACGTTGATGAAGCCTTATTCCGCGCAAGGATTCACCCTGAACGTATTGCTAATTCACTGACTAAGAAGGAAGAGGCAGTGCTGTATGAAGAGATTGTCAATACACTGTCTGAAGCAGTAGAAAAGGGAGGAAGCACGATTCGTTCATATGTAAACTCCCAGGGACAGATTGGCATGTTCCAGCTGCAGCTTTTTGTATACGGCCGTAAAAATGAACCATGCAAGGTTTGTCGCACCCCGCTGGAGAAGACAGTTGTTGGCGGCAGGGGAACACATTTTTGTCCAAGGTGCCAAAAGCTTTAAAAGCCTTTTAATAAGTTGCCTTGGTTAAAGCTGAGGCTCCCGGGGCCCTGCGGAAAGCGAGTGCCTGGAGCAGAAAACAACAGACCACTTAACCACATCTAATAAGTGAATTATGACAGATTGATTCTCACCATAAATAGGCTCCTTCCATATACTAACGTAGCGATTGACAGGAAGGAGCTCAGTTTATGGCACAAACAATCTCTCTGCTTTTACTTGCATTCGCTGTCAGTCTTGACAGTTTTAGTGTAGGGTTTACGTATGGATTGCGAAAAATGAGAATACCGCTGAAATCGATAGCGGTGATTGCAGTTTGTTCTGCAGTTGTCCTGATGGCTGCCATGGTTATCGGCCATTTTCTTGAGAGCTTTTTTTCCCCTCAGCTAGCCGAAAAGCTGGGCGGATCCGTTCTAATCGTTCTTGGAGGATGGGTTCTATATCAATTTTTCCGTCCGGACAAAACGGAATTGCTCTGCCACGAAAAAATCATTCTTAATTTTGAGATTAAATCGCTTGGGATTGTCATCAATATCCTGAAAAAACCAATGACTGCCGATTTTGACCGTTCAGGCACAATCAATGGCATTGAAGCGGTGATGCTGGGACTTGCCTTGTCCCTTGATGCATTTGGGGCCGGGATCGGGGCGGCAATGCTTGGCTTCTCACCAGGTTATTTGGCTTTGACAGCGGCCTGTATGAGTTCATTACTGGTATATGCCGGCATGAAACTAGGCAGTCATTTTTCTGAAATTGGCTGGATGCAGAAGTTTTCCTTTGTCCCAGGGATACTATTGATCATAATTGGGGTGCTGAAGCTTTAGCAGCCCTTTGAAAGGAATACAAAGAGAATGTCATTAGTTATTGGATTAACTGGAGGTATAGCAAGCGGGAAAAGCACGGTCTCCGCCATGTTTGCTGACATGGGGATCACGGTGATTGATGCAGATGTAGAGGCAAGACTTGCTGTTGATATAGGAGAAAAAGCATACAATGATATTATCAGCCATTTTGGGAAATCAATATTAGCTGAAGATGGCGCGATTAATCGCCAGAAGTTAGGTTCAATTATTTTTAATGATGAAGAAAAAAGAAATCTGCTTAATTCAATCGTCCATCCTGCAGTAAGAGAAAGGATGGCGCAAAAGAGGCAGACTGCTGAAGCAGCCAATGAAAAAGCGATTGTCATGGATATTCCTCTGCTTTTTGAAAGCAAGCTCACGAACCTTGTTGAAAAAATCATTCTTGTTTATGTAGACGAAGAAACCCAGCTGGAAAGATTAATGAAACGAAATGGGTACTCAGAAGCAGAAGCTTTATCAAGGATTGAATCACAAATGCCATTAAAGCTTAAAGTGGAACTGGCGGATGCGGTTATTGATAATCGTGGAAGCATTGAACATTCAAAAGCTCAGTTGATGGATATTTTAAAAGATTGGGGAATATTATAGGAGCCGTAATGGCTCTTTTTTTTGTAGTTTTTTTCTGAAACAATCAAATTATGATTTTAGTTGTCAGAATTATTTTAAATTTAAAATGTGTGCATTTAATCAGCACAAATAAAATTTAATATGTTATACTAATACCATACAATGGGGTTATTAAGTATAACACTAATTCGGAAGGGGCCGTACAATGAAGGCGAGAATAGCGATAAACGGTTTTGGGAGAATTGGCAGAATGGTTTTCAGAAGAGCCATTCTTGAAGACAATCTTGAGGTTGTAGCAATCAATGCAAGCTATCCAGCTGAAACTCTGGCGCATTTAATTAAATATGATTCAACACATGGTCAGTTTGCAGGTGAAGTAATTCCTGCGGATGATCATTTGCTTGTGAACGGGAAAACTGTAAAATTATTAAGCAACCGAAATCCTGCTGAACTTCCATGGAAAGAAATGAAGATTGATATTGTCATAGAAGCAACAGGGAAATTCAATTCACGAGACATGGCTGCACTCCATCTTGATGCTGGTGCAAAGAAGGTCATTTTGACAGCACCTGGTACGAATGAGGATATCACTATTGTGATGGGAGTAAATGAAAGCGCATTAAATATTGAAAAACACGATGTGATTTCCAATGCGTCATGTACGACCAACTGCCTTGCTCCAGTGGCGAAAGTACTCGATGATACTTTTGGCATCGAAAATGGTTTAATGACTACTGTGCATTCATATACTAATGACCAGAATAACATCGACAACCCACATAAGGACTTGCGCAGGGCACGCTCTTGCGGCCAATCGATCATTCCTACTTCAACGGGAGCCGCTAAGGCTTTATCTCTTGTGCTTCCTCAGCTAAAAGGCAAGCTGCATGGCATGGCATTAAGAGTTCCGACTCCAAACGTTTCACTTGTTGACCTTGTTGTCGACTTGAAACGTGAAGTAACGATTGACGAAATCAACGATGCATTTTACTCGGCATCAAAAGGGAACCTTAACGGAATCCTGGATATTACAACAGAGCCTCTCGTATCCATTGACTTTAACACGAATGAACACTCGGCAATTGTGGATGGACTGTCAACAATGGTGATCGGTGCAAATAAAGTCAAAGTTCTTGCATGGTATGACAATGAATGGGGCTACTCTAGCAGGGTTGTTGACCTTACGAAGTATGTTGCCTATGCTATGTTAAATTCAGTTACAGTAAAAGTTGGATAATAAAATGCAAGTAAGCTTGCCGGCCACGGCAAGCTTATTTATTTTTGCTGCGTTGGAGTCCATTTAAGCCTATTAACTTAGTATCTATGAAACTGTGCAAATGAATGATGAAAAAACATGAGAAAAATTTTGTTTTCATGTGTTGCAAAAAAAATATAAACGAAGTATACTAGTCATCGTGAACTTCTTAATAACGGTACCAATTGGCTACTTAAAGGGTTAGGACCTCTCTGGACTAACTTTCCCCCGTGGTAGTTAAGATACCATTGAAACTAAGGATTCATTCTAATAATGTTAGAGGGGGAAATTGAATATGGAAACAATGGGTCGTCATGTAATTTCTGAACTTTGGGGTTGCGATTTTGAAAAATTAAATAATATGGATTATATTGAACAAACTTTCGTTTCAGCTGCTTTGAAATCTGGTGCTGAAATCCGCGAAGTGGCATTTCACAAATTTGCGCCACAAGGTGTAAGCGGAGTTGTCATTATTTCTGAATCTCATTTAACTATTCACAGCTTCCCAGAACATGGATACGCCAGCATTGATGTTTATACTTGCGGCGATCTAAATCCTAATATTGCAGCTGACTATATTGCAGAAGCTCTTGGCGCTCAAACACGCGAAAATATTGAACTTCCGCGCGGCATGGGTCCAGTGCAAGTGAAACAAGCACAAGCTAAAGCTCTATAATTAAAATACGAATGATAACAAGAGGTGTAGCGATACACCTCTTTTTTAATTTATATCAAAATACGGTACACTGTAACTATATTAATTATGCGGGAGGACCTTTAATGTCTTTTTTAAAAGCCCTTACAGGACGTTACCAAAAATTTATCGGAACCAGTGAAAGTCATCGGGATGAGCAATTAAGAACTCGTTATTATAAAGCTAATTTTAATCAGATGTTCCAATCAGTTGAAGAACTGCTGAAAGCTGACCCATCATGCAGGATTACTAGCGTTTCAAAGGAACATGGCGAAGTTTCTGCAGAAATAAACAGAAAGGTGTCTTCATTTTTGACCGTAACGGTTGTAACGACTAAGCCTTTTGAAACCGCAGTCGATCTGCATATTTCTACTGAGCGCTTCTCGCCAGCAGGAATTAATCCCACACTGAAAAATGAATTGGTGCTTTTTTATCAAAAACTTGATCGGACACATACATATATTGGCTCGGGCATTAATGGAAATGTATAGTTCCTCTTGTCCAGATACTTTCTTTTTTATAAGATAATAGTTAAGGATAAATAAAAAGCGGAAGCGCCAGCATTGTGAGGTTTTTCCATCACTCATTATTTCAAATTATTCGGAGCTGATCGAAATGAAATGTCCAACTTGCCAAAATAATTCTACCAGAGTCCTTGATTCAAGGCCGGTGGATGATAGCCGATCAATTCGACGCAGACGTGAATGTGAAGAATGTGGATTTCGTTTTACCACGTTTGAAAAAGTTGAAGAGATTCCTTTGATCGTAGTCAAAAAAGAAGGCACACGCGAGGAATTCAATCGCGAAAAACTTCTGCGCGGATTAATTAAAGCGTGTGAAAAAAGACCAGTGGCTTTAAAAGAACTCGAGGATCTTGCTTCTGAGGTTGAAAAAGAACTGCGCAGCCAGGGTGTATCTGAAATAAAGAGCGACGCAGTTGGCGAAATGGTGATGGACAGGCTAGCGAAGGTCGATGAAGTAGCCTATGTCCGATTCGCATCCGTATACCGCCAATTTAAGGATATAAATGTTTTTATCGATGAACTTAAAGAATTATTGAAAAAAGAACAATCCTGAAGTTATAAAACTTTAGGAGTAACTTGAAGTGTCTTAGGAACTCAAGATTATTTATAGTTTAAAGGGAATCAGGGAAATCCTAATCGTTCCTTACGGAAATCTGGATAAAGTCTTGATGTTCTGATGTAACCTCAAAAAATCATGAAGGAGCTGAAGGAAACTTCAGCTTTTTTTTTAAAGATAAGAAAGTGGAAAATTTATTTCGAGAATTGTCCAGCTC
>NZ_JBALSS010000024.1:58977-66919 GCF_036967045.1 Bacillus sp. JJ1609 | reverse complement strand
AAGGCGCTTGCGCTTTTCTATTGAACATGTTTCGGAGGAGGGATTTGGATGGCGCAGCATTGGCAGGAAACTTTGCCTGTAGACCAGTATATCGTCACATCTGGCGGCCTGTTGCATGATTATGATCGCAAGGTTTTAACCTTCTTATATCAGCCTTTGATCGGGCCAGAGTGCTTAAGTCTTTTCATGACTCTATGGGCCGAACTTGAAGAAAACCGCCTATGGTCGGAGTCTGTAACGCATCATAACTTAATGAGCATTATGGATATGAACCTGAAGGACATCTACCATGCACGGCAGAAGCTTGAAGGGATGGGGCTGCTTAAGACTTTTGTTAAAAATGGGGAGGATGGACGTTCCTTTATTTATGAATTGCAGCCTCCGCTCACTCCGGAGCAGTTTTTCCTCGATGGGATGTTAAATGTTTATCTATATCGCAAGGTGGGCAAGAATCAGTTCTTGCGACTGAAGCGATTTTTTAGTGATAAGTCTATTGCAGCTGAACCTGGATATGCGGAAATCACCAAAGCGTTTCAGGACGTTTTTCTATCAGTGCCGCCTGAAGCACTTAAGAATAATCCTGATTACGCGGTCGACCTTCAGGCTGAGGATGGTAATGCTTTTATAGGCCGGGCAGAAGCAGCTAAAATCCAGATAGATCCTGGTGAATTCAACTTCGATTTGCTTTTAGGCGGGCTGAAAGAGTCGCTCATTCCCAAAAAGGCTTTTACCACGAAAGTGAAGGAGGCAATCAGCAACCTTGCCTTCCTGTACGGAATAGATGCTCTTAAAATGAAAAATATTGTTCTGAGTGCAGTCAATGCGGAAAATGAAATTGATATCGATGAATTGCGCAAGGCAGCACGGGATTGGTATCAATTTGAATATCAGGATCAGCTTCCGGCGCTGCTTGACCGGGTTCAGCCTGCTCAACATAAAGCAGGCATCGCAAAGCCGAAAACGAAGGAAGAGGAATTGATCCTCTATTTTGAAAGGATTTCCCCACGCCAGCTTCTGATTGATTATTCTGGAGGCGCGGAACCGTCGAAATCTGATTTGCAGATCATTGAAGAAGTCATGTTCAACCAGAAACTGCTGCCAGGAGTGGTGAATGTTTTAGTTGATTATGTTATGCTCAAGACGGATAAAAAGCTGGCAAAGGGATACATCGAAAAAATAGCGAGCCACTGGTCGCGGAAGAAAATATCAACCGTACAAGAAGCGATGCAGCTAGCAAAAAATGAACACCGCCAATATCTTGAATGGGCGGAGGGCAAAAAGGCTCCTGCTTCTCAGGGTAAGCGTAAACCTGTCCGCAAGGAAGTTTTGCCTGATTGGTTTGAGAAAAAGCATGAAGGTGAACAGAATCAGCAAGCCGGTGCGACGGATAATGATCATGACTATGAAATAGAGAAGAAAAAGCTAGAAGAAGAACTTAAGAAATTTAAATCTGGGAGGTGACTCAGGTGGAAAGTATTAATGAAACGTTAAAGAAGCTGGCGAATAACCAAAACTTCCAGACACGCTATGAAGCGATCAAGCAAAAGGTGATGCAGGATAAGCATGTAAAGCAATTCCTTGAAGAAAACGCGGAAAAAGTAACTCGTGAGATGCTCGACCGGAGTATGTCCAAACTGTATGAGTTCACTACCCAAAGCAAGGAATGCGGAGACTGCCCAACACTTGCAGCCTGCAAAAACATGATACAGGGATATGAACCCGAGCTTTTTATAAAAGGGAATTATATTGACATAAAATATGACCGCTGCAAGAAAAAAATCATGCATGATGAACGGCAAAAGCATGCGCAGTTGATCAATAGCATTTTCGTACCAAAGGAAATTTTAAAGGCGTCATTCGGTGATATTGAACTTGATGACCAGGGAAGATTCAAAGCGATAAAAATGGCAAAGGATTTCGTTGAAAACTATGAACCTGGCCAAAAGCAAAAAGGTTTGTTCCTGCATGGCTCCTTTGGTACCGGAAAGTCATATCTCCTTGGAGCGATAGCAAATGAACTTGCACAGAAACAGGTCAGTTCACTAATCGTCTACGTTCCTGAGTTTTTCCGTGAAATGAAAAATGCAATCGGTGACCATACCGTAAATGACAAGCTTGAAGCGATTAAAAAAGCGAATGTACTCATGCTCGATGATATCGGCGCCGAAACAATGAGCAGCTGGGCACGCGATGAAATCCTCGGGACTATTCTCCAATTCCGCATGCTTGAGAACCTGCCAACCTTCTTTACCTCGAATTTCGACCTGAAAGGGCTTGAGCATCACCTGACACACAGCCAGCGGGGAGAAGAAGAGCAGTTGAAAGCAGCTAGAATCATGGAACGAATAAAGTATCTTGCTGACCCTGTTAAAGTGGAAGGGAAAAATCGAAGAATATAATAAAATGCCACAGCCTATAGCTGTGGCATTATTTTTTTTGCATTGATAAACCGGCACCAGAATACTTCTAAATTGTCCAAGTTCCCCATATATATAATCAGGGATTATTTATAAAGGGGGGATATGGTTGATTGAAATCATCTTCCAAAAAAAGCAGGATGCCTGGAGTTTGTATCAGCATTTAATTGCCAGGCTTGCTTCTTGGCCGGAAACGGATTCAATTCTTCTAAATGAAGATCGAAATAGAGTGCAAATACCCACTCAATTATATATAGATGGAATGCTTCAGGACCTAAAAAGGAGTTTTTACGATTTCATCATCTTGACGAAACGAGAGGAATGGTTCAGGACCATACTGGCGGAATCTTATCTATTTACTGAAGTTGAAGAGCAGGACCAAATCATTGAAATTATTTATTCTGTTCTCGAAGGTGACCGAGAGGAGCTAGCCCCATTTATGGAAGGGGTCGAAGAAAATGGTCTCATTGAAAAGGCTGTGAATGAAATTTTTAATGAGGAAATCTCTTTCTCTTTTGATTCGTTTGTGAAGTTCAGATTGAAGGCTTATGTGGAACAGCTCTCTCAGTGGGTAGAGATTGCGATTGATGAGTATAAAATGGAACAGGAATATCAGGTATTCGTCCATACACTAAGGAGCTTTCTTGTTGACCGAAAACCGCAGCTGGCACATTTGTACCTCGTTATTGATGAAAATATGTCGTTTTACGACCAGTATTTTATTGAAATGAAGAGGAGCGAACTTTTCAAAGCGATTGATCGTAAATTGCTTGTCAATCATCCAGTCTATGTAGACTCTGGCACGATTGCTCCTCTATTATCGATTGCTCCAAAAAACATCTACTTATACACAGACGATGCACAGCAGCCCTTGGTGCGTACGATCATTAATATTTTTGAAGAGCGTGTGAAAATTAGCCCCATTTCTACTTTTTGTTTGGATAAAGAAAATTTTTTAAGCGAGGACAGTGAAAATATACGTTAGCCCACTTGATTTTCAAAACATTACAAACTATAATTACGTACATACTAAATGAATCAAGTCATTGTGATGATGAGGACATGGGCTTTCTTGAAAGGTTTCCAGAGAGGGAAGGCAAGGCTGAAAACTTCCTAACACTTAAAGAGTGCTTACCACCTTTGAACTCCAGTTATGAACGCCATTAGGCAAGTATTGACTGGCGGCAGCTGCCGTTATCTCAACCAGAGTCATTCTGTCGCTTTTTTTTAAAGCAGGAATGTAAAATTGGGTGGAACCACGTGTAATCAAACTCGTCCCTGTTTCAGGGACGGGTTTTTTTTATTTTTGCGCAAGTTTTGCGCTATTTCTAATAAGGAGGAAAAGCCAATGGCAGACATGTTAAAAATATCGTTTCCAGATGGAGCAGTAAAGGAGTTTCCGGCAGGAACAACAACTGAAGACATTGCTAGCTCAATCAGCCCGGGCCTTAAGAAGAAAGCCATTGCCGGTATGGTGAATGGTAACCCGTATGATCTCCGCAGACCAATCGAGGAGGATGCATCAATTGAAATCGTTACTGCTGATCATCCTGAAGCTCTTGAAATTCTGCGTCACAGTTCAGCGCATTTAATGGCACAGGCAATAAAGCGTCTTTATAAAAATGTTAAACTCGGGGTAGGACCAGTAATTGAAGGCGGCTTCTACTACGATATTGATATGGAAGAATCATTGACTCCGGAAGATTTGCCGGCGATTGAAAAAGAAATGAACAAGATCATCAATGAAAATATTGATATTGTTCGTAAAGAGGTAAGCCGTGAAGAAGCTGTACAATTTTTCAAGGAAATCGGCGATGAATACAAGCTTGAGTTGATTGAAGCGATTCCGGCCGATGAAAAAGTGACTCTTTATGAGCAGGGAGATTTTGTTGATCTTTGCCGCGGCGTGCATGTTCCTTCAACAGGAAAGCTGAAGGAAATCAAATTACTCAGCATTGCTGGTGCCTATTGGCGCGGAGACAGCGACAACAAGATGCTGCAACGCATATACGGTACAGCTTTCTTCAAAAAGGAAGATCTTAAAGAACATTTAAGACTTCTTGAAGAAGCAAAAGAGCGTGATCACCGCAAACTTGGTAAAGAACTTAACTTATTTACAAACTCACAAAAGGTTGGCCAGGGACTTCCGCTTTGGCTTCCAAAAGGTGCGACAATCCGCCGCATCATCGAGCGTTACATTGTCGATAAAGAGGTTAGCCTTGGATATGACCATGTCTACACTCCAGTAATGGGAAGTGTTGATTTATATAAAACTTCTGGACACTGGGATCACTATCAGGAAAACATGTTCCCGGTCATGGAAATGGAAAACGAACAGCTCGTATTAAGGCCAATGAACTGTCCGCACCACATGATGGTGTACAAAAACAGCATCCATAGCTACAGAGAGCTTCCAATAAGGATTGCTGAGCTAGGAACAATGCACCGTTATGAAATGTCAGGCGCGCTAGCAGGTTTGCAGCGTGTTCGCGGGATGACTCTTAATGATGCTCATATCTTTGTTCGTCCAGACCAGATCAAGGAAGAGTTCAAACGAGTAGTCCAGCTTGTCCTTGAAGTATACAAGGATTTTGACATGAACGATTACTCTTTCCGTCTTTCTTACCGCGACCCTGAGGATAAGGAAAAATATTTCGATGACGACCAAATGTGGGAAAAAGCTCAATCGATGTTAAAAGAAGCGATGGATGAGATGGGTCTTGATTATTTCGAGGCTGAAGGCGAAGCGGCATTCTACGGCCCTAAGCTTGATATCCAGGTCAAGACTGCGCTTGGCAAAGAGGAAACACTTTCAACTGTCCAGCTTGATTTCTTGCTTCCTGAGCGCTTCGATTTAACTTATATTGGAGAAGATGGCAAACACCATCGTCCAGTTGTTATTCACCGCGGTGTTGTATCAACTATGGAAAGATTCGTTGCCTTCCTGATCGAGGAGTACAAGGGAGCATTCCCAACTTGGCTTGCTCCAGTCCAGGCACAAGTCATTCCAGTTTCTCCAGCTGTACATTATGACTATGCTCGAGATATCCAGGAAAAGCTTAAAGCAGAAGGATTCCGTGTTGAAATTGACGGCCGTGACGAGAAAATCGGCTATAAAATCCGTGAAGCACAAATGCAGAAGATTCCTTATATGCTCGTTGTCGGTGATAATGAGGTATCAGATAAGGCAGTTAATGTTCGTAAATACGGTGAACAAAAATCAGAAACTGTTTCTTTCGATCAGTTCCTTGAATTATTCAGGAAAGAAGCGAAGAAATAAAAAATGAGAGAAGCCGTCTGGGCTTCTCTCATTTCTTATTCTAGAGGTTTTAGACAAGATGGGCAGAGGTTTTTTTTGTAATTCCGCTGGATTTTCTGGCCGCAGTATCTGCACGATTTGAGCAGCGATGGCTTATTGTCGATATCATTTGAAAAGCCATAGCCTGTCCTGAAAAATTTTAAGGCACTGCCTGCTAAAAGGCCAGTGATCACACCTGTAACAATGATTGCTACTAGCAAAAACACACCAGCTTTCCTATCAGTAATTTAAAAAAATTATACCAAAAAAAATTGGGTTTTTAGAGGACCTAAATTATTTTTTAATAAAAAGTATTGCAGGCTGTATTTCTATTTGATACAATACTCTACGTTGCAGTTAACGCAAGTAGTAATCGTTTGACACATCTTTTTCTTTGTGTTATATTAGCAAAAGTGAACTGAATACTAGTTTTAGGAAAGAAGAAGCACCCGCTTCTCACCTGGCTGACGCTCAATGCTGTTGGCAGGTAATACGTAAACGTCTAATTATTTTGTTTTCGTAAGTGTGGGTGTTGTCGCCTGCGCTTTTTTTATTGCAAAATAAAATTGGACATATCGTATGTCATTGTGTGAGCAAGATGACAGGCTCTGCCTGGCAATGTACTTCTTCTCCTGGACAATGTATTCGATAAAACCCTGGAGGTGGCTAATTATTAGCAAAGACGCGATGTTACTAAACGAGGGAATCCGTGCTCGCGAAATTCGTCTTATCGATCAAAACGGCGAGCAATTAGGAATTAAAACCAAAACTGAGGCGCTAGAAATCGCAGCGCGCGTTAATCTTGATCTTGTACTTGTTGCACCGAATGCGAAACCTCCTGTAGGCCGTATCATGGACTACGGAAAATTCAAATTCGAACAGCAAAAGAAAGACAAAGAAGCACGTAAGAACCAAAAGATCATCACAACTAAAGAAGTACGTCTTAGCCCAACAATTGATGAGCATGACTTTAACACAAAGCTTCGCAATGCTATCAAGTTCTTGGAAAAAGGCGATAAGGTTAAAGCATCAATTCGTTTTAAAGGACGTGCTATAACTCATAAGGAAATCGGCCAGCGTGTATTAGATCGCTTTTCTGAAGCTTGCAAGGAAGTAGCGACGATCGAATCTCATCCAAAAATGGATGGACGCAGCATGTTCCTAGTTTTAGCACCTAAAACAGACAAGTAACGAGGAGGAAGTCCCCAATGCCAAAAATGAAAACTCACCGCGGCACTGCCAAGCGTTTCAAGAAAACTGGATCTGGCAAGCTTAAGCGTTCACACGCTTACACAAGCCATTTATTTGCTAACAAGTCTACAAAAGCTAAGCGTAAGCTTCGCAAATCTGCAATCGTTTCTAAAGGCGATTTCAAACGCATTCGTCATATGTTGGACAACATTAAGTAAATTCGAGCGATCGATTTATATAGGAGGGAAATTACATGCCACGTGTAAAAGGCGGTACAGTTACGCGCAAGCGTCGTAAAAAAGTCATCAAATTAGCAAAAGGTTATTACGGTTCAAAACATACATTATACAAAGTTGCTAACCAGCAGGTTATGAAATCTCTAATGTATGCATTCCGCGACCGTCGCCAGAAAAAGCGCGACTTCCGCAAACTTTGGATTGCTCGTATCAACGCAGCAGCTCGCATGAACGGTCTTTCATACAGCCGTTTAATGCACGGCTTAAAGCTTGCTGGTATCGAAGTAAACCGCAAGATGCTTGCTGAACTAGCAGTAAGCGATGCTAACGCATTCGCTCAATTAGCTGAAACAGCAAAAAGCCAATTCAACAAGTAATACACTTATAAGATCAACCATTCTCATTTGAGGATGGTTTTTTCTTGTTTTTGAGCTGTTTTTGAGTTGTAAAAGGTATTATGGTATATTGCTAAGAACTCTTATGCATTTCAAGAATCAGAGTGCCGATTTGGTATCAGTGCGGCGATAACAATCAATTGAAAAAATGGCGCTGAGTAGTTATGAGAGGGGTTATCAGAACCATTGAGGGAGAAAAACAGTGATGAGTTGTTATCGGTGGGGTTACCAGAACAATTAATAGTTGACAAGAGCATTTCAATATAGAAAAAAGGAGTCTATTAGTTAACAAGGTTGTAATTGGAACAATTAATGGTAGTTAATTGAATTTGTAATGGTTCAATAGGTGTTTATAAGAACACTGAAAGAGGAAAAATCACTTCTATGATGTTGCAATAGACGTGA
>NZ_JBALSS010000024.1:48397-58783 GCF_036967045.1 Bacillus sp. JJ1609 | reverse complement strand
CGTGATTGGAACAATAAAAGAGAAAAAACCGATTCACCGGTGTTCCAATAGGGATGATTAGAACAAATGAAGAGTCCCACCTAAGATTATTCTCTCCCAAAAGAATCCCCTGACAAACTCCATTTAAGCTATAATGAAGCAAGGCGCTTTGCGTGCATACATACTAACAATTTGGATGGGGAATAAGGGATGTGAATGAAATGGTACTTGCATGGATGATTATTGGGCTAATCATTTTAATGAATGCAGTTGGTTTTTTCATCATGGGCGCTGATAAGAAACGCGCAAAAAAGAATCTTTATAGAATAAGTGAGAGTACATTGTGGAATGTGGCCATTTTGGGCGGAGCAATAGGTGCGTTTGCTGGGATGAGGCATTACCGTCATAAAACTAAGCATGCTCAGTTCAAGTATGGACTCCCTCTGCTTGCCGTTCTCGAGATTGGTATTTTTGTATATATTTTTAAGTTTTTAGCATAACAGTCCGGGCAATTCCATACGTTCTAATAGTCCTGATAGGAGCAATTATTGCTATTTGCTTAGGAAAAAAATCGCTTTATAAAGTGGCGGAAATTTTTCGATACTACAACGTAAAAAAGCGTCCGTGGCAAGATATGGACGCTTTTTGCTTGAAGTCTAAATTTCTTGATCATGATTTGCCATGAATTCCTTGATCGGGCTTTTCCAGTCGATTTTAGCAACAGGGTAGCTTTCACGGACTTTTCGTTCAATGAATTGGAAATCTTCAAGAACAAGACCTTTAAGGGCAGAGGTTTTTTTGGGCCAAATAAAAATGGAAACGACCTCAAAAGCAGATTGAGTAGTGCCAAGATATTTTTCCCCTTCAAATAAAACCCCTTTGTAAGTCAAGAAGAAGTTCTTACGTACATTGTCCTGGTCATCGAGGAAATAAAATCGCTTTTGCTCATGGGCAAGCTCGAGTTTTCGCTTTGGGTGGAATAAATATTTCACCGCGCTGTATATTAGAAAAATGAATAAAAGCAATATGATAAGTCGTAAAAGCAGGATCATGGTCTGCCCCTCCAATGTTAACTTTCCTTATTTACGGATGAGATACTAAATAGTTTCATCAATTTTTTAATTGTTTTATACTTTTTGCAGGAATAATGAAAAGAGCATTCTTCTACTACAACATATGAGCATTTAATGACTATAGGTACAAGGAGATCAAAATGAATACTGAAAAGCTTTTTAAGATGCAAAAAAAACTCGACAGCCATATTGAATCACAGCATGGATTGGAGGAGGAAGACTTATTCGACAGAAAAGTCCTCGCCCTTCTTGTAGAAATAGGTGAGCTTGCAAATGAAACCCGCTGCTTCAAGTTTTGGAGTGTTAAGCCTTCATCTGAAAAAGAAGTTATTTTAGAGGAGTTCGTGGATGGAGTTCATTTCATTCTTTCACTTGGCATTGAGTGTGGTTTTAACGACATTGGCTCAGTTTTCCCAGCGGAAAGTGATGAGGCAAACGTGAGCAGTCAGTTTATTGAAGTGTATGAAAGGGTCCAGGAATTCAGAAAATCCCACTCAAGAGAGGATTTCATGCATTTATTTGAGGGCTATTTGAAGCTTGCAGAGCTGCTCGGATTGACAGAGGATCAAATCGAACAGGCATATATTCAAAAAAATGAAGTAAATTATGATAGGCAGAGAAAAGGATATTAGCAGAATTTTTTGTACAATGCTCTGCTGGTTTAGTATAATAGGATTCGAAACTACATATTAAGGGAGTCGAAATAATGGCTAAATTAGATGAAACACTTATGATGTTAAAAGATTTAACTGACGCCAAAGGTATTCCCGGCAATGAACGTGAGCCAAGGGAAGTAATGAAAAGATACATAACTCCATTTGCTGATGAAGTAACGACAGATGGTCTGGGCAGCTTGATCGCAAAGAAGGTCGGTAACGAAAACGGACCTAAGATTATGGTTGCTGGTCACCTTGATGAAGTCGGCTTCATGGTAACAAACATTGATGACAAGGGCTTCATCCGTTTCCAGACAGTTGGAGGCTGGTGGTCACAGGTTATGCTTGCTCAGCGAGTAACGATCGTAACGCGCAAAGGGGAAATCACTGGAGTGATCGGTTCTAAACCGCCTCACATCCTGCCTGCTGAAGCACGCAAAAAACCTGTTGATATTAAAGATATGTTTATCGACATCGGCGCATCAAGCCGTGATGAAGCGAAAGAATGGGGAGTCGTTCCTGGAGACATGGTTGTTCCTTACTTCGAATTCACAGTGATGAACAATGAAAAAATGCTGCTTGCAAAAGCATGGGATAACCGCATTGGCTGTGCGATTGCAATCGATGTCCTAAAGCAGCTTAAAGGTCAGGAACACCCAAACGTGGTTTACGGGGTGGGTACTGTACAGGAAGAAGTAGGTCTTCGTGGCGCTAAAACTTCTGCGCAGCTGATCGAGCCAGATATCGGTTTCGGTGTTGATGTAGGGATTGCCGGAGACACTCCTGGCGTTACTGAAAAAGAAGCACTTAGCAAAATGGGCGATGGACCGCAAATCATCATTTATGATGCCTCAATGGTTTCACATAAAGGCCTTCGTGACTTCGTTACAGACTTGGCTGACGAATTAAACATTCCATATCAGTTCGATTCAGTCGCTGGAGGCGGTACAGACTCAGGCGCCATCCATATGACACATCGCGGAGTTCCAGCGTTGTCCATCACGATTGCAACGCGTTATATTCACTCACATGCTGCAATGTTGCACCGAGATGACTATGAAAATGCTGTTAAATTAATTGTTGAAGTAATCAAACGTCTTGATAAAGAAACGGTTGATAAACTTACTTTTGAATAAGGAAACCACAAGGAGGGCTGCGGCCTTCCTTATTTTGTTTGGAGGAGAAAGGTAAAGGTATTCTGGCCAAGTCTGCGATAATCACTACGAAATAAACTGTGAAATTAATCAACATCTATAATTTCTACGAAATCAGTGATAATTTCTACGAAATTATCCTTAATCTCTACGAAATCAATCATAATCTCTGCATTTTCCATCTGCTGGAAGCCTAGCCCGGTTTGCTGACCTAAATTCAGCTGTGTTGAAGGATTTGCCAGTTTGTACGCAAAAAAAAGAACTCCTAAAATCAGGAGTTCATCTCAGTCAATTATTTTCTTTTCAATCCTGACTCAAGTGCATTCAGCATTTCCTGCTTTTCTTCTTCAGAAGCGTTTTGCCAGATCACTTCAAATAGGACTCCGAGGCCTGGCAACATCTTTTCCTCACCAGCTTCAATTGCATCTACAATTGTATCCTTCAGCTCATCCTGTGTGTTTCCTGCCACATTTGTGATAACTGCATTTCTAAGGTTCAAGTTCATTGTTTACTCATACTCCTTTCAAATTCCATCAATGATTATAGAATTCACCATTTTGGTTTTATTATGTATCCAATTTGAGATATAATAGTAAAATTGAACAAGCCATATTAAAGGAGAGCCAGAGTGAAGTACATTCAATCTGATAAAAATCCACAAGTTAAACAATGGAAAAAATTACAGACACGTAAGGAAAGAGATAAGTCTGGCACATTTCTTGTTGAAGGCTACCATCTAGTTGAAGAAGCCCTTAAACAAAAAGAATATGTAGAAGAAATCATCCTGAATGAAAAAACAGAATTGCCGCCAAGTTGGGATTACGGCGCTATTCCTGTTACAGTCGTGACGGATGAAATCGGCAGGCAGCTTGCTGATACCGAAACAACCCAGGGCATTTTCGCAGTTTGCCGACAGCCCAAACAAACACTTGAGAGCGGAAAAACGTTCTTGTTGATTGATTCTGTTCAGGATCCGGGGAACCTTGGTACCATGATAAGGACAGCGGACGCTGCAGGAATGGATGCAGTCATTGTAGGAAAAGGCAGTGTTGACACCTACAATCCAAAAGTGCTTCGCTCTGCGCAGGGCAGCCACTTTCATTTACCGGTAATAAGTGGTGATCTCACGGAGTGGATTGACCGTCTTAATGCTGAAAATATTCCTGTATACGGAACAGCACTTGAAAACGGTTCTATTTTTACTGAGGCAGACAGCAATGAATCATTCGCACTTCTCGTTGGGAATGAGGGAAGTGGGGTAAATAAGGAACTGCTGGCAAAAACAACGCAGAACCTGTATATTCCGATTTATGGGAAAAGCGAATCATTAAATGTCGCAGTAGCGACAGGTATCCTGCTTTATTATTTGAAAACGGCAAAATAGGCGCATTATTTTTCAAAACCATTTGATACTGCGCACAGATTATACTATAATAAACAGCAAAATAATATTTCAAAAACGATGACGGAGAAAAGTAGCTTGATGATGGCCATCCAGGAAGAAAATGCCGAAGACTGGGAGCATTTTTATGGAACAGGCAAGCGAAGTTCACCTCCTGAGTTGGCATCGGGACCACTCTATAAAAGAGTGTAAAGATGCATCGGCACAAGCCGTTATCCTAATGAAGCGAACAAGTAATACATAACCGTATTGCCTGTTAAAAAGGGTGGTACCGCGATAACCTTGACCTCGTCCCTTTATCTGGGATGAGGTCTTTTTGTGTTCAAAAATGAAATGTATGAAGATGAAGGAGGATTTAAAATGCAGGAACGATTAAAAGAACTGCAGGCTGAGGCTCTTGAGAAAGTAGCTGCAGCAGCTGATCTTAAAGAATTGAATGATATTCGCGTTTCCTATCTTGGAAAAAAAGGTCCAATTACGGAAGTTTTAAAAGGGATGGGCAAATTATCCGCTGAAGAAAGACCAATGATGGGTGCTCTTGCTAATGAAGTCCGCGATGCAATTTCCGGACAGATTGAAGTGAAGCAGCAGGAGCTTGAAGCAACAGCTGTCCAGAAGCAATTGGCAGCAGAGCAAATTGATGTGACACTACCAGGAAGACCAGTTAAAACTGGAAGCCATCACCCGCTTACAAGCATCATTGAAGAAATTGAAGATCTTTTCATCGGCATGGGCTATACAGTTGAAGAAGGCCCTGAAGTTGAAAAAGATTATTACAATTTTGAAGCGCTGAACCTGCCAAAAGGCCACCCTGCGCGTGACATGCAGGATTCCTTCTATATCACGGAAGAAATTCTGATGCGTACTCACACTTCGCCAGTTCAGGCTAGAACGATGGAAAACCATCAGGGCAAGGGACCAATTAAAATCATCTGCCCTGGTAAGGTATACCGCCGTGATAACGATGATGCTACACACTCACATCAGTTCATGCAAATCGAAGGATTGGTTATAGATGAAAATGTTCGTATGAGCGATCTTAAAGGCACTCTTGCAGTATTTGCAAAGAAAATGTTCGGTGAAGACCGCGAAATCCGTTTGCGCCCAAGCTTCTTCCCATTCACTGAGCCATCAGTAGAAATGGACATTTCCTGCAAAATCTGCGGAGGTTCAGGCTGTAACGTATGTAAAGGAACTGGCTGGATTGAAATCCTTGGAGCTGGAATGGTTCACCCGAACGTGCTTGAAATGGCAGGTTACGATTCCAAGAAATACACAGGATTCGCATTCGGTATGGGACCAGAGCGTATCGCAATGCTTAAATATGGAGTGGACGACATCCGTCACTTCTATACAAATGATGTCCGCTTCTTAAAGCAATTTTCAGTTGAAGAATAAGGATTAGGAGGATTAAACCATGTTGGTATCATATAAATGGCTGCAGGATTATATTGATTTAGCTGGAGTATCTGCGGATGAGCTTGCTGAAAAAATCACAAAGAGCGGCATTGAGGTTGAAGGCGTAGAAAAGTTGAACGAGGGCATGAGCGGTGTAGTCGTTGGCCATGTGCTTGAATGTGAGAAACATCCGAATGCGGAAAAATTGAACAAGACACTTGTTGACCTTGGCGATGGCGAACCGGTTCAAATCATTTGCGGCGCTCCAAACGTTGGAAAAGGCCAAAAAGTAGCAGTTGCCACGGTAGGAGCTGTTCTTCCTGGGAATTTCAAAATCAAAAAAGCAAAGCTCCGCGGCGAAGAATCCAATGGGATGATTTGTTCTTTGGCCGAACTTGGAATCGAAGCAAAAATTGCACCTAAGGAATATGCAGAAGGCATTTACAATTTCCCGCAGGATACGGAAATCGGCCAAGATGCCCTTGCAGTTTTAAACAGGGATGATGAAATTCTAGAGCTTGGATTGACTCCAAACCGTGCGGACGCAATGAGCATGATTGGTGTTGCTTATGAAGTCGGAGCAATCCTTGGCAAAGACATCGAGCTGCCAAATCCTAAGCCGGAAACTTCAACTGAACAAGCAAGCGAATACATCAACGTAACTGTTGATGCTAAGGAAGATAATCCTTTATACGTTGCAAAAGTCATTAAAAATGTAAAAGTTGGTCCATCACCTGTATGGATGCAAACAAGACTGATGGCTGCAGGCATCCGCCCACACAATAATATCGTTGATATCACGAACTATATTTTATTGGAGTATGGCCAGCCGCTACATGCTTTCGATTACGACAAACTAGGATCAAAAGAAATCCTTGTCCGCCGCGCGAAGGCTGGCGAAGTGATTGAAACGCTAGATGATACGAAACGTACATTAACTGTTGATCACCTTGTAATCACAAATGGCACAGAGCCTGTGGCGCTTGCGGGTGTAATGGGTGGGGCAAACTCAGAAGTAGGAAGCGATACGACTACTGTCCTGCTTGAGTCTGCTTATTTCACAGGTGGTGTTATCCGCAAATCTTCAAAGGACCATGGATTGAGAAGCGAAGCCAGTTCTCGCTATGAAAAAGGTGTTGATCCTGCGAGAGTGCGTCCAGCTGCTGAACGTGCTGCTGAATTAATGATTCAGCTTGCCGGTGGTGAAGTCCTTGGAGGCACCGTAGAAGCGGATGCACTGGATATCAAACCTGTGGTTGTTGCAACAACACTTGAAAAAATCAACAAGGTGTTGGGAACTGAACTTGAAATGAAGCAGGTTCAGGATATTTTTGCCCGACTTAAGTTCGAGACGGCTGTAGACAATAATACAATTGCGGTAACCGTTCCAACTCGCCGCGGCGATATCACAATTGAAGAAGATTTGATTGAAGAGGTAGGCCGCTTATTTGGATATGATAACCTGAGAACAACGCTTCCAATCGGAGCATCCACACCAGGCCATCTAACTGAATATCAGAAAAAGCGTCGAGTTGTCCGCCGTTTCATGGAAGGTGCAGGACTTTTCCAGGCGGTTACTTATTCACTTACAAGTAAAGAAAAAGCTCTGCAATACGCTTTAGATCAACGCGAGCCTGTTAAATTAGCAATGCCGATGAGTGAAGACCGCAGCATTTTGCGCCTAAGCATCGTTCCTCAGCTGCTTGAAGTGCTTAAATACAATATCGCACGTCAGAATGATAGTGTAGCTGTTTATGAAACAGGTGCGGTATTCTTAAAGAACAGCAATGATGAACTTCCAGAAGAGCGTGAACACCTTGCTGCTGCAATTACAGGACTATGGGAAAGCCATCCATGGCAGGGTGAAAAGAAACCGGTCGACTTCTTTGTCCTTAAAGGAATCGTCGAAGGGCTTGCTGACAAGCTTGGACTAGAAAGCCAACTGGGCTTCCAAAAAGCTGAGCTTGAAGGAATGCACCCTGGACGTACAGCTGAAATCACATTGAACGGGACGGTCATTGGATTCATCGGCCAAGTTCATCCAATGATGCAAAAAGAGTTAGATTTAAAAGAAACATACGTATTCGAATTATCTCTTAAAGCTTTATTGCAGGCAGAAACAGCACCGTTGCAATACACAGCAATTCCGCGCTTCCCATCGATCACTAGGGATATTGCCCTTGTAGTCGAAAAAGCAACTTTTGCAGGTGACCTAAAGAAGGTCATTACTGAAGCAGGAGGAACACTGTTAAAAGAAGTTCAGGTATTCGACCTGTACGAAGGTGAAAAAATGGAGCCAGGCAAGAAGTCAATTGCCTACTCATTGAAATATTTTGACCCTGAAAAAACATTGACTGATGAAGATATTGCAAAAGCGCACAATAAAGTACTTAAGGCTCTTGAAGAACAGACAGGAGCAGTATTAAGAGGTTAAAAAGTAAAAAAGGCAGCCCGCGGGCTGCCTTTTTTGCTTATGAGAAAACTTATTCCGCAACTTTTTGTTGAAATCCCGCAACCTGGAAAAAACAAAGTTTTTTTTCAAATTTTACAATGGAGATGGTCTTATACTCTCGCAATCTTCTTTGCCTTTTGCGTATTGGCGAAGTGCAGCTTCACGAATTCAGGTAAAACATCGACACCCTTTTCAAGAATCAGCCTGGCAGCTGCCTTATCCACCGGAGCACCAGCGCCTTTCGGTATCGTGAATCCCGCGCGCTTGCTCAAATTTTCAAAGTGGCGGACAAATGCGTAGCGTGCAATCATTGATGCAGCTGCAACCCCTAGATGAATACTCTCAGCTTTAGTGCTGAACAAGACGTTTTCCCGCATGATGTTTTTCTGTCCTTTTAAATAGGCGTAATAGATTTCTTCTTTTGCGAATTGGTCGATTAGGATGGCCTCCGGTGTAACAGGCGCAATTTTTTCAAGTAAATGGTTTATTGCCTGGTTATGAAGCAGGGCTTTCATCTTCCCCTGTGACATGCCCTTCATCTGCATTTGGTTGTATTTTTCATTATGAAGGGTAAGCAGGCTATGAGGAGCAAATGTAACCAGTTGCTTTGCGATCTCAATGATTTTATCATCCTTTAAATTTTTAGAATCCTGCACCCCGAGTTCTTTTAAAACCGGAATATCTTCTTTTCTGACATAGGCTGCTACGACAGTAATGGGCCCAAAGAAATCTCCGGTGCCGACTTCGTCAGATCCGATGATTGACATTTCACTGATATTACTTGGTAAATGGGATGGAGATGCTGAGACGACCGTTTTCTTGATAGAAGGTTCAACTGCTGTACCCCATCTTGCCGCCTCTGTTTCCCCGTCTTTTCCCTGAAATAGTACTTTTCCTGACTTATAGGCTGTAATGGCACAGGAAGCTGTTTTTGCGGCGAAAATGCTGCCAGGCGGAAGCTTATCAATCAAAAATTTACTATAGTACTCTTTCATCTTTTTGATTTCTTCCGGTTTTTTCTGCAGGACGATATTTCCCATGTTAGACACTCCCTATTTTGATTATTTCAAAGTTATACATTATCTTCCAAAATTCATATGTATGTGACAGGCAAATACTTCCCAGTCATTTGCGTTCATGTTATAGTATAGAATAGGATTCTTACGAATGGGGGCATAAATGTTGTCAGACATAAAAAAAAATCGATCGACTGTGGATATATATGGACAGCAGTATGTCATAGTCGGTACAGAAAGCACCAGCCATATTCGGCTCATTGCCTCAATGGTAGATGACAAAATGCGTGAAATCAGCTCAGCGAATCCTTCACTTGATATTAATAAGTTAGCTGTGTTAACTGCAGTGAATGCCGTTAACGATTACATAAAAATGAAAGATCGTGTTGAGTCGCTCGAAGCGGAAATTAAAAGGTTAAAGGACTGAACTTATTCATGCTTGATCTCGCGGTTTTAGCTATATTGGTTATCGGCTTTATTGTAGGGCTGAAAAGGGGATTCATTCTCCAATCTATCCACCTCGTCGGATTTATTGTAGCCTTCATCGTTGCATACATATACTACGAACAACTCGCACCAAAGCTGACATTGTGGATTCCCTATCCTAATCTCGGAAGTAATACTACATTAAATCTCATCTTTGATAATGCCAATCTCGAAACAGCGTATTACAGGGCAATTGCGTTTGCAGCTATTTTTTTCGCTGTAAAGATTTTGCTCCAAATTATTGGTTCAATGCTGGACTTTGTCGCAAACCTGCCAATACTCCACCAGCTAAATGTTTGGGCCGGCGGTCTATTAGGATTAGTGGAAGTCTATCTGGTTATGTTCATCATTTTATACATAGCGGCACTATTGCCAATCCAGGCAATTCAGGACCCATTGAACGATTCAATTCTTGCCGAAAATATCATAAAAAATACACCAGTATTTTCACAGCAAATAAAACAACTATGGATTGAATATATGGCTGCATAACTTCTCTGTTGCGGAGAAGTTTTTCTTTTATCAGGTTTTTTTTACATAGTGCTAAAAAAGACCAAAGCCTTTTCGTATATGGGAATATTACTAGCAATAAGCCGAGCATAAATTCCATAATGCGAAAACTGAATGAGCAGCAATAAAATTACAAGCTAGATTACAGCTACTTTTTGCAAGGCTCTGTTAAAGCCCAATGTTGTTTTTTAAAACCTGTTGATTATAGTGGAAGGTGCGAAGACTCCTGCGGGCTCAGCGCCAGCCCCTAGAAGAATTTG
>NZ_JBALSS010000024.1:43229-48366 GCF_036967045.1 Bacillus sp. JJ1609 | reverse complement strand
AGCAAAGCGCCTGGAACGAAAATCAACGCCTTGTTAACAGAGCCTTTTGCAAAAAGGCTTCATTTGATTTCACAAGGAAGCTTGTTTTCTATAAAATAGAATACAATCGACCTATTCTGGAATATCTCTTTGCTTCTGGAATAGAAAAGAAAAGGCAGGTGGGCATTATGCCAGCAAATAAAAAAGATATCGTCCAATTGCTCGAAACAATTGCTATATATATGGAATTAAAAGGTGAAAACCCATTCAAGGTCTCTGCATTCAGAAAAGCGGCAGCCGCTCTTGAAGGCGACGAAAGAAGCATGTCGGAAATGGGAGACCTGACTGAAATAAAAGGGATTGGTAAAGGTACTGCTTCCGTCATCCTGGAATATATGGAAAAAGGTACATCAACGGAGCTTGCAGAATTACAGGAGGAAGTACCGAGCGGATTGATCCCGCTTCTCCAGCTCCCAGGTATGGGTGGCAAAAAAATAGCCAAGCTTTACAAAGAGCTGGGTATTGAGAGTATCCATGATTTAGAGGAAGCTGCTAAGGCAGGAAAGATTCGCGATCTTGCAGGATTTGGCAAGAAAACTGAAGAAAAGATTCTCGCTTCAATCGAAAACTTTGGGACGAGGCCAGAGCGTCTGCCATTGGCATATATGCTGCCAGTCGCAGAATTAATTGAGTCCCATCTTCAAATGATAGAGGGAATAGACCAATATTCTCGGGCAGGAAGCCTTAGAAGGCAGAGAGAAACTATTAAGGACCTCGATTTTATTATATCTTCAGAAACCCCGGCAGCAGTTAAAGAAGAGTTAGTCAAACTGCCAAAAATCAAAGAGATCATTGCTGCTGGTGATACGAAGGTTTCGGTGACGCTGGGACTGGATTATGATGTGAATGTGGATTTTCGCCTCGTTTCCCCGGAAGAATTCGCAACAGCACTTCATCATTTTACGGGTTCGAAGGATCACAATGTCAGAATGCGCCAGCTTGCAAAGGAACAAGGTGAAAAGATCAGCGAGTATGGTGTGGAAAATGTTGAAACAGGTGAGGTAACGACTTTTAAGTCCGAAGAGGAATTTTATCAGTACTTTGGGCTTCCTTTTATTCCTCCTGAATTGCGCGAGGATGGTTCAGAAGTGGAGTTATATAAAGAGGATTTAAAACTGATTACCCTGGATGCAATCAAAGGTGACGTTCATATGCATTCAACCTGGAGTGACGGTGGCCATTCAATTGAAGAAATGGCTAAGGAGTGTATCAGAAGAGGCTATAAATATATGGCCATAACCGACCACTCCCAATATTTGAAGGTAGCGAACGGTCTTACACCAGAACGGTTAAGGAAACAAATTGAAGAAGTGAAGGAACTGAATAAAAAATTCAATAATTTTACAATCCTGACAGGAATTGAAATGGATATTTTACCGGATGGCAGCCTTGATTTTGATGATGATTTGTTAGCTGAGCTGGATTTGGTCATTGCATCCATCCATTCGTCATTTTCACAGCCCACTGAAAAAATCATGCATCGCTTGAAAACGGCGCTTGTGAATGCCAATGTTGATATCATTGCTCACCCGACAGGCAGGCTGATTGGCAGACGTGAGGGCTATTCCGTGGATATCGATATGCTGATCGAACTGGCTAAGGATACGAATACTGCGCTTGAACTGAATGCCAATCCTAACAGGCTGGACCTTGCATCGGAATATCTAAGAAAAGCTCAGGAAGCTGGAGTTAAAATTGTCATTAATACAGATGCTCATAAAGTAGATACACTTAAACATATGGAAATAGGGGTTACAGCGGCAAGAAAGGGCTGGGTCAAGCAATCCTCGGTATTGAATGCATTAGACCTGAATGGATTGCTTGAGTTCCTGCATGACCGCCATAAGTAAATTCTATTTTTGAATCTAGAATCTCTCCAATACGGATAGATCATTATTAAAAGAGAACCTTCGATTGAGAAGAAGGAGGAAATTTTTGTGCAGCAACGAGCCATGAAAACACTTGAATTTGATAAAGTCAGGAATCAGCTGATCGAACATACACATTCCTCATTGGGTAGGGAAAAAGCTCAAAACTTAATGCCATCTAAGGATTTTGAAGAAGTTTCACGGCTTCAGGAAGAAACAGATGAAGCGGCCAAAGTGCTTAGAATAAAAGGAAATATTCCATTAGGCGGGATCCACGATATAAGACCGCATACGAAAAGGGCTCAAATTGGCGGTATGCTCAGTCCGATTGAACTCGTCCAAGTGGCAAGCACTGTCCATGCGAGCCGACAAATGAAGCGATTCATCGAGGACCTTCAGGAGGTTACAGATGTTCCAATTTTACTAAACTATGCTGAAGGAATTATTGTGCTTGCCAAATTAGAGGAATCAATTAAAAATGCAATCGATGAAGGCGGAGAGGTTCTGGACGGTGCAAGTGAAGCCCTTCGATCGCTCCGTCAGCAAATGAGAACTAGAGAGTCAAGGGTACGGGAAAAGCTGGAGAGCATGATCCGCTCCTCCAATGCTGCTAAAATGCTGTCGGACGCGATCATCACGATCAGGAATGACCGTTTTGTCATCCCTGTCAAACAGGAATACCGCAGCCATTATGGCGGCATCATCCATGACCAAAGTTCTTCAGGGCAAACATTATTTATCGAGCCTCAGTCTGTAGTTCAGTTGAACAATGAACTGCAAACCATCAGAGTTAAGGAACAGCTGGAAATAGAAAGAATTCTAACTGAACTGTCTGCATTGACTGCGGAATATCATGATGAGCTTCTAGCAATTGTTGTAATAATGGCTGAGCTTGATTTTATGTTTGCTAAGGCAAGGTATGGAAGCAGGATAAAAGGTTCTAAGCCAATTGTAAATAATGAGGGCCGAATCAACCTTATTAAGGCACGGCATCCATTAATCCCAATCGATGAAGTAGTTGCCAACAGCGTTGCACTTGGCAAAGATTATACGACCATCGTTATTACAGGTCCGAATACCGGTGGTAAAACGGTTACGCTTAAGACAGTTGGCCTTTGTACACTGATGGCCCAGGCTGGATTGCAAATTCCTACGCTTGATGGGTCTGAAGTGGCTGTTTTTGAATCTGTTTATGCAGATATCGGTGATGAACAATCTATCGAACAAAGCTTAAGTACCTTCTCATCCCATATGGTCAATATTGTGGAAATCCTCAACAAAGTGGATAATAACAGCCTGGTGCTATTCGATGAACTAGGCGCAGGAACGGATCCTCAGGAAGGCGCGGCACTTGCTATTTCCATTTTGGATGAAGTGTATAAGTGCGGTGCGAGGGTGATTGCGACCACTCACTATCCGGAGCTTAAGGCATATGGATACAATCGTGAAGGTGTAATAAATGCCAGTGTGGAATTTGACGTAGAAACGCTCAGCCCGACTTACAAGCTTTTGATTGGTGTCCCAGGCCGAAGCAATGCCTTCGAAATTTCGAAAAGACTTGGGTTAAAAGAATCAGTAATCCAAACGGCAAGATTATATATCAGCGAGGATAGCAATGAAGTTGAAAATATGATCGCTTCACTCGAGACAAGCAGGAGACAGGCTGAAAGAGATCGTGAAGAAGCCCATCAGCTTTTCAAAGATGCTGAAAATCTCCATCAGGATCTGCAAAAGCAGATGGCTGATTATTATGACAGAAAAGACGAACTAGCAGAAAAAGCCAAAGTAAAAGCGGCTGCAATTGTTGAAAAGGCCAGGGATGAGGCAGAAGAAATCATTCGTGAGCTCCGCAAGCTCCGCCTTGAAAAAGGAGCAGAAATTAAAGAACACGAATTAATCGATGCCAAACGGCGCTTGAGTGATGCTGCCCCTGAGTTAAGACAAGTAAAAAAAGGCAGCAAAGCGAAGGCTGGAAAGCATGAATATCAACCTGGTGACGAGGTGAAGGTCTTAACATTTGATCAAAAAGGTCATCTGATAGAACGCGTTTCAAATAAAGAATGGCAGGTCCAAATCGGCATTCTGAAGATGAAAGTCAAAGAAACGGATATGGAATATATCAATTCTCCAAAGCCTGTTGAAACTAAACCAGTTGCGATAGTAAAAGGGAAAGATTTTCACGTTAGTCTCGAATTAGACCTCCGTGGAGAGCGTTACGAGGATGCTCTTATGAGAGTTGAAAAATATATTGACGATGCATTGCTCGCAGGATACCCGCGTGTTAACATCATTCACGGTAAAGGGACAGGCGCGTTAAGGCAAGGCGTCCAGGAGTACTTAAAGAATCACCGTTCAGTTAAGAAAATCAGGTTCGGCGACGCAGGCGAAGGCGGAACCGGTGTTACTGTAGTCGAATTTAAATAAGTGATCGAAGTCCTGCAAGATGAGGCTAATTAATAAATAAAGATCCAGACTTGTGGACTGCTTCAATTTATTTTTTCACCTAAAGCTTATACTGTGTGCGGTAAAATAATTGGTACAAAAGCCTGGCAAATATCTTATAATAGGTGATGCACGAGGTGTTAAATAAATACGGGGAGAATGGTTATGAATCATTTTTGGGAAAATGAATATATAGTGACGGCTGGTTATTATAGTGTAGCGATTCTCTGTATGGTCGTATTCCTTGCCGTTTTTGAGCTGGTGACGAAATATCGTAATTGGGATGAAATCCAGAAAGGAAATATTTCCGTTGCGATGGCTACTGGCGGAAAAATATTTGGGGTTGCCAATATATTTCGCCACTCTATCAATCAGCATGATTCATTGCTGACCATGATCATCTGGGGAGTTTTCGGCTTTGTGTTGCTTTTAATTGGCTATTTTATTTATGAATTCCTGACGCCGAAGTTTAATATTGATAAAGAAATCGAGAATGACAACCGTGCTGTCGGTTTCATATCCATGGTTATTTCAGTTGGTCTGTCCTATATTATCGGAGCGGGAATATAACAGGAGGATTTAAAATCAGATGGAAAAACTGGCAAAAATATTGCTGATTCTATGTGGAGTATTCCTGTTAGTCGGCTTTATCTATATGATGTTTTTTACGTAGAGTAATTTTTGAACCGTCTATAATTGGGCGGTTCTTTTTTCTTCGTTGAAAATTCTTCTCAACTTAACGTATTTATAAATATGGCTGTGTTAAACCTGGCTGTTGATTTCCGTTC
>NZ_JBALSS010000024.1:36939-43027 GCF_036967045.1 Bacillus sp. JJ1609 | reverse complement strand
CTTCCACTACAATCAACAGAGCTTAAAAATCAACAAGAATCGTTAACACAGCAATAAATATAAGCCAGTGTTAAAGCACTTGTAAATCTTTCGTCAGGACATGCCCTATAGAGCAAATATCCTACAAAAAACTATTCTAATTGTCATAAAAAGACCATTATATTATAATGAGGAAAACAAAAGAATTTTCAAAAAATTTTAAATAAGGGGGTAACGAATGTTGGAAAACAGGCCATGGCTATCGCAATATCCACCTGAGATACCTGCTACACTGGATCTTCAGGAAGCAACAGTCCAGAATTATTTGAAGCAGACGGCAGATAAATTTCCTGATAAAGTCGCAATACACTTTATGGGGAAGGAACTGACATATAAGCAGGTTTATAACTATGCGAAAAAATTGGCTGCTTATCTGCAATCATTGGGAATTGAAAAAGGAGATCGGGTGGCAATCATGCTCCCAAATACTCCGCAATCAATTATCAGCTACTATGCAATACTGATGGCCGGCGGGATTGTCGTCCAGACGAATCCTCTGTATATGGAACGCGAACTTGAATATCAAATGAAAGATTCAGGCGCAAAAGCAATTATTACCTTAGATATTTTATTTCCAAGGGTTTCAAAAGTCATCGCGAACACGGATTTAGAGAATGTAATTGTAACCGCTATCAAAGATTATCTTCCTTTCCCTAAAAACCTTGTCTACCCATTTATCCAGAAGAAGCAATATGGAATTATCGTAAACGTCAAACACGAAGGCCAGAACCACCTTTTCAATGAAATTATGAAGCAGCCTGCTGGTCAGATTAAAGAGTATGATTTTGATTTTGAAGAAGACCTGGCATTATTGCAATACACCGGCGGAACCACCGGATTTCCGAAGGGCGTTATGCTGACGCATAAAAATCTGGTTGCGAATGCAGCGATGTGTAATGCATGGCTCTATAAATGCAAGCCGGGTGAAGAAACGGTACTTGGTATCCTCCCATTCTTCCATGTGTATGGAATGACGGCTGTCCTGATTCTATCAGTCATGCAAGGGTCGAAGATGGTCCTGCTGCCTAAATTTGATCCGGAAACGACATTGAAGACAATCCAGAAGCAGAAGCCTACTTTATTCCCAGGAGCTCCGACGATCTATATTGGTCTGCTGAACCATCCTGACCTGAAAAAATACGACTTGTCCTCGATTGATTCGTGTATAAGTGGCTCAGCCCCTCTGCCAGTCGAAGTCCAGGAACAATTCGAAGAAGTTACCGGGGGGAAGCTTGTTGAAGGCTATGGTTTAACAGAATCTTCACCTGTCACACATGCGAATTTCCTATGGGACAAAAAGAGGGTAAAAGGGAGCATTGGTGTCCCATGGCCGGATACGGATTCTGTCGTTCTATCAATGGAAACCGGCGAACCGCTGCCTCAAGGAGAAATCGGCGAAATAGCAGTAAAAGGGCCTCAGGTTATGAAGGGATATTGGAACAGGCCGGAGGAAACGGAACAAGTCCTAAGGGAAGGCTGGTTATTGACCGGAGATCTTGGCTATATGGATGACGAAGGGTATTTCTATATTGTCGACCGGAAGAAAGATATGATCATTGCCGGAGGTTTCAATATTTACCCTCGCGAAATTGAAGAGGTGCTGTATGAACATCCTGCGGTACAGGAAGTAGTCGCAGCTGGCATTCCAGATCCTTACCGTGGCGAAACAGTCAAAGTGTATGTTGTTCTTAAGGAAGGCGCTGAAGTGACAGAGGCGGAACTTAATGAGTATGCGAGGAAACACCTAGCAGCTTATAAGGTTCCAAGACTTTATGAGTTCAGAAAAGAGCTGCCGAAAACAGCGGTCGGTAAGATCCTGCGCAGGGCACTGGTAGATGAAGAAAAAGCAAAAAGACAGGAAGATGAACAGAAGCGTGCTTAATTTTAAAGCCGGCTCCTATATCGGCTCTTTCTTTTTGGATATTAAGGCTTGTCCAAGTGAAACACATTTCCTTGACAGAAATGTGACTGGATACTATTATTAAAATATGAATGACGATTCATTCAGTAAACTATTTGCAGACTAAAATCGTAAACGGGAGTGTGTCACTGTAGCATTTTAATGCTTGTGCTTTTCCTGGAGCGGGAGTGAAAGTAATGAAAAAAAACAGGCCGAAATACATGCAAATAATTGACGCAGCAGTTGTCGTTATCGCAGAAAACGGCTACCACCAGGCTCAAGTGTCTAAAATAGCCAAGCAAGCTGGAGTGGCCGACGGGACAATTTATTTGTACTTTAAGAATAAAGAAGACATTCTGATTTCTCTGTTCCAGGAGAAAATGGGTTACTTCGTTGAAAATATCGAACAAAAAATTGCAGGAAAAACAACGGCGACAGAGAAATTATACATGTTGGTGGAAACGCATTTTAAGATGCTTTCCAAAGACAGGCATCTTGCAATTGTAACCCAGCTGGAACTAAGGCAGTCAAATAAGGATCTCCGGCATAAAATCAACGAGGTGCTGAAAGGCTACTTAATGCTGATTGACAGAATCATTTTGGAAGGCATAGAGAATGGAGAGTTTTCTAGCTCCCTTGATTTGCGTCTTGCAAGGCAGATGATTTTTGGGACGGTAGATGAAACTGTTACTTCATGGGTAATGAATGAACAGAAGTACAATCTTCCAGACCTGGCTAAAGCGGTCCATCAGCTTCTGATTAACGGCTGTGGTTACCAGGACAGCAAACCGGTCCTCTAATTAGGCTCTTATCGCAACCTTTTCGGCAATTTTGCCCCTGATAAATAAGAGATTTTAATGGGGCCATAAAGCAACTGGTGAGTGAGGAGCACTTAATAAGGCTGTGTTAAAGTCAATGTTGATAATCAACAGTTGTATTTAACATGGCCTTAATACAAAGGGAGGGGAAAATGTGGAGTATCTTAAGTGGTCAACGGAGGACAGGATTGCAACCATAACAATTGCGCGTCCGCCGGCCAATGCACTTTCGTCAGGATTACTGAGAGAACTTTCAGCAGTGCTCGACGAAATCGAGGGGAATCAGGAAATCAGAGTGGTACTGATCCACGGTGAAGGAAGATTCTTCTCTGCGGGAGCAGATATAAAAGAATTCACGACAATCAAAACTGGCGAAGATTTTGCGAAGCTTGCAGAATATGGCCAGGACTTATTTGAAAGAATGGAATATTATCCAAAGCCAATTATTGCTGCCATCCATGGCGCAGCATTAGGCGGAGGTTTGGAGCTGGCCATGGCATGCCATTTCCGTCTTGTATCTGAAAATGCCAAGCTGGGATTGCCGGAACTGCAGCTAGGATTAATACCGGGATTTGCTGGAAGCCAGCGTCTTCCTCGTTATGTAGGTGTTGCAAGAGCTGCAGAAATGCTGTTTACAAGTGACCCAATAACGGGTATAGAAGCAGCGCAATTCGGCTTAGCTAACCACGCATACCCTGAAGAGCAGTTGCTTGAAAACGCATACAAGATGGCTGAGAAGATTGCAAAGAAGAGCCCGGTTTCCATTGGCGCAGCTATTAAACTGCTAAACCATTCAAAGACAGAATCCTTCTACAAGGGAGTAAAGGAAGAAGCTAAGCTCTTCGGAGATGTATTCCTTTCAGAGGATGGACAAGAAGGAATTCAGGCTTTTCTTGAAAAAAGAAATCCGGATTTCAAAGGCAAATAAGCAAACCTTTTAGCGGTAAATATTTTTTTAATATAAATTATTTTAATCTTTAGAACAGCTAAAATGTTTGAATACTTAGGAGGTCAAATAATGAATATCTACGTTCTAATGAAAAGGACATTTGATACAGAAGAAAAGATTTCAATCGCAAACGGCAAAATCAATGAAGATGGCGCTGAGTTCATTATCAATCCATACGATGAGTATGCGATTGAGGAAGCAATCCAGGTAAGAGACGCTCACGGCGGTGAAGTGACTGTTGTCTCTGTAGGCAACGAAGAAACTGAAAAGCAGCTGCGTACTGCACTTGCGATGGGTGCTGACAAAGCAGTACTAATCAATATCGAGGATGATGTTGAGAATGGCGATCAATTTACGACTGCAAAAATCCTTGCTGAATATCTAAAGGATAAAGAAGCCGACTTGATTCTTGGCGGAAATGTTGCAATCGACGGCGGCTCAGGACAAGTAGCTCCGCGAGTAGCAGACCAGCTTGGAATTCCTTATGTAACAACAATTACTAAGCTTGAAATTAATGGTTCTACTGCAACGATCACAAGAGATGTAGAAGGAGATTCTGAAGTCCTTGAAACAAGCCTTCCGGTTCTTGTGACTGCACAGCAGGGACTTAATGAACCACGCTACCCATCTCTTCCAGGGATTATGAAAGCGAAGAAGAAGCCCCTCGATGAGCTCGAGCTGGATGACCTGGACTTAGAAGAAGATGATGTAGAAGCGAAAACAAAAACGATTGAAATTTATCTTCCTCCTAAAAAAGAGGCAGGAAAAGTCCTTCAAGGCGATCTTGCCGATCAGGTAAAGGAACTTGTCAGCCTGCTTCATTCAGAAGCGAAAGTCGTTTAAGACATTACAGAAAGAATTAATACGCAGGAGGTAAATCAAATGGCGAGAAAAGTATTGGTATTGGGAGAAGCGCGTGACGGTTCACTAAGAAATGTTTCCTTCGAAGCAATTGCTGCTGCGAAAACAGTTGCTGAGGGCGGAGAAGTTGTAGGTGTATTAATTGGTGATTCAGTTAGTTCCTTAGGCAAAGATCTCTATCAGTCTGGTGCTGACAGAGTTGTAGCGGTAGAGGATGCAAAGCTAGGACAATATACACCTGATGGATATTCACAGGCTTTAATGGCAGTCATTGACCAAGAGAATCCAGAAGGACTTATTTTAGGCCATACGTCTTTAGGGAAAGACCTTGCCCCTAAAATTGCAAGTAAATTAAATTCAGGACTCATTTCTGATGCCATCGGAGTTGAGGAAGCTGGAGGTAACTTAGTCTTCACACGTCCGATTTATTCTGGTAAAGCGTTTGAAAAGAAGATTGTTACTGACGGCCTTATTTTTGCGACGATCCGTCCTAACAATATAGCTCCACTTCAAAAAGATGAAAGCAAATCAGGCGATGTTTCGTCTGTATCAGCAGAAATCAAAGATTTAAGAACAATTATTAAGGATGTTGTCCGAAAGGCAAGCGAAGGTGTGGACCTTTCCGAAGCGAAAGTAGTAGTAGCTGGCGGCCGTGGAGTGAAGAGTGCTGATGGATTCAATCCGCTAAAAGAACTCGCTGATGTACTTGGCGGAGCTGTAGGCGCTTCTCGAGGTGCTTGTGATGCTGATTACTGCGATTATTCTTTGCAGATCGGCCAAACAGGTAAAGTAGTAACTCCTGACCTTTATATCGCGGCAGGTATTTCCGGAGCCATCCAGCACCTTGCAGGTATGTCCAACTCAAAAGTTATTGTTGCGATCAACAAAGATCCAGAAGCAAATATCTTTAAAGTTGCCGACTACGGCATTGTTGGAGATTTATTTGAAGTCATTCCAATGCTTACTGAAGAGTTTAAGAAGCTCAAAGTAAATGCATAAATCGAAAAAACGGACGTAAAATACGTCCGTTTTTCAATTCTGACTAAATTCATCTAAAAGGAATATCCATAGGTGAAAAGGGTAAATTACAACAAGAGCAAATAAATAGCATCAATTGGTAAACGATGATATACTTTCGTTATTATTTCAGATTTACTTAGGAGGCATACAAATGGCAATTACACATGCTACAGACCAAACTTTTGCAAACGAAACAGGATCAGGCTTAGTCCTTGTTGACTTCTGGGCTCCTTGGTGCGGACCTTGTAAGATGATCGCTCCTGTTCTTGAAGAATTAGATGCAGAAATGGGCGAAAAAGTTAAAATCGTTAAGCTTGATGTTGACGATAACCAGGAAACTGCAGCTAAATATGGTATCATGAGCATCCCAACATTACTTGTTCTTAAAGATGGACAACAAGTAGATAAAGTTGTTGGATTCCAGCCTAAAGAAGCACTTGCTGGCAGACTTTCTCAACACATCTAATCATAAAATTAAAATCCCGCCTTCATATGAAGGCG
>NZ_JBALSS010000024.1:0-36744 GCF_036967045.1 Bacillus sp. JJ1609 | reverse complement strand
CGCCTTCCACTACAATCAACAGGTTTAAAAAAACAACATTGGGCTTTAACAGAGCCTATTAGTAAGGTTCTTTCTATGAAGTATTTCTCTATGATTTGCGTAAAATAATTGTTCAATAGTTTGCCATACTTTTATTCAGAAAGTTTGTTGACAGTGATAATCATTCTCGCTTATAATTACAACTGTTAAATGAAAACCATTATCAATTAAAATATAAACAAATACATACTCAGTGGGGGTTTACTATCATGAAAAAAAGAGATTTAAAGATTATTTTCACTAGTTTCATCATGGCAAGTACTGTAATGGCAGGGTGTGGTGCTGCGGATGATAACGCATCAAAACCTGAAGAGAAAAAACAGGAAGAAACAGTAAAACAGGAAGATAACGAAGAAGCTGCAGAGAAAGAAGTCGAATATGGTGCTGTCTTCCAGGAAGCTGTTGCCGAACTGGAAAAAGCAAAAGAGGGCAAAGAAGTAGACTTTGATAAAGTAACAACTCTTTATAACGAGAATCTTCAAGCGTTAGTTCAACAAAGAGATCAGGAATTCGAGGATACAATTGACCAGCATATTACAACTGCACTTCAGGCAGGCAAAGATGGTTCAATGGATAAGGTAGTTGTTAAACAGATTTTTGATAAGTTAATGCAAAAAGTATTCTATACAACAATGAAGCATGAATTCAACGAGGTTGCAGAAAACTGGGGAAATAAAGATGAAGTAAAGGAAGAGATTGAAGAGGCAAAAGAATTTTACGCTATTATTGAAGGTACTGTTCAAAAGCGTGATGATGCATACGGCACGAACATGAAAGATGCGATTTCAGGCGGTTTTGAAGAAATGGAAAAGGCTGTTGAAGCGGATGATGAATTAGCGTTCCAGCTCGGAAAACAAGTAGTTGATAAAACGTTAATGAAAACCTTCTACCTTGCTACTGCTGCATTGCCAAATGGCTATGCGACAAAAGCTGCTGATGAAGCGAAGGAAGACGCAGAAGCTGCAAAAGTGGAACAGGCAGAAGGATGGGCATTCCATCAATCAAATGCTAGTTATCTAGTTAAGAACGCACCTGAAGAAGCTGAAATTATTGAAAAGCAATTCAATCTTGAAACAGATGTTAAGACGATCGATCCCGCTGCAGTAAATAAGGCTGCTGTTAGAGGGTTCGCAAAAATTGCCCTCCATGAATATGAGGAAAGTGTAGAGAATATCGGTCAGGATAAGGGTGCGATCACTGCCCTAGAAGGTGCTTTATTCATTGATATGATCGGAGAAGATATTAAACGTCTAATCGGAGATGCTGAATTTACAACTCTTTCCGAAAATGCTCAAAAATATTTAGATGCGGTTAAAGCACAAGATAAAGCAAAAGCTGATGAATTAATGAAAAAGCTAGAAGCGACTTTAAACTCTGTCATTGAAGCAGCAAAATAAATAGATAACGGAAAAACCTTGTATGGATGACAAGGTTTTTCCCTTTTTTACTAACCCTCAGCTTTTCTCTATAATAAAAAAGGGTTAGACAACAGATATTGAGGTGTTAGCAGATGAAAATAATAGTAACAGGCGGGGCGGGGTTCATCGGCTCACATTTAACAAGGAAGTTAATTCAAGAACAGCATGAAGTGTTAATTATAGATGAACTGCATCCCTACTATTCAAGGCAGAGGAAAAGAGAGCAGTTAGCTTTCATTGAAGAAGCTGGCGCTTTTATGTTTAAAGAGTTGTGCCTTTTAAAAGATGCAGAAGAGGTTCGCGAGGTTTTTGATGCTTTTAATGCCGATTGTGTTGTCCATTTGGCAGCATTGCCGGGTGTTAGTTATTCCTTGGAAGCTCCAGGAGAATATGTGGATTATGATATTAAAGCGACAGCTAACCTTTTAAAGTTCTCAGGTGAGTCAAAGGTGAAGCAAGTCATTTTTGCGTCATCGTCCTCTGTCTATGGCGATCAGGCTAATAAACCGTTAAAGGAAGAAATGGCAACAGGCAAAGTCATTTCTCCCTATGCTGCTGCCAAGTATGGCGCGGAATCATTTTGCCATGCGTTTGCAAGCATGTATCAGTATGATATGACGATCCTGCGGTTTTTTACTGTATATGGCCCATGGGGAAGACCTGATATGGCAATATCCAAGTTTATCAGCCATCTGATGAAGGATGAGGAAATCACTGTCTTTGGAAGCGGCACATCCCGTGACTATACATACATAGATGATTGCGTGGAAGGGATATATGCCTCGATAAAATATGGAAAAGGAACAAATATCATCAACATTGGTTCTTCACAGCCAGTGTCGATAGAAGAGCTAGTCGAAGGTTTGTCCGTTCATTTCCCAAAAATGAAAATTAATTACTCAGGCTTTCGCAAGGGAGATGTAAATGCTACATGGGCTGACCTATCACGGGCAAAAGAGCTTCTGAATTACGAGCCAAAGGTTTCTTTTAAGGAAGGGCTGGCGAAAACAGTAAGCTGGGCTAAAAACAATGAAAAAATATTTTAAACTAGCTGGATTTGTTTTTGTGGTCGTCTTTGCCATCCTAACCTTCCAATATTTCCATATTGAGGAATTATGGAATGAAGGCAAGCGATTCTTTGCGTCTTCCCTTTTTTGGTGGACCTGCGCAGCGTATGGACTAGCTTTCCTTTTTCGTGCATTGGCCTGGAAAATATATATTTATAAACCAGTGAAGTATTCCACCTGTGTTCAAGGAGTCTTAATAAGTTTATTCATCAATCATATTACTCCTGTAAAGGCTGGAGACATACTGCGAGCCGGTTTACTCGCTTCAAAAGAAAAAGAAATATCTTTGGATGAAGCTGCCCATTCTGTGGTCGTAATGAGATTGATCGATATTGCGGTATTGCTCTTTTTCAGCGCGGCAGGATTATTTTTCCTGGGGAAAGAAATTAAAGCTGATTTTTCAGGATGGATTGCAGCAGGTGTATTTTGCTTAATTCTTCTTGCTGTGTTTACAATGAAAAAGTACATGCCAGCTTTTTTTCATAAACACTTGACTATGGCTAAACTTGCAGCCAAGCAAAAAAATAGTCTTTTTATCCTCCCGCTTGTAATAAGCAGCTGGATTCTGGAAAGTTTTGTACTCTGGAATATTCTAAAGTCTATGGAGCGGTCTTTTCCCTTTTTCCAAAGCATCTGGGTGAACTCACTGACAGTGGGCGGACAGGTATTCCAAGTCACTCCAGGAGGCATCTCCACATACGAATCAGTGATGACAGCCGCTCTAGTCTTAACAGGGCTTGGAGGAAAGGATGCTTACACAGCAGCTCTAATAAGTCACAGCTTTAAATTTATTTTTTCTTATCTATCAGGTTTAATTTTAATTCTATCTTCTCCTGCTCACATGATTGGAGAGCTGAGAAGAAATGGTTTTTGGGGGAAGAAGGTTCAAAATGAAAAGCGCATCTAAATTTGAAAAATTCGCTGCTCGTTGCTGGAATTTGCTTAATGAAGGAAAGCCATTTACACCGATTTTTACCGTCGGCACCATGCTTTTATTTCATTTAGGCGATCTTGACAATACTCAGCGGACAATGGATTTCTTACTTGCATTCCTTACAGTAATTCCATTATTCGTCATGTATTTTATTTATGATTTTCCACTTTTTTTGAGAAACTATCTTTGGATTCCACTCGTTATTTTTATCATCACCTGGCCAGTTCTAAATATCAGCCTGTTACTTTTCGCAGCAGGCCTATACTTTTTCTTCACAGTCTTTTTTTGGGGTACCTTTTATTATCATTTAAGGATTGGGACATCCTGGCTGAATTTCACGAGATTTTGGAAGCTTGTGCTGAAAAATAGCGATTCCACTAGCGGGAATGCTCAAGAACAGCTTCCGAAGGTGTTCCTGCTCTTGTCAGTTTGGGAACTATCTTTAAATTCATTATCAGCCAATAAAGGAATTCCTCTGGTGGAATTAGGATTATTCTACGGTTTTATTTTAGTCTTTGCTTTTATTTTGCATAAATATCTATTCGATTGGAAGCCAAAGGCTTACGAGACGTTTACAAAGGACGACGGACCTAAAATTCCGGAAAACGGCCTGTCGGATAAAGTGATTGTGATTGTAATCGATGGAATGAGGAAAGAGCGCTTTTATGAGGCAAACACTCCATTTTTAGACGGGTTAAAAGAAAACGGAACAGAATATTTAAATATGGAAACGGTATACCCTGCGCGTACGGTTGTTTGTTTTAGCTCCATGTTCACCGGGACGTATCCATTCGAACATGGAATTACTTCAAATATGGTATGGAGGCTTGGAATTAAGACTGAAAGCATTTTTGATTCCCTAAGGAAGGTTGGCAAAAGAGGAAGACTTCTTGGGATTGCCCATCTGGTTGATTCCATGGGAAGCGATGTCGAAACTGTAACTGCCGTTATGCATAAGGACAAAGCAGATCCCAATATGCTTGCAAGAGCAAGGAAGATCATGAAAGAGCAGGACCCTGACCTGTTTATTGTTCAAATGATTGGGACAGACCAGGTCGGCCATAGCCGCGGGGTACTGTACGACGATTATATTGAGAAAATTGAAGAGGCAGACGCACTCATTAAGGATTTTGTAGGGTGGCTGGGTGAAGAGGGGAAAATGGAAAATACCACTCTTGTGATTTGTGCAGATCATGGTCAGGCTGACGGTATAGGCGGACACGGCCACCTTGATGAAGGTGAGAGATTTGTACCGTTTTTCATGCACGGACCCCATATTGTCAAAGGGAATAAAGTTCAGGAAAAGCATAGTCTCGTATCGCTGGCGCCGACGATTTCCTATTTGCTTGGGGCACCGTATCCAGCCAGCAGCCGGGGGAAAGTCCTTGTCGACGCAATAAAAGAACAGAAGGAAGAGAATTGATTTGAGTAATGTAATCGTATTTTTGCCTGCTTTTAATGAAGAAGAATCAATTGGAGAAGTGATTGAAAACATCCCGCGTAAATTCGACGGTGCTGATCTTGTAGAGATATTGGTGATTGACGACGGCTCTACCGACAATACCGTTTCAGCGGCAAGAAAAGCGGGAGCAGATCATATAATAAGTTTTGGAAAGAACCGCGGTCTCGGAGCCGCGGTCCGGCAAGGGCTGGAAGAATGTTATCGTCTAGGTGCAGATGTTGGGGTGATGATCGATGCGGATGGAGAGTATCCTGCATGGCAGATCCCGGAACTTGTAAAGCCAATCTTTGAAAATCAAGCTGATTATACAATGGGATCCAGATTTATGGGCACTATAAGAGGGATGAAATTCCATCGCAGGATGGGAAATTATTTTTTCACCTTTGTGCAAACATTGCTGTTAAGAAAATGGCTCTATGACGGCCAATCAGGCATGCGTGCTTTTTCACGACAAGTCCTTGAACATGCTGAGATCATCCATGATTATAATTACGCTCAGGTATTGACGCTGAATCTTGTACGAAAAGGATTCCGAGTGCTTGAAGTGCCGATCCAGTACAGGGTCAGGACGACTGGATCTTCCTTCATTTCTTTTCGAAAATATATGACAAATGTTGTCCCGGCTATTATTCGTGAAATATCCCGTCCGGTTAAAAAAGTGCAAAGTGGCTCCACTGAAAATGGTTTCCTATATAAAGGTAGTAAAAACAGTGACAAAAAAGTGACGATTATCAAATATGATTGACATAAGGAATGATAATCATTATCATTATCATTGTAGGAGGGAAACAAATGAAAAAAGCCATATTTTTTTGCTTTTCACTGATATTGATTCTCATTAACGGCAATCCACAACCTGCCAGCGCTTATTCATATGGAGATCCGAATGAAGAGAAGGTGGCAGAGGTCTACAAGGAGATGCAGTTGAAACTTGATGAGAACCCTCCGAATTTCTCAGCAGCGAAGTCCCTGTTTGAAACCGTGAAAGAAGAAACGGATATGCATATGGGACCGGAGCCTGGAGAAATAATCATGAAAAATTTAAATGATGAAGATAAAGAAGCTACAATTGAAAACATGGAGAAACTCCTGATTTTAAATATTGCAAGAAGGCTTGAAAGTATCGAAAAGAATTTCGAGGAGTACGATACCTCCAAAAAACTACTAGCAAAAGGCTTCGCTACATATCAAGCTTTATCGCCAAAAGTAGAGGCAAACAATGCGGAATTAGATAAGGAAATGAAAGCTGATTTCGATGCTGCCCTTGAGGCACTTGGTAATCCTGGACTTTTTGGAGTCGGGAAAAAGCCATCTGACATAGAAGCATTTAAAAGCAGCAAGGAAAAAATCCTTAATGCACTGCAAAAGGAATTCAATCTTGCTAGCCTGGAAGTTGGGCATTTTGCAGAAACAGCTGAAGAACAAGGAACTGGGAAAAAAGACTGGACCGATTTATCCAACATCCGAAACTGGATCCCGTTAATCCTGATCGTCGCGATTATTGCAGCAGCTGTTTTTGTCGGCATTAGAAAAAGAAGAGCATAAAGCTTGACCACACCTTGGAGAGGGGAGAATGGGCAATGGAAATCCAAGCATTACTGATTACCTTCCGTGAAGTATTGGAAGCCTTGTTAATTGTCGGGATCATAACAACTTACTTAAAGAGGATGGATCACTCTAAGTATACGAAGTATGTCTGGCTGGGGGCCGGACTTGCTGTTTTGGCGAGTATTGGGGTGGCTATCCTGTTCCAGGTGGTGTTCACTGGATTTGCGGCGATGGGCAGCGAAATTTACCTGAAGATTGGGATCATGATCGTTTCGACCCTGTTATTAACTCAAATGGTATTCTGGATGGCTAGCCACAGCAAGAACCTAAAGGGCAATATGGAAGGGAAAATGAACAAGTTCATCTCGACAGGAAATATTGTCGGGATGGTCATTCACTCATTCCTGGTCGTTTTACGTGAAGGGATTGAAACGGTTTTCTTCTTTGCAGCAATCACAGGCGGTAATATCGGCGCTGCAATGCAAGGCTGGGGAGCCCTTACCGGAACACTTATTGCGGTAGTTGTTTCTTATATGTTCTTTAAAGGAACAATGAAGGTTAAGCTTAAAACCTTCTTCCAAATTACTGGCGCATTCATCATCCTTATCTCTGCAGGGTTGCTGGTACAGGCAATTTCAATGATGCAGGACATAAACTTGATCGGCAGTGTAATGCCACATGTTTATGACATTACATGGTTCATGCCTGAGCATCCAATTGATTATGCGCACTATGTACGTGACAACGGAGTCGCACCATTGTTATCAGGTGATATCGGCATTTTCCTAAAAGCACTGTTCGGCTACTCTTCGATGCCATCCATTGAGGAAGTCATTGCTTATATCGGATACTTTGCAGGGATTTTTCTGCTAACATCAACACGGAGCACGAAAAAACAGAAGCCGGCAGAAAACAAACAAGTAAATGTATTAAAACCACAGGTGAAATAAACAGAACCTCCTCTCTCCAGAAAAAAGTACAGGGAATTTCCTTGTACTTTTTTCATACGTTTAGAACTTATTATTTTGTACTATTGCTCTAGTGTTTTAATGAAGAAGTTAGTTGGTGAGAAAAATTGACTTATGATAAATGGAAAAATCCAGCGATATTTACCGTTAGTTTGATCGTAGTAATTTATGTTTTAGGGCTGCAGCTCAGTTCGTTAAATCCTTTTGTTTCGTCTTGGGATCAAGTGGATTTTTCGCTTGCAGTTGAAAGGTATGACCTGAGAGCGATGCGGCCCCATTTTCCTGGCTATCCTTATTTTATTCTGGGCGGTTTGCTGACAAAGTTCATTGTAGCTGAACCGAATCAAGCCCTGGTGCTCTTTAATATATTAATATATGCGAGTTCCATCATTCCGGTTTATTTTATCGCATCCAGGTTGATTTCCAGGCAGAGCGCCTATATGGCAGCAGCGGCTATTTATACCGCAAGCTATCCATTGATCATCGTCAATCAGCCAATGTCTGAAGGGGCAGCTCTTGCCGTCTTTTGGTGGTATTTCTGGAGCATTGTCGCTGCTGGGGAAAAAAAATCTGGCAAATGGATGCTGCTGCCGCTGTTTTTATTCAGCTTGCTCCTGGGAGTCAGGCTTAGTTATATTCCTATGGGGGCAGGATTGATTTATCTCTTTTATAAAAAATGGAAGGATGATCAGATTGGATTTGCAGGACTACTAAAATATACATTGGCTGCAGGTGTGTTCCAGTTAATCTGGGTAGGCGGGCTAATCATAACAGAAGGCGGAATCGCCAATTTTCTGGAACTTGCCTTTGGGTTTACAGGCGGCCATTTTCAAGAATGGGGCGGAACTACGGCCTCTAATGACCTATCTATTTTTGTCAGGATAAAAGTATTCTTGTTTACCAACATTTTTTGGTGGGGAATATTTTCAAGAATGCATGTTTTGATGGTATTATATATAGTTATCGGCCTATTCATTTTTTTGCCGGGAACAAAAAGTAAGCTTTTTAAGAATATGCCTTTCACTTTAGGTGTCTTGATGATGTCTGCATACGGCATATGGGCACTGTTTGCTCAAAATATCGATAAACCCAGACATATTCTGCCCGTGGCACTCATTCTTATATTTTTAGTACTATCTGCATTTTTCAAAAGGTACCAAAGTATATATAGCAGTTTAATGATTCTCGTACTTCTTATTGCTCAGGCAATTGTTTCAACGAATCTTGTGAAAACACAGGCAAACGAAGAGCCTGCTGTTTACCAGCTTGCCCGTTTTCTTGAGGAGACAAATGAGGAATTTGTGTTATATACATGGGAAGAAACTAGAGTCATGGAGTATATGAAAGTACCTTATTCACATAAAAGAGTCAATACGTATAAAGTATTTCTGCATGACCAGAGCTTATATAAAGATAAAGCAGTGTATTTGACCGATAAAGTGGTCAATGGCTTTAGGACACAGGGAATCGAGATAGATAAAAGAGTAGAAAAGATAAAGGTTTTCGACTCCGGAAAAATATATGATCCTGTCTACCATGAAATTATTTTATATAAATGGACACCGTAACAGGGGGTGAACAGTATGAATGATCAGATTAAGAATAAATTGGCCATTCTCCCGGCACAGCCCGGATGCTATTTAATGAAGGACCGCCAGGGGACCATCATCTATGTTGGTAAAGCTAAGATACTGAAAAACAGGGTTCGTTCTTATTTTACCGGCTCACATGATGGGAAGACTCTGCGTCTCGTAAATGAAATAGAAGATTTTGAGTATATCGTTACCTCCTCAGATATGGAGGCACTTGTCCTGGAAATCAACCTGATCAAGAAACACGATCCTAAGTACAATATCATGCTTAAGGATGATAAAACCTACCCTTTCATCAAGCTGACGGCAGAACGCCATCCTAAGCTGATCATTACGCGAAAGGTTAAAAAAGACAGCGGGAAATATTTCGGTCCCTATCCGAATGTCCAGGCAGCCAATGAAACAAAAAAGCTTTTGGACAGGATTTATCCGCTCAGGAAATGTTCCACGCTGCCGGACAGGGTATGTCTCTATTATCATATGGGCCAGTGCCTCGCTCCTTGCGTAAAGGATGTAAGCAAGGAGGAGTACAAAAAAATCACTGATGAAATCACCCGCTTCCTGAACGGGGGCTTCAAGGATATTAAAGTTGATTTAACAGCTAAAATGGCCGCGGCTGCTGAAGAACTGGATTTTGAAAGAGCGAAGGAATTCAGGGATAAGATTGTTCATATTGAGGCTACGATGGAAAAACAGAAAATGACCTCAACTGATTTTACCGACCGCGATGTATTTGGTTACGCGGTTGACAAGGGCTGGATGTGTGTTCAAGTGTTTTTTATCAGGCAAGGAAAATTAATTGAACGCGAGGTTTCGATGTTCCCAATCCATAATGAGCCAGAAGAAGACATCCTTACGTTCCTTGGCCAATTTTACTCGAAGAACGAGCATTTCAAGCCCAAGGAAGTTCTCGTCCCAGAAGGCGTAGATACGGAAATGGCCGAAGCGCTGCTTGATGTAAAGGTGCTAAAGCCCCAGCGAGGCCAGAAAAAAGATCTTGTCCGCCTTGCTTCAAAGAACGCCGGAATCGCTCTTACTGAGAAATTTTCACTGATTGACCGCGATGAAGAACGGACAATCAAGGCAGTCGAGAATCTTGGAATTCAAATGGGCATATACACGCCACACCGAATAGAGTCCTTTGATAACTCGAATATCCAGGGGACCGATCCTGTTTCAGCCATGATTGTTTTTATAGACGGTAAACCTGAAAAAAGGGAATACCGTAAGTATAAAATCAAATCTGTAGTAGGGCCGGATGATTATGAATCGATGCGGGAGGTTGTAAGGCGGAGATATTCAAGAGTTCTGAAAGAAGGTCTGCCGCTGCCTGATTTGATTATCATCGATGGAGGGAAGGGTCATATCGAGTCTGCCCGTGATGTACTTGAAAATGAACTTGGGCTCGATATTCCGATTGCGGGCCTTGCCAAGGATGATAGGCACAGGACTTCCCAGCTTTTATATGGCAATCCACTGCAGGTGATCAGCCTTCCAAGGAACAGCCAGGAATTTTACTTGCTGCAAAGAATTCAGGATGAAGTCCACCGGTTCGCGATTACATTCCACCGCCAGCTCAGGGGGAAAAGTGCTTTTCAATCATTGCTTGATGATATCCCTGGTATTGGAGAGAAGCGTAAAAAGACGCTGCTGAAACATTTTGGGTCCGTGAAAAAAATGAGGGAAGCCTCCGTAGAGGAATTGACTGCAGCAGGTTTGCCGCATATCGTAGCCCAGGAACTGTTTACTAAATTGCAGAACTAATAGTAGTAATCTATTTTTTATTGTGCTATAATAAGAAAAAATTTCATATAGCTATCACTTTAGAGCATTAAAGTGAAGATAGAGGTGCGAGCTTCAAGAGTAAGAGCCAGGAGAATTATAGGATTCTGTGAAGGGCTTTGAAAGGGGATGTTCGCCGAAGTGGGGGAAGTCCTATTCTTTTTCCCGCTGGTCCTTCGTTGAATAAACGCTGGATTGTCAAGATTGCCATCTTGGAGTGCTATCTCATGTTGCAGCGTATATATACGTTTATCAAGCAATGGGAGACACTCTCATTGCTTTTTTGTATTTATAAGGATTTTTCGTCCATATTCACAACTGGATGTCATGCGAAAACAACCTTAGGGGAAAATACATATGCGGATTTTGCCATGAAGCTCTTTTTAGAGGCAGAAATAAGAAGGAAAAGGCAGGGGAAGGAAAATGGGATTAATTGTACAGAAATTCGGAGGAACCTCTGTTGGCACTGTTGAGAGAATCAGGAACGCTGCCAGCAGAACTGTTGAAGAAATGCAAAATGGAAATAACGTCGTGGTTGTCGTATCCGCGATGGGAAAAACGACAGACCATTTAGTTGACATGGCTAATGAAATCTCGAGCTCTCCATCCAAAAGAGAAATGGATATGCTTTTAACGACAGGTGAACAGGTAACCATCTCTCTGTATGCAATGGCATTGGCGCAGAAAGGGATTGAAGCTGTTTCATATACAGGCTGGCAGGCTGGAATCAAAACAGAGGCTGTTCACAGTAACGCCAGGATTGTTGATATCGAAACTGACAGGATTAAAAACGACCTTGATCATGGAAAAGTTGTTATTGTAGCCGGTTTCCAGGGAGTGACAGATGATGGCCAGATCACGACTCTTGGCCGTGGCGGATCTGATACAACAGCTGTAGCATTGGCAGCAGCTTTAAAGGCAGATAAGTGTGATATCTATACTGACGTGACGGGTGTATTCACGACTGATCCAAGGTATGTGAAAAGTGCAAGGAAGCTATTAAGTGTTTCTTATGATGAAATGCTTGAGCTGGCAAACTTGGGTGCGGGCGTTCTCCATCCAAGAGCGGTGGAATTTGCAAAGAATTACGGGCTGCCAATTGAGGTAAGGTCCAGCATGGAAAAAGAAAGAGGTACGATCATCGAGGAGGAAATTGGGATGGAACAGAATTTAATCGTTCGTGGAGTGGCATTCGAAGACCAAATTACAAGAGTATCAGTCCTTGGAGTAAGCACATCATTAAAAGGGCTATCAACCATTTTTACAACTTTGGCTCAAAACCACATCAATGTTGACATCATCGTCCAAAGCAGGACAGAAGCAGATTCTGCCAACATTTCTTTCTCAATCAAAAGCAATGATTTACCAGAGACTTTAGATGTATTAGAACGGAATAAGGAATTATTGAATTATAAAGCAATTGAATCAGAAACTGGCCTTGCTAAAGTGTCCATCGTAGGTTCAGGGATGGTTTCAAACCCAGGTGTAGCTGCAAAAATGTTCGAAGTTTTAGAAGGCCACGGCGTTCAGGTGAAAATGGTCAGCACATCGGAAATCAAGGTTTCCACGGTGATCGAAGAAAAACAAATGGTGAATGCGGTAGAATCACTGCATGAAGCTTTTGAGTTGTATTCTGAGTCGGTTAAAACGAAGTAAGCTGAGGAAAGCCTTCCAGGTATTTGATGCCTGGGAGGCTTTTTTTGGGATTTAGGAGAAGGTGTCTTAGTTATTTACAGCAGTAATTATTGCAGGTGAGTTATTTTATGAAGGCAGAATTCTCAACTGGTGAAATATTTGCTTCAACTGGTGAAAAAACCATTTCAACTGGTAAATTCCCTAATCCAACTGGTGAAAAAGTTCGTTCAACTAGTGAAAAAATTTATCAATTAATGAATTTAATATGAAAGGCTCATCTGCCTTAGAAAATTCATAATATCTCAGGCATATTGGCAGGAATTTGACCTTCTTTTAAAGAAAATTAGAAAAAACAGCGTTAAGGAGGTCTATTTTGATAATAAAAGATAGGAATTACCCAATCAGGCTAAGAAAGCTTGAAGCACTTATTAACAGACTATACGATCATAGTTCTAAACTACCATTAATCAAGGATGATTATAAAGGCTGGAAGTCAGTATATAAGGGAGAGCTTAATACCGACTACCGTTTAAGTTTTTTACCTGAAAAAGATTATTGGATCCTTCGTGATTTGCGGTTAACTGATGATTCATGGAAGTTTCAAATTGATACCCTCATTCTAACCCGTCGATATTTCCTTCTAATTGAGACCAAAAATCATTCCGGTGCCCTTTTGTTTGAAAAAGATTCTGAGCAAATGATCCAAACAAAACAAGATAAAGAAAAGGCATTTGATCATCCTGTCATTCAGGTGAATAACAAAAATGGCATTTCAATAGGTGGCTTCAAGCTTATAATTTCAAAGTGCCCCCGATTCATACTCTTGTTGTCATCAGTAATTCTTCAACAATAATCAAAACGGATGACCCATTTCTTTACAAGTATGTTGTTAAAGGAGATGTTTTAGTTGATCGTATAATAAAAATTGATAAAAACCATTTCAACGAATTTTTTCAAGATAAAGACCTGAAAAAAATCTCCAAAACCCTCGTGAAAAAGCATTCTCCTTTTCATCCCGATATTCTCAAGATATACTCTCTTTCACCCGCTGATCTCCAAAAGGGTGTCCAATGTCCATCGTGCTCTTATTTTGGAATGAAGAGAATGAAATGGATATGGGTTTGTCCTCACTGTTTGTTACGATCTAAGACAGCTCATCATACTGCAGTTCTGAATTATTTTCTTCTAATCAAACCAACAATAACGAATCAAGAACTTAAGGATTTTCTCCTGTTACCAACTTCAAGATCCTCCGGCAATTTACTTTCTACTTTGAACCTCACATCCTCTGGAGCAACGAGAGGACGAGTCTATCATATGCCTGAAGATATAGAGACATTTTTTCACTTGAAACCTCCTAAAAATAACTAGTTGATATTGCCTCTGAAAATTCTATAAAGGTGTATATAAAACACACTAAAAAGCCAGGACGATTAGCCCTGGCCATTTCACATTTTTTTTTAAGATTCCATTATGGACCTATCGCCGAAGCTACTAGTCTTCAACTTCCGGCAAGGTTCAGAAAAAAATTATTCAGTAACAAAATCATTTTTATCCCATTTAATGGTGAATTGGATTCGAAATGAACGCTTATTGGGGTGTTCGAAGGCTTCGGCTGTAGCATTCTTTTGCAGTTCCATCTGCTGTGCAAGAAACCCTGCTTCAAGCTGGAATGTGGAGTTTGCGTTATTTTTTAACCGAGAGGAAATCAGCTCGCTGCCAAGTTCCAGCACCATTTGTTTTCTTGTTTCTTCCTTAACTGAAAGGGTTCCCCAGCCTGCATTTTGGAAAAAGCGAATTGTTTCGTCCAATGTCGATAATGGATATTTGCGGGCAAGGCGTTTTCCTGCCCAATAGAGTATTTCAGCAGTATCCTTGCCAAGCAGTTCCGGCAAAAGAATTTCTCTGACTAATTCATACCCAAATGCGGAAACGGAAAGTGGCTCGCTTTCAGTTTGCTGCTCTGAAGTTGTTAATTCACTCATGTTCTCCCCTCTTTCTATTACTCTATTATAAACAATATGCCAAAAAAACAACCAGTGATTCTAAATTAATATCTGTTAAATTTTAGATGTGCAATAAAGATACTATTATTAATTTCCATGTTTATACCATACCCAATTCTTTACAAGCTAAAATTTTAATCAGCCGGGTAATTTTTTTCATTGGCATCTAAAAGGTAATACTATTATTTTAATATACTCGAATCGACGTTAAAATAATTAGAAAGTGGCATTTTTACAATATCAATATATTTAAAAAATTTTATCTATATAAACTTTTTTATGTATCCGTTTTCTTGACGCTCTATTATGATGGGAGTAAAATGAACATGTCACATAATTGTAAGATTTGTTTTGAATTATGATGTTGGGGTTAATCAAACTGTTAGATTAATAGGGGAGAAAAGCCTGTACATCACGGCCAAATTTCAAGGGGGGTATACATATGGCAGGTAAACAAGAGTTTTATTGGCGGAGGCTGCATTCTTTGCTGGGTGTAATTCCAGTAGGACTTTTCCTTTCGCAGCACCTTGTAGTCAACCATTTTGCTACAGGGGGAGAAGAATCATTTAACAATGCGGCTCATTTCATGGAGCAGCTGCCTTTTAGGTATTTTCTGGAAATCTTTATTATCTTTTTACCACTATTATTCCATGCAATCTACGGACTTTATATTGCTTTTACGGCTAAGAACAATATAGGGCAATACGGCTATTTCAGGAACTGGATGTTCATGCTGCAGCGTGTCTCAGGTGTCATCACCCTAATATTCGTTGCTTGGCACGTTTGGGAAACTCGGATTGCAGCTGCTTTTGGTTCTGAAGTGAACTTCCAGATGATGGAGACGATTCTATCTTCACCATTCATGCTGTGGTTCTATTTAATCGGTGTAATTTCAACAACTTTCCACTTTGCTAACGGATTGTGGTCTTTCTTCGTAAGCTGGGGTATCACTGTAACACCTCGTGCACAAGTGATTTCCACTTACATTACTATTGGAGTATTCATTGCGCTTTCCATCGTGGGAGTACGCGCAATCTTGGCATTTGTATAAATTGATCGGAAAGACAGACATGGATTTAAGGGAGTGAGTCACAATGAGTAAAGGTAAGGTTATCGTAGTCGGCGGCGGTTTGGCTGGCTTAATGGCTACAATAAAGGTGGCTGAAACAGGAACACCTGTTGAGCTGTTCTCTCTTGTACCGGTGAAACGTTCACACTCTGTTTGTGCACAGGGCGGAATCAACGGTGCAGTAAATACAAAAGGTGAAGGTGACTCTCCATGGGAGCACTTCGATGATACGGTTTATGGCGGGGACTTCCTTGCGAACCAGCCTCCTGTAAAGGCGATGGCTGAAGCAGCGCCTGGAATCATTCACCTTCTTGACCGTATGGGTGTAATGTTCAACCGTACTCCAGAAGGCTTACTTGACTTCCGCCGCTTCGGAGGAACACAGCATCACCGTACGGCATTTGCTGGTGCAACTACTGGGCAACAGCTTTTATACGCATTGGATGAGCAGGTACGCCGCCATGAGGTTGCTGGCCTTGTTACTAAATATGAGGGCTGGGAATTCCTTGGTGCTGTGCTTGATGAAGATGGCGTTTGCCGCGGTATAACGGCTCAAAACCTGACGTCAATGGAGATTAAGTCGTTTGCTGCAGATGCCGTTATCATGGCAACTGGCGGCCCTGGAATTATTTTTGGGAAAACAACTAACTCTGTGATCAACACAGGTTCAGCTGCTGCGATCGTATACCAGCAGGGCGCATATTACGCAAACGGTGAATTCATCCAGATCCACCCGACAGCGATTCCTGGCGACGACAAGCTTCGCCTGATGAGTGAATCTGCTCGTGGTGAAGGTGGACGAGTTTGGACTTATAAAGATGGTAAGCCGTGGTACTTCCTGGAAGAGAAGTATCCTGCATATGGAAACCTGGTTCCACGTGATATTGCAACACGTGAAATCTTTGACGTTTGCGTAAGCCAAAAGCTAGGAATCAATGGCGAGAACATGGTCTATCTTGACCTTTCACATAAGGATCCAAAAGAGCTTGATATCAAGCTTGGCGGCATCATTGAAATCTATGAAAAATTCATGGGCGACGACCCTAGAAAAGTTCCTATGAAAATCTTCCCTGCTGTCCACTATTCAATGGGCGGACTTTGGGTTGACTATGACCAAATGACGAACATTCCTGGTTTATTTGCAGCTGGGGAATGTGACTACTCTCAGCACGGTGCAAACCGCCTAGGTGCGAACTCACTATTATCTGCTATTTATGGCGGTATGGTCGCTGGACCTAATGCGATTCGTTATATTAACGGTCTTGAAAAGAGCTCGGATGCAGTTTCTTCTGCGATTTTTGATCAGTACGTCCAGCAGGAGCAGGATAAGTGGAACAATGTCATGTCATTGGATGGCAACGAAAATGCATATGTCCTTCACAAAGAGCTTGGTGAATGGATGACTGATAATGTAACGGTTGTACGTTACAACGACAGACTATTGAAAACGGATGAAAAAATTGTTGAATTAATGGAACGCTACAAGCGCATTAACATTAATGATACAGCTAAATGGAGCAACCAGGGTGCTGTGTTTACCCGCCAGCTTCAGAACATGCTGCAGCTTGCACGTGTAATCACAATCGGTGCCTATAACCGTAACGAAAGCCGTGGAGCGCACTACAAGCCTGAATTCCCTGACCGTAATGATGAGGAGTTCTTGAAAACAACAATGGCTAAGTTTGTTGATTCAAACTCAGCACCAGCATTCCATTATGATGATGTTGATACTTCATTAATCCAACCGCGTAAGCGCGATTATTCTAAGAAGAAAGGGGAGTAATGAGGCATGTCAGATAAAAAAACTGTCCGTTTTATCATAAGCCGCCAGGATACTCCTGATTCAGCCCCTTATCAGGAAGAATTTGAACTTGAATATCGTCCGAATATGAATGTGATTTCCGCATTGATGGAAATTCGCCGTAACCCAGTGAATGCTAAGGGTGAAGCTACAACTCCGATTGCATGGGACATGAACTGTCTTGAGGAAGTATGTGGTGCATGTTCAATGGTCATCAACGGACGTCCGCGTCAGTCATGTTCTGCGCTGGTTGACCAGCTTGAACAGCCAATCAGGTTAGAGCCGATGCGAACATTCCCTGTTGTGCGTGACCTTCAGGTTGACCGCAGCCGCATGTTTGATTCCTTGAAGCGTGTTAAGGCCTGGATTCCAATCGATGGAACTTATGACCTTGGACCAGGACCGCGTATGCCTGAGAAAAAGCGCCAATGGGCATATGAGCTATCTAAATGTATGACTTGCGGTGTGTGCCTTGAGGCTTGCCCGAATGTTAACAGTAAATCTGATTTCATTGGGCCACAGCCGCTTTCACAGGTTCGCTTGTTCAACGCTCATCCAACAGGTGCATTGAACAAAGGCGAGCGACTTGAAACAATCATGGGAGACGGAGGACTTGCTAACTGCGGTAACTCCCAGAACTGCGTACAGTCTTGCCCTAAAGGCATTCCATTGACAACTTCAATCGCAGCTCTTAACCGTGATACTACTCTTCAAGCATTCAAAAACTTCTTCGGAAGCGATCAGGTTTAATGATTTTAAATGCCTTCCTCTCTTAAACAGAGAGGGAGGCATTTTTATTAAAATTTTTCATAGAAAACAAATTCATTTGCAATAGGCATAGATGCTTAGGGTTTTCAAAAAATCTAAATATATTTATAATAAAGAAAAGAATGAATGTTCATTCAGTCGACCAGGAGGCAAATACATGAAGAAAACCAATTATATTGACGACATCGTAAGCTGGCAAGAAGAGTTTGAGTATTATTATGACGTGAAGGTCAGATTTTCTGAGACAGATATGTTTGGCCACCTGAATAACACGGTTCCGTTTACTTATTTTGAAATGGCGAGGATCGATTTTTTCAAAAGCCAGGGGTTCATGCAGGACTGGGTTATGCCAGAAAATGAAACGATTCCGGTTGTTGCGGATTTGCAATGTGATTATTTAAGCCAGATTTATTTTGATGAAGATTTAAAGATTTATGTAAAAGCGAATTCAATCGGCAATTCTTCTGTTGACCTGCATTACATGGGGAAGAAGGCCGACGGTTCTATTTGCCTTGCAGGACGTGGAACAATCGTTCAAATATCCAAGAAGACGGGCAAGGGCGTTCCTTGGTCAGAGGAGATGCGCCACTTGCTTGCGAAGAGCAAAAAGTCTGTTGTGAAATAAAATTTGAACATTTTTAAAAAAAGAGCTGTAAGCCCTTGAAATGTTGTCACTTCAATTCTTTCCTTCACATAAGATATGTTGACTAAATTTATACCCACCCCGCAGTTCACAGCTGGCGAAGGCAAGGAGGGTTACAATACTTGAAGGAAAATGAATATACTCACAAGCCATTACTCACTAAACGCGAAAGAGAAGTTTTCGAACTGTTAGTCCAAGACAAAACAACTAAAGAGATCGCTAGTGAATTATTTATCAGCGAAAAAACGGTTCGGAACCACATTTCAAACGCCATGCAAAAGCTTGGTGTAAAGGGGCGTTCCCAAGCTGTTGTAGAGCTCCTGCGTATGGGAGAGCTAGAACTTTAATCTAGACCGGCCAACCTGTTGGGGAGGCCGGTTAGATGTTTATAAGGGGAGATTAAGAAGCACTCCATGGATGGAAATGAATTCTGTCTTGAAATTTGCTCGAAAAAAGTAGAAAATAAGGGCAATAGGAAAATGATAAAAAGTTTTGTCGGTTTGGAAATCAAGTTTTAACGGTAGATAAAAATGTGAATGCATTTATTTAGGAGTTGTGATAGATGAAACTTGAAGATATCCAAAATAATCAGGAACTGGACACGGTTGCTGATATTGAAAAAGATTTAAGGTACATATCGGGAATTATAAAGCAAAAGGGCCGTGAGCTCCTCAGCAATTACACGATCACTCCGCCTCAGTTTGTTGCTTTGCAATGGCTGTTCGAGGACGGGGATATGACAATTGGCGAGCTGTCGAATAAAATGTTTTTGGCTTGCAGTACGACAACGGACCTAGTTGACCGCATGGAAAAAAATGAGCTTGTCGTAAGGGTAAAGGATCCGAATGACAGACGTGTAGTCCGTATCCATCTTCTTGAGGAAGGTGAAAGGATCATCGATGAAGTGATCAAGAAGCGCCAGGTGTATCTACAGGAGGTATTGAAGGACTTTTCTGGCGACGAAATTGTATCGCTGAAGAACAGTCTATCAAAATTACATCATGAAATGCGTGGAGAATGAGGCGAGATTTTTGAACCAACCAATTGGAATCATTGATTCAGGTGTGGGCGGGTTAACGGTTGCCAAAGAAGTGATGCGGCAGCTTCCTAATGAGCAGATCATCTATGTTGGTGATACCGCACGCTGTCCCTATGGGCCTCGCCCTGTGGAAGAAGTAAAAAGGTTCACCTGGGAAATGACCCGATTCCTGCTTGAAAAGAATATTAAGATGCTGGTCATCGCCTGCAATACGGCAACAGCTGTAGTACTTGAGGAAATCAGAAATGAACTGCCTATTCCTGTGCTTGGTGTTATCCAGCCAGGGGCCAGGACAGCAATAAAGGTAACGGACAATTACAAAATAGGGATCATCGGCACTGAAGGTACTGTAAAAAGCCGAGCGTATGAACATGCTCTTAAAGCGATCAATCGCAAAACATTTGTAGAAAGCCTTGCGTGCCCTAAATTCGTCCCGCTTGTTGAAAGTGGAGAATACAACGGTCATGTTGCAAAAAAAGTCGTAACAGAGACACTTGAGCCTTTGATCAATAAAGGGCTTGATACATTGATATTGGGATGCACTCACTACCCTCTGCTTGAGCCGCTTATAAAAGATGTAATGGGCGATCAAGTAAAAGTAATCAGTTCTGGTGAGGAAACAGCTCGTGAGGTAAGCACAATTCTGGGGCATAACGACATGTTTGCCGAAAGAGAAGAGCTGCCTGAGCATTCCTTTTATATAACTGGATCGAGGACGATTTTTGCCAGAATTGCTTCCCAATGGCTCGAGGTTCCGATTGAAAATGTAGAAAAAATTAAATTAGGTTGAAGAAGGCCTCCGTAATGGAGGCCTTCTTGTATGTCTGCCTAAAAAGGCTCTCTCAAATTTAATATCTCTCTCCTGAAATAAATCGAGCAACAGGTTTGTACAAAAATCTTTCTAAAGGCGGTCTAAAAATTCCCGAAGCTCGTATACATGATAGTACAAACTGTCTTTGGAGGGATTTATATGTCAAAAAATAATAAAGCTGTCTTCGTAACTGCAGCGACATTAGCAACTACAGTTTTTCTGTCAGGCTGCGGGCTATTTGGGGGCGAAGAAAAAAAGAAAATTGATCCACCGCAGGATGTAACCTTCACGGAGGATGGAGCAGCAGTCGATGAGAATACCTCTACAGAAACAAAGCAGGATAAAACAGAAGCAGTGGAAACGACAGTCAAGACAGAACTGTATCTGATTGACAAAAATGGTTATGTTGTATCCCAGGCAATGGATCTTCCTAAGACAGAGAGTGTAGCCAAACAGGCTCTAATGTACCTAGTAGCCAACGGACCTGTTGAGGAAATGCTGCCAAATGGATTCCGTGCAGTCCTGCCAGCGGATACGCAAATGACGGTTAACATCAAGGATGGCACAGCTACAGTTGACTTCTCAAAAGAATTTGCAAACTACAAAAAAGAGGATGAGAAGAGGATTTTACAGGCTGTAACTTGGACTCTTACTCAATTTGAGAGTGTAAAGGATGTTAAGCTGCAGCTGAATGGTACGCCGCTAGAGGAAATGCCTGTGAATGGCACTCCAATTGGCGAAGAATTGAGCAGAGCTAATGGCATTAACATGGATAACTCTGATGTTGTTGACATCACAAATACTAAAGCGGTGACAGTCTACTATGTAGGCGGTGAAGAAGGCGCGTATTATTATGTTCCAGTAACTCGACGTGTCAGCAATGACTTTAAAGACAATATTACAGCGATCGTAAACGAGCTTGTAGAAGGACCTGCCTATGCATCCAATCTTTTATCAGAGTTCCAGGGAGATGTAAAACTTTTAGATACTCCTAAGCTAGAGGATGGAAAGTTAACTTTGAACTTTAATGAATCGATTTATGGCAGCTTTGAAGAAAAAATGGTTTCCGAGCATGTATTGAACTCTCTCGTGCTTTCCCTGACTGAGCAGGCAGGTGTTAAGAGTGTGGCTCTTACGGTGAAGGGGAAGGCGGATGTATTGACAGAGAAGGGCGAGAAGCTATCAGAGCCGGTTACAAGACCTGAAAAAGTTAACACTGGTAGTTTTTAATAGCGCGATTTTGGTATACTAAATAAAGACATATGAAGAGGCAGGCATTTTGCTGCCTCTTATTTATTGTTATTGGGGGCAGCCGTTAAAGTTCTGCCTTTCATAAATGCCAAGGAGGATTAATAAATGCGATTTGATGGGCGTGAACCTTTACAATTAAGGCCGATACATATTGAAACAGATTATTTAAAGCATCCAGAGGGCTCTGTATTGATTTCTGTCGGTGATACAAAGGTTATATGTACTGCCAGCATAGAGGATCGAGTTCCGCCATTTATGCGCGGGGAAGGAAAGGGATGGATTACGGCAGAATACTCCATGCTACCGCGTGCTACGGAGCAAAGGAATATTAGAGAAGCGGCTAAGGGCAAAATTTCCGGAAGGACTATGGAAATCCAGCGCTTGATTGGAAGAGCTTTGAGAGCCGTTGTAAATCTTGAAGCAATCGGGGAGCGGACAGTCTGGATTGATTGTGATGTTATTCAGGCAGATGGCGGAACACGCACCGCTTCCATCACAGGAGCATATGTTGCGATGGCCCAGGCTCTTTACAGGCTTAGCAAGCAGAAAAAACTATCTAGTTTCCCTTTAACAGATTTCCTGGCCGCAACCAGTGTTGGCATTTTGGAGAATGGCCAGCCAGTTGTTGATTTGAATTATGTTGAGGATTCTAAGGCAAACGTAGACATGAATGTCGTCATGACTGGAAATGGCGAATTTGTTGAGCTGCAGGGCACTGGTGAAGAGGCAACTTTTTCATACAGCCAGCTTCAGGAGCTGCTGAAGGCTGCTCAGGAAGGGATCATGGAGCTTTTTGAAATGCAGAAAGAAGCTCTTGGAGAAGAATTGGCAGCGAAGATTGCGAGCGCCAAAAAGAGATAGGGGGAGATCTCAAGATGAATACAGTAATAATTGCGACGAAAAACATTGGAAAAGCAAAGGAGTTTGAGAAGCTTTTTCTGCCATTGGGAATGACAGTAAAAACGCTTCTTGATTATCCAGAGCTCGAAGACGTTGATGAGACAGGTACTACTTTTGAGGAAAATGCTGTGTTAAAAGCGGAGACAATCTCAAAGGTGCTCGGCGTCATGGTCATTGGGGATGATTCTGGCCTGGAAGTGGATGCGCTTGAAGGACGTCCAGGAGTCTATTCTGCCAGATATGCAGGAATAGAAAAAAATGATGAAGCGAACATCGACAAAGTTCTCGCTGAACTTCAGGATGTGCCAGAAAACGAGCGGACTGCCAGATTTTGCTGTGCCTTGGCAATGGCTGAACCTGGGAAAGAAACGCTAACTGTATTTGGTACTTGTGAAGGACATATCCTTCGTGAACGAAGAGGCTCTAATGGCTTTGGCTATGACCCTGTGTTTTTTGTTGAATCAGAAGGGGAGGCAATGGCTGAGCTGTCTTCCGAAGAGAAAAACAAGATTAGCCACAGGGCAAATGCGATCAAACAGCTTGAAAAAACGCTAAAGCATCGGAAGCAAAGCAATGTGTAAAATCCTGATTGTAAGCGACAGCCATGGTTCTACGGAATTGCTTGAGGGAATCGAGAAACTTCATGGGCAGGATGCTGTTTTAATGATCCACTGTGGTGATTCCGAATTGGCTGAAGATGATGCAGCGATAAAAAGTTTCAGATCCGTTAGGGGAAATTGTGATTTTCTTGGAAACTTTCCTGATGATGATACTCACGTGATAAAGGGAGTGAAAATCTTTGTTACACATGGGCATCTTTACTCAGTCAAAACTACACTGGGAAATTTGTTTTATAAGGCAAAAGAACTCCAGGCAGATATTGTTTGTTTTGGCCATTCGCATATATTAGGCGCGGAAATGGTCGACGATGTCTTGTTTATCAATCCCGGCAGCATCAGGCTTCCGAGGGCGAGGAAGGAAAGGACCTATGTCATACTTGAACTCAAAGAGGGAAAAGCAATGCTCCAAATCCATGACTATGGAAATGGAGAAATGACTGAGCTAAGACAGGAATTTACCCTTCCCAAAAAAGCATAAAAGAACTATAATATTTTTTTGAGGGGAGATTGAACAACTCCCCTCAAAAAAAGTTTAATTTATTTATTGACATTTAGTTGTTTGGCTAATATAATAAATCTTGTCTTTAAAAAACATATTTGTCCCAGTAGCTCAGCTGGATAGAGCACACGCCTTCTAAGCGTGCGGTCGGGAGTTCGAATCTCTCCTGGGACGCCACTTAAACTACATACCTTAACTCACCTTGCTACAAGGTGAGTTTTTTTTTGTTTTTTCATGTAGAGCCATTTATGTTCATATCCCATTCGTAGTGACTTCGCAGTTAACTCTTTCAAGATAAATCCACTATGTTTTAAAAAAAATTTTCCTTTTTATAAATGTGAATATATCAACAATGTAAGCGGATACAAATAAACTAATTAATCAAAATTATCAAATAATTTAGAAAAACACTGTTGACGAGGGTTCATTTTGGGCGTAAGATAATCCTCAAATAAAAAAAACAAGTTGGCTGCAGCCAGAATGAAAGACAGTTTTATTTCAATTTACGATTGTATGAAATTGTATTTTTTTAAATTTAAATTTTAACTATTTAAAGCGTCTAATCATTAAAGGAGTGTTAATTGTGCCCGATCAATGGATTTACTTAAATGGTGAGTTTGTCACCAAGGAAAATGCTAAAGTTTCTGTATATGATCATGGTTTTCTATACGGAGACGGTGTTTTTGAAGGGATTCGGGTATACAGCGGCAATATATTCAGGATAGAAGAACATATGGACCGTCTATATCGGTCCGCAAAATCAATAATGCTGAATATGCCCCACTCTAAAGAAGAGTTCACTGATTTGGTTGTAGAAACAGTAGAACGGAATCGATTAAGAGATGCCTATATCAGAATCGTAGTCTCAAGAGGGGTCGGTGATCTAGGTTTAGACCCGTATAAGTGTCCTCAGGCTAATGTAGTTATTATCGTAGAACCACTTGCTATCTTCCCGAAGGAATTGTATGAGCGAGGGCTCGATATTGTGACAGTTGCAACAAGAAGAAACAGGCCAGACGTTCTTAGCCCAAAAGTCAAATCACTAAATTATTTAAATAATGTCCTAGTTAGGATTGAAGCCCATCTCGCAAATGTCAGTGAAGCACTCATGCTGAATGACCAAGGATATGTTGCTGAAGGCTCAGCAGATAATGTTTTTATTATCAGAGGGAATACATTCCTCACCCCGCCAGGTTATGTAGGGGCATTAGAAGGAATTACAAGAAATGCAGTCATTGAAATCGCTAGCAATCTTGGGTATGAGGTTAAGGAGGAACCGTTCACCCGGCACGATGTTTACACTGCGGATGAGGTATTCCTGACTGGGACCGCCGCAGAAGTCATTGCTGTTGTAAAAGTAGATGGCAGAGTCATTGGGGAGGGAACACCAGGGAAGCACACGAAGAATATTTTGCGAGAGTTCCGAGCAAAGGTTGTTGCGGAAGGCGTTCAGGTTTATCAGGAAAAAGAAACACATCAAGTCAGTTAGCTTCATAAGGAGAAAGCGAAGACGGGGACAAGTAATTTTTTGCGATAAGCATGGACAGAGAGCCGGGAATGCTGAGAACCGGCGGTGCCGCATTAAATGAACTCACCCTGGAGCGCCGGTTTGAAAGGGATTCCCAGTAAAACCGGCCGAGTGTCGATCACACTCGTTATCAAAAACGGCAGCAGATGCTGTCACGAGCGCACGCATTCATGCGTGAAGAAGGGTGGTACCGTGGAACAGGAGACAAAGCCTATTCCATCCCTTTGCCTGGTCTTGCCAGGCATATGGAGATGGAATAGGCTTTTTTATTTTGAAGAAAGCTCTTATCTTGAATTGTTACCTTAGAGTAATTTTAGCCAGTGAATAGTACCGGGAAAAATAACATCATGGATTAGAGCGATTTTGAAATCTAAAACAAACTAGTAGGGGGGATTCGTAAAAATGGTGCAGGAAGCTGCCTTGAAGGAAAAGAAACCGTTGGCAACTGGTCTCAGCGGCGCTGATTTACTTTTGAAAGCTTTGGAGAAGGAAAACGTTGAAGTCATTTTTGGCTATCCAGGAGGAGCTGTCCTCCCGATTTATGACAAACTCTATGATTCTAAAATACTTCATGTCCTCCCAAGGCATGAGCAGGGAGGAATACACGCCGCTGAGGGATACGCACGAATCAGCGGGAAGCCTGGAGTGGTGATTGCGACTTCGGGCCCAGGTGCAACAAATATTATTACTGGCTTGGCAGATGCAATGATGGATTCTTTGCCTCTCGTAGTGATCACAGGCCAGGTGGCAACAGGTGTAATTGGGTCGGATGCCTTCCAGGAGGCTGACATACTCGGGATCACCACTCCTATTACAAAATACAATTATCAAATCCGGGACACAAAGGACATTCCGCGAATCGTCAAAGAAGCATTTTATATTGCGACCAGCGGCAGGCCAGGTCCGGTAGTCATTGATTTTCCGAAGGACCTTGCAGCAGCACTGACGGAGGAGCTTCAGGAGCAGGAAATCTCTCTCCCAGGATACCAGCCAACAATTGAACCTAATTTACTTCAGGTGAGGAAGCTGGCAGAAGCAGTAAGTAAAGCAAAACGTCCCGTAATTCTTGCAGGAGCGGGTATCCTGCATGCCAAAGCGTCCGCCTTATTAAAACAATATGCGGAACAGCAGAAGCTGCATGTAGTCCATACGCTTTTAGGATTAGGCGGTTTTCCGGCGGGCCATGAATTGTACCTTGGAATGGCAGGCATGCACGGCTGCTATGCTGCAAATATGGCCCTCTATCAATGTGACTTATTGATTAATATCGGGGCGAGGTTTGATGACAGGCTGACGGGTAATCTGAAGCATTTCGCTCCAAATGCGCGGGTGGCGCATATTGATATTGATCCTGCTGAAATCGGCAAGAATGTCCACACCCATATTCCTGTCGTCGGGGATGCCCGTGAAGCGTTAAGCCAGCTGGTCAGACAAGACACTAAACCGCCTGAACAGGATGAATGGGTGGAAACGATCTCTTCCTGGAAAAAAGATTTCCCCTACTACTACGAGAACACCGGCTTGCTTAAGCCGCAAAAGGTCATGGAACTGCTTTATGAAAAAACGGGCGGGGAAGCGATTGTTGTTACCGATGTAGGACAGCATCAAATGTGGGCAGCACAATATTATCAATTCGAAAATGCTGATCGCTGGGTTACGTCAGGTGGACTTGGGACTATGGGCTTTGGCCTTCCGGCTAGCATTGGTGCCCAGCTTGCAGATCCAACAGCCTGTGTGATAGCAGTACTCGGCGACGGGGGATTCCAGATGTCTACACAGGAACTTGCTGTTATTGCCGAGTTTCAGCTGCCAATTAAACTAGCCATTTTTAATAATAAAGCATTGGGGATGGTAAGGCAGTGGCAGGAAATCTTTTATGGCTCGAGATTTTCTCACAGCAAAAATCCAGTTCAGCCATCGTTTGTAAAACTGGCAGAAGCCTATGGCATTAAAGGCTATAAAATCAATTCGGAAGCCGAGGCCCATGCAGTGCTAGATGAAGTATTAAATAACAGTGAACCGGTTCTTCTGGATTTCAGGGTTGATGCTGATGAAAATGTGTATCCGATGATTGCCCCAGGGAAGGGAATCCACGAAATGGTGGGTGTTAAGAAATGAAAAGAATAATCACAATAACTGTCTTGAACAGACCGGGAGTCCTGAACCGGATTACCAATTTGTTTACGAAAAGAAATTATAATATCGAAAGCATTTCAGTCGGCCCGACGGAGCATGAAGGTGTTTCGAGAATGACATGTGTTGTCCATGTTGAGGACGATCGAATGGCAGAACAAATTACAAAACAGCTGAATAAGCAGATCGATGTCCTTAAGGTTGCCGATATCAGCGACCAGGCCGTTGTGGCAAGGGAGCTTGTACTCATGAAAGTTCCGGTACTGCCGCATAACCGTTCAGAAATCTATTCAATCATTGAGCCATTTCGAGCTTCAGTAATCGATGTCAGCAAGGATAGCATTATCATCCAATTAACAGGCGAATCAGAAAAAATCGAAGCCTTTATCGAATTAATCAAACCTTATGGAATTAAAGAAATGGCACGGACCGGAACAACAGCGTTTCCAAGAGGCTACCAGCCTGGAAACCAGCAAAAAGCTCTTTCGTTTGTATAGGATCTATTGGTAATTGCTTTTGAATCATCCGTGAATTCTTTATATGCACTTCTTAATAGCGCGTTAAACCAGTTTCGTACTGGAATTAAGTATTTAAACCAAATTCAGATGCAGAATCAAGTAACGTAGTGAAATTCCAAAATAATATGCGGATAAGAAGGGGAGACGGAAAATGGCGAAAATGTATTATAACGGTGATGCAAACGAGACTTATTTTAAAGAAAAGAAAGTGGCGGTTGTGGGATATGGATCCCAGGGGCATGCTCATGCGCAAAATTTAAGGGACAGCGGTGTTGAGGTTGTAGTTGGGCTTAGAAGAGGAAAGTCATGGGAAAAGGCCGAGCAGGATGGCTTTGAGGTCAAAGCTGTTTCTGAGGCGGTGGCTCAATCAAATGTGGTAATGATTCTCTTGCCAGATGAACTTCAGACATCGGTTTACAAAGAAGAAATCGAACCTCAGCTGACAAATCAGGCACTCATGTTTGCACACGGATTCAATATTCATTTTAACCAGATCGTACCTCCGGAAAATTGTGATGTATTGCTTGTTGCCCCTAAGGGTCCTGGGCATCTTGTCAGAAGGACTTACGAGGAAGGTGCAGGTGTGCCGGCGCTGTTTGCTGTCCATCAAGATATCACAGGGGAGGCAAGGGAATTGGCGCTTGCCTATGCAAAAGCGATTGGTGCTTTAAGAGCGGGTGCTCTGGAGACAACTTTTAAGGAAGAAACAGAAACTGATTTATTCGGAGAACAGGCTGTCCTTTGCGGCGGACTTACATCGCTGGTAAAAGCGGGATTTGAAACTCTAGTTGAAGCAGGCTACCAGCCAGAACTGGCTTATTTTGAAACGATGCATGAACTGAAGCTGATTGTAGACTTGATGTACGAAGGCGGACTTGAAGGTATGCGCTATTCTATCTCAGATACTGCACAATGGGGAGATTTCGTCAGCGGACCGAGAATTGTTAATGATCAGGTAAAACAAGAAATGAAAAGCGTTCTGAAGGATATCCAGGATGGCAAATTCGCTGAAGGATGGATTGCCGAAAATAAAGCAAGCCGACCTGTTTTCAATGCAATCAATGAAAAGGAAAACCGTCATCAAATTGAAGAGGTTGGAAGAGAACTAAGAAAGATGATGCCTTTTGTCAATAAACAAAAGCAGAGAGAAGTGGCTGCTAGTGCGAAGAATTAAAATTTTTGATACAACATTGAGGGATGGAGAGCAATCGGCCGGAGTGAATCTTAATTTTACCGAAAAGCTTGAAATAGCGAAACAGCTGGAAAGGCTGAATGTTGATATTATTGAAGCTGGATTCCCAGCAGCGTCTAAAGGAGATTTTGCATCTGTAGCGGAAATTTCCCGGGCGATCAAGGGATGTTCTGTAACGGGGCTGGCAAGATCGGTTTTATCTGATATTGATGCAGCCTGGGAGGCTTTAAGATATGGTGCGGAGCCAAGACTTCACTTGTTTATTGCCACTTCTCCCATTCATAGGGTGCATAAGCTGAAACAGACAAAAGCGGAAGTGATTGAAACAGCTGTAAGAACTGTAAAATATGCTGCAGCTAAATTTCCAGTTGTCCAGTGGTCAGCAGAGGACGCATGCCGGACAGAACTTGAATATTTGGCTGAAATCGTGGAAGAAGTGATCAAGGCAGGGGCGAAGGTCATAAATATACCTGATACTGTGGGGTATATTTCGCCAATGGAATACGGAAATATCTTTAAGTATTTGCAAGAGAATGTTCCTTCTATTAGTAAAGTTGAACTTTCGGCACACTGTCATGATGACCTTGGGATGGCAATTGCCAACTCACTGGCTGCTGTATCAGCGGGGGCTACCCAGGTAGAAGGGACAATCAATGGGATTGGTGAGAGAGCTGGTAATGCAGCTTTAGAAGAATTCGGTGTTGCCCTTCATATCCGAAAAGATTTTTATCAGGCTGAGACGAAAATGAACCTAAACGAAATCAGCAGAACTAGCAGTCTCGTCAGCAAGTTGACAGGGATGATTGTCCCAGCTAATAAAGCGGTAGTAGGAAGAAATGCGTTTGCACATGAATCAGGAATCCATCAGGATGGAGTTTTAAAAGAAAAAACAACCTATGAAATCATTTCACCCGAGCTGGTTGGCCTGCAGAATAATTCGATGGTTCTCGGGAAGCATTCTGGGCGGCACGCATTCCGGAACCGTCTGAACGAAATTGGCCTGTCAGTACCTGATCAGGATATTAACCATCTATTCGCGGTATTCAAGGAGCTGGCAGACCGTAAAAAGGAAATGACCGATGAGGATTTGGCAGCAATCATTTTGGAAGAGAAGCTATCAAAAGAACAACAGTATTATCGCTTGAATTCAATCCAGGTGCAGTATGGGACCAACCAGGTTCCTACGGCTACCGTTTCTCTTTCAGGCTGTCAAAACGAATTGATCCAGGAGGCATCGACAGGTTCTGGCAGTATCGAAGCTTTATATAACACGCTTGAAAAATGCATGAAGGAAACTGCCAATTTGCTTGATTATCGAATTCAATCAGTTGGCGCTGGCAGGGATGCCCTGGCACAAGTCTATGTAAAACTTAAATTTGGCGGAACGGAGACAAGCGGAAGAGGCCTTGCCCAAGACGTTCTGGAGGCTTCAGCAAAAGCATATCTAAACGCAGTCAACAGGGTTCTATATATTGAAGAAAACAAAAAGATCGCAGTGAATGGTTAAGTGATTAAAATACCATATAAAAAATGGAGGCGAAAGTTATGGAAAAAAGGATCGCAGTCCTGCCAGGTGATGGAGTAGGCAAAGAAGTAAGCAGGGGGGCGGTCAGTATCCTCCGGGCAGTAGGTGAGCTTTACGGACATAAATTTCAATTCTTATTTGGCGATATTGGCGGAGGGGCAATCGATGAATTCGGCACACCGCTTCCGCAGCAGACAATCGATCTTTGCCAAGCAAGTGATGCAGTACTGTTAGGAGCAGTAGGGGGGCCTAAATGGGATATGCTCCCAGGACATCTTCGTCCAGAAAAGGGGCTGCTGAAAATCAGGAAAGACCTTGGTCTGTACGCCAATGTTCGCCCTGTTCATTACTATTCTAGTATTTCCGGGGTATCACCGCTTCGCAAGGAAGTGATTGAAGGAGCTGATATGGTCGTTGTCAGGGAATTGACAGGCGGGCTATACTTTGGCAAACCGAGTGAGAGAACGATGCAAAAAGGCGAGGCATCGGTAGTAGATACGTTATTTTACCAGAAAAAAGAGATTGAGAGAGTAATTCGGTACGCATTTAAGTTAGCTTCAAGTCGAAGAGGCAAAGTGACATCCGTGGACAAAGCGAATGTTTTGGAATCAAGCCGAATGTGGCGGGAGACGGCAGAAGAGGTAGCGAGAGATTTTCCTCAGGTTCAGCTGGAGCATATGCTAGTTGACAATGCAGCCATGCAGCTCATCAAGAATCCTCGACAGTTCGATGTAATGGTGACGGAAAATATGTTTGGCGACATCTTAAGCGATGAAGCTTCGGTTTTAACTGGATCACTTGGCATGCTGCCATCGGCAAGTGTCTCGGTTGATGGTCCATACCTATATGAGCCTATCCACGGTTCAGCTCCGGATATTGCTGGACAGAATTCGGCTAATCCGATTGCGATGATTCTCTCTGCAGCAATGATGCTCAGAATGTCATTTGGAATGTCCGATGAAGCTGAAGCGGTTGAAAATGCGGTCATGCAGGTGCTCGATTCAGGAAGCAGGACTCGTGATATTGCTGATTTTGGAAATGCCGCGATCACTACGGAAGAAATGGTAGATGAAATTAAGGCAGCACTTCTGGATAATGAAGCAATTTTAAATATCATGAGCGCTTACGCTTAGTTATATCAGAATTTTTCAAAAAAAGGGGAGGCTGCGTGTGGGTAAAACAATCATCGATAAAATTTGGGAAAGCCATATTGTTCATTGGGAAGAAGGTAAACCAGACCTCATCTATATAGATTTGCATCTTGTCCATGAGGTAACCTCACCACAGGCTTTCTCTGGACTTAAAATGAAAAATCGGCCAGTACGGAGGCCTGACCTTACCTTTGCAACGATGGACCATAACGTTCCAACGGTAAACCGCAGCCAGATTAATGATCCGGTGGCTAAAACTCAAATGGATACACTTAGGAGAAATTGCTTGGAGCAAGGGATACAGCTAGCTGATCTGGATAGTCCTGAACAAGGCATCGTTCATGTAATAGGGCCTGAGCTTGGATTGACGAAACCAGGGATGACCATAGTGTGCGGGGATAGCCATACATCTACGCACGGAGCCTTTGGGTCGTTGGCATTTGGCATAGGCACCAGTGAAGTTGAGCATGTCCTAGCGACGCAAACCTTGTGGCAGTCTAAGCCCAAGACGTTGAAGGTGGAAGTTTCCGGTACCCTAGGGCCTGGAGTAAGCGCAAAGGACGTCATATTGTTTGTTATCAGCAAATATGGTGTCAATTTTGGAACAGGATATGTAATAGAATTTTGCGGAGATGTCATCAAGGCAATGTCGATGGAAGAAAGGATGACTATCTGCAATATGTCCATAGAAGGAGGGGCAAAGGCCTCTCTTGTAGCCCCGGATGCAACAACATTTGCTTACTTAAACGGTAGGAAGTATGTCCCTGAAGGTGATGCTTTCCTAGATTCGATTCTGGACTGGAAGCAGCTTGCCTCAGATGAGGATGCAGAGTACGATGCGGTCATAGCAGTTGATGGAAACGAAATAGCCCCAATGGTCAGCTGGGGTACGAACCCATCGATGACAGTCCCTGTCACAGGAAGAGTTCCGTTTTTGGATGAATGTGATTCTGAGGCGGAAAGAAAGTCCGTCCAGAGAGCATTTGATTATATGGGTCTTGAGGAAGGACAGCAAATCGCAGATGTAGAAGTCACAAAGGTTTTTATTGGATCGTGTACAAATTCCCGGCTTGAGGATCTCAGGGCTGCTGCTGAAATAATCAAAGGGAAGAGTGTGGCTCCTGGAGTCCAGGCCATTGTCGTTCCAGGCTCGCAAAATGTCAAAAAATTAGCGGAAGAAGAAGGAATTGACAAACATTTTATTGATGCAGGATTTGAGTGGCGAGAATCCGGCTGCAGTATGTGCTTGAGCATGAATGCCGATATAGTAGGGCCGCAAGAACACTGTGCCTCCACATCGAACCGGAATTTTGAGGGGAGACAGGGAGCTGGGGCGCGAACCCACCTTGTCAGCCCTGCAATGGCAGCCGCAGCTGCACTACATGGACGCTTTGTCGATGTAAGATCAATGGTTGGAGCCATGATTTAAAGTGCCTGCATCAAAGAGCATGCAGAAAGGAGCCTGATATGTCGAGTTTTAAAGAATGGACCGGAAAAGCTGTAGGAATGGACCGGACAAATGTTGATACCGATCAGATCATCCCCAAACAATTCCTAAAAAGAATTGAGAAAACTGGTTTCGGAGAGTTCTTGTTTTATGACTGGCGTTTTAATCCGAATGGAGAGCTGAATGAGAATTTTGAACTTAACCAGCCAGAGAATGAAGGTGCATCCATTTTAATCGCAAATGAGAATTTCGGCTGCGGGTCCTCAAGGGAACATGCTCCATGGGCATTGCAGGATTATGGATTCAAAGTTTTGATTGCACCGTCCTTTGCAGATATTTTTCGCCAAAACTGTCTAAAGAATGGAATCCTCCCAATTGTTTTAAAAGAAAATGAAGTTTCCTATCTACTAAAGCAAGCCGGGAATCAGCCGTATGAATTGACGGTTTCATTAGAAACAAAGTCGGTTTCTGACAAAAATGGATTTGAAACTACTTTTGACATTCATCCATACTGGTACAATATGCTCCTGAATGGCTGGGATGAAATAGAATTGACTTTACAGCTGGAAGATAGCATTGAAGCATATGAAGAAAATCAATCACAGAAAAGGGAACTAATTGGATAAAAACAGACGGATTCACAGGCATTGCTTGTGAATCTTTTTGTTTTTTCTTTATTTCATGCTAAACTTACTTCAACAAAAAACTCGTTTTGAAACTCTTTAAATCTTTCAGTCATTCTTTTTGGCTGTTTTTGTAGACTTTGTTGGTTTTAATAAGCTGATTTCCACTCTAATCAACATAGTTAAAAACATAATGAAGCTTTAAAATAGTCTAACCGTAAAACAACTAGGAAATTTACCAATAAAATCGAGAGTAAGGCGGTATGTTTATGAATAAACGGGATTCGAAAAAGGACAATGTGATCCTGTTTCCCGGTCTGGAAAAGCGCCTGTTAGAGAAGGGGCTTGACTACCTCAAGCAGAAAAAATACAGGGATGCCATCCAATTTCTTGAGGAGGCTCTGGTGCATGACCCGGAGAACAGCGATATTTATGTGGGCCTGGTCCTGGCTAACTTTGAGGCCGGATATGTAAAGCAAGCGAAACAGATTGCGGCTCAGATGCTTCGAAGCGGATTGGGTGATTACATTCAAGTAATCGATTTATACTTGATGATTCTTGTACAGCTGAATGAATATGAAGAAATTGTTTCTACTATAGAAGCACTTCTTGATGAAAAGGAAATTCCTGCAGATAAGCAGGAACATTTTACAAGAATGCTTGAATTCGGCAGGAGGATGCTCGAAGGCGGACCAGAAATGGAAGTAGCGACTGAAGTGGAACCAGAAGGAGTGTCCCTGGGGTTATTCGATCTGCAGGATCCAAAAGATCAGGTAATGATTGCAGCAAGGCTGACAAAAGAAAATATCCGTCCTTACATAAAAGAAATAAAAGAGTACTTAGCCTCAGAACATGGCCACCCTTTTCAAAAAACAATGCTCCTTAATATATTGAAAGAACAGGAATATGCAGAAGAGACAGATGTCCGTAAATTCGGCTGGGAGAAATCGTTCATTCCCACAAGGCTTCCAGAACTGAAGGATTACATCGCGGTGAATGATGTCATCCAAATTCTCGGGGACGAATTAGAGAATGCTGATCCAGTTCTATTTGAGAATATTTTAAGTTTAATTGAGAGGCATTTCTTTCTGATCTATCCGTTTGATTTGCCAAACGGAGGGGCAGAGGCATGGGCGGCTGCCTATCATTTTATGGCGAATGAATATTATGGATTTGATGAACCACTTGAGTCTTTTGTTGAATTGTATACTAGTTCTGAGACAGAAACCGGGCAGGTTCTTGCTTTTATCCGGATGCTAGAAGAAATTTCTTACCCGATAATATAGTCCAAGCTGTTGAAACGAAATAAACCTGTGTTATAATGTAGTGGTTGTATTATGTAAAAATCATTCTATTTTACATCTAATCTGGAATATTGCTTGGTTAACAAGAGTATTCATCGTCGAATGAAACATGACAATAGATTATTGTTGGAGGGAACTGTATGTCTGCAAAATTAGAGAAATTAGAAAAGAACCAAGCGGTTCTAACAATTGAAGTAGATGCAGAAAAAGTAAACCAAGGTTTAGACGCTGCATTCAAAAAGGTCGTTACAAAAGTTAACGTACCAGGCTTCCGTAAAGGAAAAATGCCACGCCAAATGTTCGAAAAACGTTTTGGTGTAGAATCTTTATACCAGGATGCAATTGATATCCTTCTTCCTGAAGCATATGCAAATGCTATCGTTGAAACTGGAATCGAGCCAGTTGACCGTCCTGAAATCGATGTAGAACAAATCGAAAAAGGCAAGAGCATGATCTTCAAGGCTACTGTAACTGTTAAGCCTGAAGTGAAGCTTGGCGACTACAAAGGCCTTGAAGTTGAAGCATTCGATACAAACGTAACGGATGAAGAAGTAGAAAACGAATTAAAAACAATGCAAGAGAAGCAGGCAGAGCTTGTTGTTAAAGAAGAAGGCACTGCTGCAGAAGGCGACACTGTTGTTATCGATTTCGAAGGATTCGTTGATGGCGAAGCTTTCGAAGGCGGAAAAGCAGAAAACTATTCACTTGAACTTGGTTCAGGTTCATTCATCCCTGGTTTCGAAGAACAGCTAGTTGGAACTGCTACTGGCGAAGAAAAAGATGTAGAGGTATCTTTCCCTGAAGAGTACCATGCAGCTGAACTTGCTGGAAAGCCAGCTACTTTCAAAGTGAAGATTCACGAAATCAAAGGAAAAGAACTTCCAGCTCTAGATGATGAGTTTGCTAAAGACGCTGATGAAGAAGTTGAAACTTTAGATGCGCTTAAAGCTAAAATCAAAGATCGTCTAACTCACGACAAAGAGCACCAGAAAGAACATCACGTACGTGACACAATCGTAGAAAAAGCTGCAGCTAACGCTGAAATCGAAGTTCCAGATGCAATGGTTGACACTGAAGTTGACCGCATGATCAATGAATTCGAACAGCGCCTGCAAATGCAAGGTATGAACCTTGAGCTTTACTTCCAGTTCTCTGGTCAAGATGAAGCTGCTCTTCGCGGCCAAATGAAAGAAGAAGCTGCTACACGCGTTCGTGTAAACCTAACTCTTGAAGCTATTGCAAAAGCTGAAAACATCGAAGTTACTGATGAAGAAGTAAATGCTGAGCTAGAGAAGATGGCTGAAATGTACAACATGACTGTTGATAACATCAAAGCTGCACTAGGCGGAAGCCTTGAAGGTATCCAAGGTGATCTTCAATTGAAAAAAGCAGTTGATTTCCTTGTGGAAAACAGCAAAACTGTTGCATAATATGAGAAAAGCGTAAGCGCCTTGGTCAGCCCCGACAAGCG